>NZ_CP132333.1:3333678-3636739 GCF_030758935.1 Geothrix sp. PMB-07
GCCTGGGCGCCGGTCTCGACGAGAAATTCAAAACCCTTGGTGAATTGGCCTCCCAGCAAACGCCAGGCGAAAGCGGCCTCCTGGCCCTGGATTGGAACAACGGGAACCGCACCGTCCTCGTGGATGCCCGTCTGACCGGACTCCTCCTGGGACAGACCCTCCACACGCAGCCCCATGAAATCTACCGGGCCCTCATCGAAGCCACCGCTTTCGGAGCCCTCACCATCATCGAGCGCATCGAGGATTACGGTGTGCCCATCCGGGAAGTGGTGAACTGCGGTGGGCTGGCGGCCAAGAACGCCTTCCTCATGCAGACCTATGCGGACATCACCGGACGGCCCATGAAGATCGCGCGCAGCGAACAGACGCCCGCACTCGGTGCCGCCTTGTTCGGAGCCATGGCCGCCGGCGCCTTCCCCTCCATCCGAAAGGCCCAGGAATGCCTGTGTGGAATCCGCAAGGTCTACCAGCCCAATCCGGAGGCCCACGCCGTCTACCGTGACCTTTACCAGCTCTACCGCCAACTCCATGACGGTTTCGGGACTCCATCCTGGAACGGCTCCATGGCCAACGTCATGAAAGAACTCCTCACCATCCGTGACCAGCAGTGCCAACGCCAGGAGCAAGCATGATCGACTTGAAACAGCAGGAAATCTGGTTCGTCACCGGAAGCCAGCACCTCTATGGACCGAGCACCCTGGAGAAGGTGGCCTCCAACTCCCAGGAAATCGCCCAGGCCCTGGACGCCTCACCGAGCATCCCCGCCAAGGTGGTTTTCAAATCGGTGCTCACCACGCCCGACGCCATCACAGCCCTGTGCGAGGAGGCCAATTGCACCCCGGCCTGTGTGGGTCTGGTGCTTTGGATGCACACCTTCTCTCCAGCGAAGATGTGGATCCGCGGGCTGTCCGTGCTGAGGAAACCCTTCCTGCACCTGCACACCCAGCACAACCGTGATGTGCCTTGGGCCACCATCGACATGGATTTCATGAACCTGAACCAGGCCGCCCACGGCGATCGGGAATTTGGTTTCATCGCCACCCGCATGCGCAAGGAGCGGAAGGTGGTGGTGGGCCATTGGACGGAAGCTGCGGTCCAGGAAGAAGTCGGCGTCTGGGCCCGGGCTGCCTGTGCCTGGCAAGATGCGCAGGGCGCCCGAATCGTCCGGTTCGGCGACAACATGCGCGAAGTGGCGGTGACCGAAGGCGACAAAGTGGAGGCTCAGATCCGGCTCGGCTACTCCGTGACGGCCCACGCCATGGGCAGCCTTTCGGCCGCAGTCAAATCCGTGAGTGACGCCGAAGTGGAGCGTCTCTGCCGCGAATTCGACGGCCAGTACGAGCTCATGCCCTGCCTTCGACCCGGTGGCGAACGGCGGGCCTCGCTTCAAGAATCCGCCCGCATTGAGCTGGGCCTGCGCGGCTTCCTGGTCGCGGGCGGCTTCAAGGGCTTCACCACCAATTTCGAGGACCTGCATGGCCTCAGTCAGCTGCCGGGGCTGGCCGTGCAGCGCCTTATGGCGGACGGCTACGGCTTCGGCGCCGAAGGCGATTGGAAGACGGCCGCCCTGGTCCGGGCCATGAAGGTCATGGGTTCCGGCCTGCCCGGAGGCACCTCCTTCATGGAGGACTACACCTATCACCTCGATCCTTCGGCCCCTCAAGTGCTCGGCGCCCATATGCTAGAGGTCTGCGCTTCCATCGCAGACACGCCTCGTCCCTCCCTGGAAATCCACCGCCTGGGCATCGGCGGCAAGGATGATCCGCCGCGCCTCGTCTTTGGCACTCCATCGGGTCCCGCTGTGAACGCTTCTCTCATCGACATGGGCAACCGCTTTCGCATGATCGTCAGCATCCTGGATGTGGTGAAGCCCCAGCATGCCCTGCCCCACCTTCCGGTGGCCCGCGCCCTGTGGGTGCCCCGGCCAAGCCTGAAGGTGGCGGCTGCTGCCTGGATCTACGCCGGCGGCGCCCACCACGCAGCCTTCAGCCAGGCCGCCCTCGCCCCCCACATCGAAGACTTCACCGCCATGGCAGGCATCGAGTACCTCTGCATCGACGAGAACACGCGCATTCCCGACTTCAAGAACCAGCTCCGCTGGAACGAGGCTTCCTACCGCTAACTGGCTTCCACCTTCCCCCCACCCCGGCCCCCATCGAAGGGATCCACCATGTTCCTCACCCTCCTCACCGGCGATCCGACCCAGGCCCTGCCTCAGTCGCGGTCTGCCTTACAGACTTTTGACTGGCTGGTGATCGGCCTCTACTTCAGCGTCCTCCTCGCCGTGTCCTGGTGGGTGATTCGGAAAAACCGCGAGACCACGGATGACTACTTCCTGGCGGGCAGGAACCTCAGCTGGTGGATCATCGGCGCCTCCATTTTCGCTTCCAACATCGGATCCGAGCACGTCGTGGGCCTGGCAGGCTCTGGGGCCACAGATGGCGTGGCGATGGCCCACTACGAGCTGCACGCCTGGTGCCTCTTGGTTCTGGCCTGGGTGATGGTTCCCTTCTACATGCGGAGCCGGGTCTACACCATGCCGGAATTTTTGGAGAAGCGCTTCTCACCGGCTTCGCGCTGGATGCTTTCCATCGTCTCCCTGGTCCTGTACGTGCTCTCCAAGGTGGCGGTCGGCATCTTCGCCGGGGGCGTGGTCTTCGGCTTCCTGCTTCCAGAGATGCACCTGAACCTCGGCTTCATCTACCTGGACAGCTTCTGGGTGGGCTGCCTCACTCTCCTGCTGCTCACCGGCATCTACACCGTCATCGGCGGCATGCGTGCCGTGGCCTACACCGAGACCATCCAGGTGGTGGTGCTCATCCTCGGCTCCCTGCTCGTCACGGTGCTGGGGCTTCACAAACTAGGTGGCTGGCAGGCGCTCCACAACGCCCTTCCCGCGGACATGTTCAACCTCTGGAAGCCCATGGTGCCCCACGGGGTCCAAAGCACCTGGGCGCCGGTCATCGAGGCCAACCAGTCGGGCGTGGTCACTCGCATGGCCTGGTATTTCAATGGGCACTACCCCTGGCTGGGCATGATCGTCTGCGCCCCGGTCATCGGCCTGTGGTACTGGTGCACCTGCCAGTACATCGTCCAGCGCACCCTTGGCGCCAAGAATGAACAGCACGCCCGTCGTGGCTCCATTTTCGCCGCCCTGCTCAAGCTTCTTCCGGTGTTCATCTTCATCATCCCCGGCATGATCTGCTTCGCCCTCGCCAAGAGCGGCACCGTCCCGGCCCTCAACGGCATGATCGACGCTTCTGGACAGCCCGTGCGCTCGCAACTGCAATACGCCTTCCCCTCCATGGTCGCCCACGTGCTTCCTGTCGGCGTCCGGGGCCTGGTGGTCGCGGGCCTCATCGCCGCCTTGATGAGCTCCCTGGCTGGCGTCTTCAATGCCAGCTCCACCCTGTTCACCCTCGACTGCTACGCGAAGATGCGGCCCCAGGCCGGTCAGGTTTCCCTGGTGCGCATGGGCCGGATCGCCACCATGGTCATGGTTCTCATCGGTATCCTCTGGATTCCCGTCATCAAGGGCTCCCATGGGCTCTACGACTACCTGCAATCGGTCCAGGGCTATCTGGCGCCTCCCATCTTCGTGGTGTTCTTCCTGGGCATCTACTGGAAGCGACTCAACGCGAAGGGTTGCCTGGCGGCGCTCACGGTGGGCTTCATTCTTGGCTTGTTCCGGCTCGCCGTGGACACTCCCGGCGCCCTGATCCACGGTTTCACTTATACGCCGGGCTCCTGGCTTTGGATCATCAATCACATCTACTTCCAGTATTTCAGCATGATCATCCTCGTGGTCAGTGCCCTCGCCATGGTGGTGGTCAGCTACCTCACCAAAGCACCGGATGAAGCGCAGCTCGTGGGCCTCACCTTCAGCACCATCACGAGCGAGCAGGGGGCTGAAAGCCGCAGTTCCTGGAGCCGCCGCGATGTGGCGGTCTCTGTCCTGGTCGTGGCGCTGATCGCCGCCGCCTACCTGTATTTCCGAGGCTGATCCTCCTCCTCCCCCACGGAGCCCCTTTGAGCCCTCTCGGCCCCATCGATGCGGTGATGTTCGATCACGACGGCACCCTTGTCGACTCCATTCCTGCCGTGATTTCGGCCTCCAACGGGGTTCTGTGGGAGAGGGGCCTGGACAAGGCGACCCCCGACCAGATTGTCGCGGGCATGGTCCATCCCACAGCCAAACGGCTGGGCCTGCTCACAGGCATAGACAGTCCCGCAGCCCAGGAGAACATGGCCCACCGCTACAGCCAATTGGCCCTGCACCATTCGGATCTGGCGGACCTCTATCCGGGCGTAAGGCAGGCAGTGGAGGCCCTTGCGAATCGGGGCTTGCTCCTCGGGGTGGTCAGCAACAGCCGCGGAGCCTTTATCCGCGCCATTCTCCATCGTCTTGGTGTGGCGGACTGCTTCACGGCGATGATCGGCGAGGATGACATGCCTGCGCCAAAGCCCGATCCAAGGGGGCTCCTTGCCGCCCTGGGCGCCATTCCCCCGGGCCGGGCGATCTATGTGGGTGACAGTTCCGCCGATCTGCAGACGGCCCGGAACGCCGGGGTTCGCGCCATCGGCGTGACCTGGGGCACCCACTCACGTTCTGAATTGGAACCTCTGGGCTTCGACGCCCTGGTGGATTCTCCCCAAGCCTTGGCCGACCTGATTCCAGACCGGCCCTCCCTCCATCTCCCCGAGCCTCTGCCCTGAGGCTGGTCCTGCCCAGGAACCGAATATGAAATTTTTCATCGATACCGCCAATGTCGCCGAGATCCAACGGATCAGCGCCTGGAGCATCCTTGACGGCGTCACCACCAATCCCAGCCTCATCGCCAAGGAATCCGGCCGCCCCTTCGAGGCGATCATCGAGGAGATCTGCGGCATTGTGGATGGCCCCATTTCCGCCGAAGTGATTGCCCTGGATGCCCCTGGAATGATCGAAGAGGGCCGGAAGCTGGCGAAGATCCATCGGAACATCGTGGTGAAGGTTCCCTTGACTGCCGAAGGGCTCAAGGCCACGCACGCTTTCAAAAGTGAGGGCATCAAGACCAACGTGACCCTCTGCTTCAGCGCGACCCAGGGCCTGATGGCCGCCAAGGCCGGAGCCACCTATGTTTCACCCTTCATCGGCCGACTGGATGACATCAACCTGCCGGGGATGGAGCTCATCTCGGAATTGACCGCCATCTTCGCCACCCACGGCCTGCCCACCCATGTTCTGGCAGCCTCCATCCGCAGCCCCAGGCACGTGACGGATGCCGCCCTGGCCGGTGCCCAAGTGGCGACGATCCCCACCAAAGTGTTCGACCAGATGCTGTTCCATCCCCTGACCGAGAAGGGCATCGAAGGCTTTCTCGCGGACTGGAAGAAAAGCGGAAGGTGATGCCCTGAACACCGCCTGTTCCGAACCATGACGGAGAATTCTGCAAGCAGGAATCACGGCGTGGGAACTTAAGGGAAACCGAAAACAACACCGGCCAAAAAAATATGTAAAAAGCCTATTGACCAGGCGACATGTTCGAGCGCAATAATGTAACCGATTTCAGAAACCGATTGCAGCTTGCGAGATCCTTTCCAGCCGAATACCTCTGGCGCTTCATCCCCTGCGGATAAAGCGCCACGAGATCTTGCGTCTTGTCATTGCGAATTCCAGTGGGTGTCCAGCCCACTGCTTGCGCGAGTCCCGACCAACTCCAGTCCTGATGGCGGCCACCCAAACGGTCCCGTTGTCCCCTTCTCCTCCACCCCACCCACTTCGGAGGTACCACATGACCACCCGCGTTCGAACCGCGGCTATCTGCCTTGCGCTGGCGGCAGGCATGGCCCTGCCCATCAAGGCGCAAACCATGCCTGATCTTTCCTTCAAGATCCGGGCAGGCAATCTCTCGGGCCCCGTTGCCAAAGACTCATTGGGCAACCGGACCATGGGCTTCGGCTTAGAAGCCGCCTTTCCCCTCAGCAAGGGGCGCCTGACCACAGAACTGACCTACGACGTGTTCAACGGCTACCGTCGCGACACCACGCAGTACGGCCCTGCCTACTACACACCCAACCAGGATCCATGGAATCCCAGCAGTGTCTCACAGACCTATTTCGACGGAACCAACACCCATCCCGTCGTAATCAACCCCGATTTCTCCCTGCAAGGCGAGTCGATGACCTTCAAGGGCCTTGGGCTGAAGGTGGGCTATCAGGCTGCGCTTCCTTTCTCCTGGGCCGAGGGCTGGGACTGGCAGGCAGGCTTGAGCCTCGACTACCGGCAGACCCACCACGAAATCTTCATGACGTTGACGCCGGGCTACTACGACTCGGCCCACACCTTCCAAGTGATTCCCCGCATCAGCGGCTACGGTGACTGGAACTACTACGAAGGCGCCAACTACTCGAAGGACGTGAAGAAGGTTCAGCCGGGCGCCTTTGCCGGTGTGAGCACGACCTTCTCCGACATCTTCCGGCTGGAGTTGAACCTCAGAGAGACCACCTTCAACGGCATCTACTACCACCCCTTCTCCACGACCGGCGCGGCGCCCAAGTACACCGAGTCCAGCAAGACCGGACTTGTGCTTGAAGTCGCCTTGGGCGTCCGGCTCTGACCCGCGGCCACCCGGATCCCAACCAAGGAGACATCCCCATGCGCCCATTCACTCGTTTCTCAACCCTCACCCTCGCCCTTGTCGGCGTCACCTCCCTGATGGCCCAGGAAACCGTCGGGACCCTTGTCGGCTCTATCACGGACCAGAAGACGGGCAAACCCCTCCAAGGTGTCCGTCTCATCCTGCGGTCCCCCAAGATCCTCAGCGACCGGACGGTCATCAGCGATGCCGATGGAAACTACCGCATCCCCCTCCTGCCGAACGGCGAATACGCCCTGAGTTGTTCCAAGGACGGTTACGTATCCGGCACGGTCAAATGCTTTGTCAGCCCGGGCCAGACCATCCGTCAGAACATGCGCGTTGCGCCTATCCAAACAGAAGTCCAGGGCGCCGTGGTGCAGGTGATTGCCGCGGCCTCCCAGATCGACAAGACCGAGACCAGTACCCAGTCCGTCTATTCCATGGACACTCTCACGGCCCTGCTTCCGGCATCGGATCTCCTTTCCATAACCTCAATCGCTCCAGGTGTGGTGACAGATGGCAACGACCAAGGCACCACGGTGCACATCCGCGGCGGCAATACGGTGGGTGGCAAGTTCCTGGTAAACGGCATGTCCGCCGGCGACGCCGGATGGGGCAACTTCAAAGGCAACCAGCTGATGGTCACGGACATGATCGAGTCCGTGTCCCTCATCCAATCGCCCCTTAATGCCCGCTATGGCAACACCGAAAGCGGCATGATTTCCTACGTCACCACCCGCGGGACCAATGAGTTCAAAGGCAGCGTGCGCGCGAACTACGGGCGCTCGACCCTAGGCGCCACGGGAGATCCGGGCTACCCCGGTCGCCAGGTGGCCCGGTTCGGAAGCGACTGGAACACCCACCAGATTTCCCCGACCGATGACGCCATCGACCGCTCCTACGAAGCCACACTGAGCGGCCCACTCTGGAAGGATCACATCACCTTCGCCTGGGGCGGCCGATTCAAGCCCACCAAGAGCAGTCAAAATTTCGTGCCCCGCTGGTGGTCGGACTACAACGGCGGCAGCAGCTCCATCAGCCACGATTATGCCAATTCAACGGACGGCACCCTGTTCGTCACTCCTGGCGGCGCCCAGATCCGCAAGGCGAATCTCTGGGACCAGGGCAAAACCTACAAGACAAGCCAGGAAGATACGTTCAACCAGTACTCCGTGTTCTACCAGATCACGCAGGATCAGACCCTGGAATGGTCCTACTCCCAGGCGAGAAGTGCCCTCACGGACATGTACAACCGTGACTGGAATGCTTCCATCAGCTCTGGCCTTTACGGGAACACCGGTGAAGCCAACCGGGTCTGGAACCTCGGCTACAAAGGCGTCTTTGGTACCCACCTGGTGGAAGCTCGTCTGGCGCGCCATACCAGCGAAACCATCGTCCCGCCTAGCAGCGGCTACCTGATCACTTCGGGATCGAACCGCACCTGGGAGAATGGCAACTATAGCAACGGCGCCAGTAGCATTCCCGGTGCCTTCCTTCACCCAGGCAGCGCCAGCGCGCCAGGCGCGTGGTATCCCTACACCAACCTCTTGGAAGCCCGGAAGAGGCAGGGCTGGACGCGGGATGAGGCTGTGGCCGGCAGCCCTTATGACCAGGGCGACAAGAAATCCAATACCACCTTCTATGTCAACGTTCAGTCCTTGCTCGGCGACCATCAGATCGACTGGGGTCTTAACTACGAACGCACGGATTGGGACACCTCCACCGGCGCGGCTCCCCGTCAGTTCTATACCCCGGGCGGCCAGATCTCTCCGGACCTGACGGCGACCGACATCCTCTATCCCACAGGTTATACGGGGGCCTTGTTGGACCCTTCAGCCTATGCCGGCAAGTGGGTCATGTGGGCAGCCCATGCCAACCTGACCAGTCTCTGGCCCGGAACCACGGATGCCGTGTCAGCGAGCCGCCCCTATGCCTACCAGTGGTACGGGGGCGCCAGCATGCGGAACTTCATGGGCCCGGAAAGTGGCAGCTTCAACCAACCCACCACCAGCCTCTATGTCAATGATCGCTGGACCTTGAACTCCAACTTCTCCGTCATGGGCGGCCTGCGCTTTGATCGGTTCCAGCTGGGTGACGACAAGGGCAGCGTCCTGGCCTACAACATCCTCACGCCCCGCTTCGAGTTCAAATGGGACCTCGGCGGCGATCAGAAGCGACTCCTCAGCTATTCCTTCGGCCGCTTCCACAACCGCATTCCGGCGGCGATGTACATGGCCTTCGTCCACCGCCGGAAACCCTACATCGCCAATTACAGCTGGGACCCCACCACCAATGGGCTGCCCTACGACGGCTCCAACCTGGCCAACAATGGCTTTACGCTGGCCAGCACCCAGGAACTGCTGAATCCCGCCAACTACACTTACTTCCGAAGCCTCTGGTCGCCGGATTTCATCAAGCTCGACCCCAACTTCAAAGCGGAATACTCCGACGAGCACAGCATCTCCTTCCGTCGCGCCTACGACAACGGGTCCAACATCCGGTTCACCCTGGTGCGGCGTGACTGGAAAAACAACTACCAATGGCTGGCGGACCCCTACCAGTACTCCGTCAACAACGCCTACACCAATGGAACCACTGTCACCAGCTACCGCAACCTGCTGGCCAACGATCCGGGCCTGTACCACGACTACACGGCGGCGGAGATCGAGTGGGACTTCAAGCTCTCGCCGCGCCTGACCTTTGGCGGCAACTACAACTACAGCCGCAACCACCAGAACCTGCAGTACTGGTCCGCCCAGTCCAACCTGCGGGTGGACAACATCGGAACCAACCACTGGGTATGGGGCCTGCGGTGGGAAGACCTCTGGAAGCGCTTCGGGTACAGCACCGAAGACATCACCGAACCGAGCCTCACCATCAATCAGGTGACCAATTTCTGGCTCACCTACGACCTCAGCCACGGCGCCGTGAAATCCTCACTCGTGCTCCGAGGCAAATACACCGCCGGAAGCACCTGGACCCAGCAGGAGCAGTGGGACCTGAATCCCTACTCTGCCGAATACCAGGCCGTGATGGCTCATGCCCCCGCCAATTACGCCACCACCAACATGATCAATGGTGGCGCGGGAACCTACATCTTCAAAGCCCAGCGCGGCACATCGGTCGGTGGCTTCCAGTACCCCGACGCCTTTGAACTGAATCTCCGTTACAACCTGGAAATCCCCATCGGCCCCCTGGTCCGCTGGTGGATGGGGGTGGAAGTCTCCAATCCCTTCAACCACGTCTACACCCAGAACCAGGTGGGTAACAACGACGCGACCTTGCACATGGGCCAGAACCTCGCCGATGGAAGCCAGGCCACGAATTTCTACGGCAAGAACGGCTACTTCATGGATCCATCGACCATGCAATACCGGGGGCCCTACTACGCCGGGATGCCCGGAGGACGCTACTTCACGGTTGAAACCGGAATCAAGTTCTGAGGCATGAGGAGACTCACATGAAACGAACCACCATCATGATTGCGGGGCTGGCATTGTCCGCCGCCGCGACTCCCCTCTTGGCAGGGGAACCGCTCAACCTCTACGTGAAGGGCGGCCTGGTCAGCAGCCAAGGCGACACCCGGGATATGACCAACAAGGGCCATGGCTACACCCTCGAGCTCGGCTACATGGGGGCACCTGCCTCCTGGGATGGCTTGCAATACCGCGTCTACGGCGGCATGGTGACCATTCCTGGCGATTCCGGCTTCAGCCCCTGGCTGCGGGTTGACCGCGGCAATGGCAGCGAGACCATTCCCTACTCCACCTACCAGGCTCTGACGCCCAGCCAGCAGAGCGGCATGACCGTCTTCGAGCGGAAGTTCTCCTACGATGTGCGGGGCAATTTCTTTGGCTTCGACATGATCCACTCAGTCAAGGTCGGAAACATCCCCTTCAACGTCTTCCTCGGCCCTTCGCTGCACCAGTGGTTCGTGACGCGCGTGAATCCGAATGAGGCGCAGGGGGACCGGAACTGGCGCGCCGGGTGGCGCGTGGGCCTCGGCTATCCCGTCGCCAAGAACGTCGAGGTGAACCTGACCTATGTCTTCACCGAGTGGCGCTCCAAGGATGCCGCCACCATGCCCTACGAAAAAGGTGGTAACCCCAGCCGTCCTGCCTACCTGACGCTGGCGGGCGCCTACCGCTTCTAACTGGCCTCAAAATGACGGGGAGGGCCTTCCGCCCTTCCCGTCAGCTCTCTTTGAACTGGCCTCCTTTGGCCGGATGACAAGGCTGCCTGTGAGACTCATCCGATTCGCCTCCCTCCTTGCCGTGGTGGCCAGCATTCCCTGGCTGGGCGCCCAACTCCCGGACAAAGGCCAGCGCGTTCCCACGGCCACCCTCACCGTGGACGCTCGAAATCCCGGTGCAGCCATCAACCCCGCCATGTGGGGTGTTTTTTTTGAAGACATCAATTTCGCAGCGGATGGGGGGCTCTGGGCGGAGTTGGTGAAGAACCGCTCCTTCGAGTTTCCCAATCGTCTCCAAGGTTGGTACGAAGTCCGCCGCAAGCAGGCGCGCGGCACCATGACCATCCTGGATGAGAAACCAGCCATTCCGGAGAATCCCCACTTCCTCCGGCTGCAGTCCCAGGACCCCGGCGAAGGCTACGGCGTCGGCAACGAGGGCTTCCGAGGGATGGGAATCAAGGCCGGAGAGGCTTTGCGTTTGACCCTTTGGGCCCGGCGGGGGGCGGGTGCACCGGTGAACCTCCGTGCAACCCTTCGAGGGGCTGAAAACCGCATCCTGGCCGGGGGGCAGGTGCGGGTCGACAGTCCCGTCTGGGCCCATTTTGATTTGCTGCTCTCTCCTGCGAACACCGATCCGGGGGGTCGCCTGGAGCTGACCCTGGAAGGCCCTGGCCAGGTGGATCTCGACGCCGTCTCCCTGATGCCCATGGCGGCAACGCATGGCTTCCGCCCCGACCTGATGCGCCTTCTGGCCGACCTGAAACCCGGCTTCGTGCGCTTTCCCGGAGGCTGCGTGGTGGAAGGGCACGACCTCGCCAACCGGTATCAATGGAAGCGCACGGTGGGACCGGTCGACGCCCGACGTCCCATGCCCAACCGCTGGCTTGACAACCTGGCGGGCGAGGGCCGCTTCGCCGCGGACTACCAGCAGTCCTTCCAGCTTGGCTTCTTCGAGTTCTTCCAGCTCTGTGCCGATCTGGGCGCAGAGCCGCTGCCAGTGCTCAGCTGCGGCATGGCCTGCCAGTTCGAGACGAGCGAGATGACGCCCCTCGACCAGCTGGAACCCTTCATCCAGGATGCCCTCGACCTCATCGAGTTCGCCAACGGCGCTCCCACCACCCCCTGGGGCAAGGTGCGGAGGGACATGGGCCATGAAGCCCCCTTCGGCCTGAAGTTCCTCGCCGTGGGGAACGAGCAATCAGGACCGGAATACCTGGATCGCTTCAGCCGCTTTGAGCAGGCCATCAAGGCGAAGCATCCGCAGATCCAGATCATCGGCAGCGCCGGACCGTGGATGGGCGGGGAGGATTTCGACACCCTCTGGGCCGGTCTCCGGGCCCGGAAGGCCGACCTGGTGGACGAGCACTACTACGCGCCTCCATCCTGGTTCTTCAACAACGCCCATCGCTACGACAGCTACCCGCGCACCGGCCCCAAGGTGTTCGCGGGAGAATACGCCGCCCACCCCGAGCGGCCTGCACCGGGGGCGCCAAGGCCCAATTCCTGGGAAGCCGCTTTGTCCGAGGCCGCCTTCATGACCGGCCTCGAGCGCAACGCCGACGTGGTGCGCCTGGCCTCGTACGCGCCGCTCCTCGCCTGCGTGGATGCCTGGCAATGGTCCCCGAACCTCATCTGGTTCGACAGCCTCCAGTCCTCACCGACACCTTCGTATTGGGTGCAGCAGCTCTTCTCCCGGAACAGGGCCAGCCGGGTGCTGCCAGTGGAGCTGACACTCACCTCCTCCGCCACTGCCACCGCAGGCCTCTACACCACTGCCGCGCTGGACGAAACCACCCACGAGGTGGTCCTCAAAGTGGTCAATGCCGGCCGACGCCCCGCGGAGCTTGCGCTGCGGGTCCGGGGAGCCCAGCCTCTGACTGGAAAGGGTCGGCTCACAGTGCTCAGCGCCGGCCTGGCCGATGAAAACCTCGTCGGCGCGCCGCCCAAGGTCACACCTGCCACCACCGACATCGACATTCCAGGGCCTGAGTTCACCCGGGCCTTCCCTGCCCAATCCTTGACCATCCTGCGCCTTCCCCTCGTGAAAGAGACCCCGTGAAAGCCATCATTCCCTTCTGCCTGTTCACCATCCTGGCCCCAGCCCAGGTGGCCCGGCCCATCCAGCCGGTCATCGCCGATGTGGCGCGGCCCCTGCCGCTCCAGTCGGTCCGTCTCACCGGCGGCCCGCTCAAGCATGCCCAAGACCTGGACGCCGTGTACCTGCTCAGCCTGGAACCGGACCGCATGCTGGCGAACTTCCGCAAGCGCGCCGGTCTTCCGCCCAAGGCCGAGCCCTATGGTGGCTGGGACGGCGACGGCAAGAACCTCTCCGGCCACATCCTGGGCCACTACCTGTCCGCCATCAGCCTGATGGGCAGCGCCACCGGCGACGCCCGGTTCAAAGCCCGGGTGGACTACATCCTGTCCGAGCTCAAGGTGGTCCAGGATAAGCAGGGCGATGGCTACCTGGGCGCCCTGGAGCAGGGCAAGGAGCGCTTCGAGGAGGTGGCCCGCGGCGACATCCGATCCGGGGGCTTCGACCTCAATGGCCTCTGGTCGCCGTGGTACGTCCAGCACAAGATCTACGCCGGATTGAGGGATGCCTATCGCTGCACCGGGAACCCCCTGGCGCTCGCCATCGAGATCAAGTTCGCCGCCTGGGCGGAGCGCACCCTCGCTGGGTTGAACGACGCCCAGCTCCAGAAAATGCTCAATACGGAGTTCGGCGCCATGAACGAGGTGCTGGCGGATCTCTACGCCGATACCGGCGATCGGCGGTGGCTGGATCTCTCCTACAGATTCGAGCACACCGCGGTGCTGGAGCCCCTGAAGCGGCATCAGGACAAGCTCAGCGGGCTGCACGGCAACACGCAGGTGCCCAAGCTCATGGGCAACCTGGCCCGCTATGCCTACACCGGGGATTCCGGAGACGGCTTCGCGGCTTCATTTTTCTGGGATCGCGTGGTGCAGCATCACACCTTCGCCACCGGAGGGCACGGCAAGAACGAATACTTCTTCGACGCCGACCACATGTCCGACAGCGTCGATGGCCGCACGGCGGAGACCTGCAACGTCTACAACATGATCAAGATGGCCAGGAAGCTCTTCGCCCTCCGCCCCGATCCCTTCTACGCGGAGTTTCACGAACGGGCCCTGTTCAACCACATCCTCGCCTCGATGGATCCCCAGGACGGCCGCACCTGCTACATGGTGCCCGTGGGCCGTGGCGTGCAGCATGAATACCAGGATATGGAGCACGACTTCACCTGCTGCGTGGGCTCCGGCATGGAGAGCCATGCCCTGCACGCCTTCGGCATCTACTACGAGGCTGGAAACCGGCTCTGGGTCAACCTCTACACACCCACCACGGCGAATTGGGAATCGGCCGGCGTGTCGGTGGCCACGGCCACCGATCTGCCTCTGGGCGACCAGGCCACCCTGACCTTCACCGTGAAGAGCCCCAAGGCCTTCACCCTGAACCTGCGCCGCCCCGCCTGGGCCCAGGAAGGCTTCCAGGTGGAGGTCAACGGAGAAAAGCTGCCATCGTTGGCCAAGGCCGGGGCCTACGTGGAGATCACCCGCACCTGGAAGAGCGGCGATGTGGTTCGCCTGCTCATGCCCAAAAAACTGCGGCTCGAGGCCCTGCCGGACAATCCACGTCGGGCCGCCATCCTCTGGGGCCCTCTGGTGCTGGCCGGGAACCTTGGGCCCGAGGAGAACTTCGAGACCTGGAAGGAAGGCAATGTACCGGTCCTGGTGGCTGCGGAGCGGCCCCTCGACCAATGGATCAAACCTGTTCCCGGGAAGCTCGGCCAGTTCCGCACGGAGGGCGCAGGCAATCCCCACGAGGTGGACCTGGTTCCCTTCTTCCAGCTGCACCGCCGCTCCTACGCCGTGTATTTCGACCTGTTCACGCCCAAGGAATGGCAGGCGCGGTCCGCTGAGTATGCCGCGGCCGCAGAACGCCAAAGGCGGCTCCAGCTGGCCACCGTGGCCTACGCGCAACCCGGAGAGATGCAGCCGGAACGGGATTTCAACTTCAAGGGCGAGGGTCTGATTCTCGAGGAGATGCGCCGAATCCAGGGCCGCCCCTTCCGCCATGCGAAGCAGTGGTTCTCCTTCGACCTGCCCGTGGACGCGACCCATCCCACCGCGGTCGTCCTGACCTATTTCCAGGATGAATGGCGCAAGCGCACGTTCCGCATCCTGGTGGACGGCCAGAAGGTGGCCGACGAGGTCATCGAGCGGGGCGGCATTCCGCACTTCTTCGATCGGGAATACGCCGTGCCCCAGGCCCTGGTCCAGGGCAAGAAATCGGTCACCGTCCGCATCGAGGCGACCCCTGACAGTGAAACGCCCGCCATCTTCGGCGTCAGGACCATCCGCGCGGATGCCCAACGCTGAGTTCTGATTCCCTCCCCGTTCTGGAGCAGCCCCATGCTTTTCACCAAGCCCCACAACCTGCCTTCCCCCTGGAGGGTCCTGGGCCCCGCCCTGGTCCTCTGCACCACCTTCGCCCTCGCCGCGGACTACCCGGTCAAGCCCGTGCCCTTCACCTCCGTGCGCATCACGGGAGGCTTCTGGCAGCCCCGCCAGGAGGTGAACCGAAAAGTGACCCTGCCCTTCGCCTTCGAGCAATGCGAGGCCACCGGGCGCATCAAGAACTTCGACCAGGCCGCCGAGGTGCTGCGGCGCCGGGCCGCCGGGGAGAAGGACTTCCAGATGCAGCCCCTCACCGAGTACACCTTCGACGACTCGGACGCCTACAAGAGCATCGAGGGCGCCGCCTACGCCCTGAGCCTCCAGCGGGACCCCGCGCTCGAGGCCCTCTGCGACGGCATCATCACCCGCATCGCCGCGGCCCAGGAGCCGGACGGCTACCTGTACACCTGGCGCACCATGCACCCGGATTCACCGGCCCATCCCTGGATCCACGAGAAGCGCTGGCTCAATGACCCCGACCTCAGCCACGAGCTGTACAACCTGGGCCATCTCTACGAGGCAGGCACGGCCTACTATCAGGCCACGGGCAAGCGGGCCCTGCTGGATGTCTGCCTGAAGAGCGCCGAGCTCCTCTGGAAAAATTTCGGCAAGGGCGACCTCAAGATCGCCCCCGGCCACCAGGTGGTGGAGATGGGCCTGGCCAAGCTCTACCGGATCACGGGTGACGAGCGCTGGATCAAGCTCGCCAAGTTCTTCCTGGACGTGCGCGGCCCCGGTGGCGACACCTATGCCCAGATGCACAAGCGGGTGGTGGACCAGGACGAGGCCGTGGGCCACGCCGTGCGGGCCGGCTACATGTACTCAGGCATGGCCGACGTGGCCGCCCTCACCGGCGATCCCAGCTACATGAAGGCCATCACCCGGATCTGGGACAACGTGGTGGGCCGCAAGCTCTACATCACCGGCGGCATCGGCGCCCGGGGGTCGGGCGAGGCCTTCGGCGATGACTACGAACTGCCCCAGCGCGCCTACAACGAGACCTGCGCCGCCATCGCCAACCTCATGTGGAACCACCGCATGTTCCTCATGACCGGCGAATCCAAGTTCATGGACGTCTTCGAGCGCACCCTCTACAACGGCTTCCTCAGCGGCGTCTCCCTCAGCGGCGACCGCTTCTTCTATCCCAATCCGCTGGTCTACGACGGCAAGAGCCGGAACAACCATGGGCACGCAGGTCGGGCCCCCTGGTTCGGCTGCGCCTGCTGCCCTCCCAACGTTCTGCGCACCCTGGCGGCCCTGTCGGGCTACATGTACGCCGTGAAGGACGACCGCCTCTTCGTGAACCTCTACGCCCAGAGCCAGGCCACCACGGAGGTGGCAGGCACCTCCGTGACCCTGAGCCAGACCACGGATTATCCGTGGTCTGGGCGCATCCGCATGGGCGTGGATCCGGCGAAGCCCGGCGCCTTCAGCCTCTGCATCCGCATTCCCGGCTGGACCCAGGGCCAGCCCCTGCCCAGCGACCTCTACGCCTACCGGGATGCCAAGACGGGCCTCGGTCCCTGGACTGTCTCCGTCAACGGCAAGGCGGTCCCCGCCGAACTGCGCGATGGCTACGCCATCCTGACGCGCACGTGGCGCCAGGGTGACCGGGTGGACGTGGATCTGCCCATGCCCGTGCGGACGGTCGTGGGCAACGCGCATGTGGCGGCCACCCGGGGCCGTGTCGCCCTGGAGCGGGGCCCGATGGTCTACTGCCTGGAAGGCAGCGACAACGGCGGCGACATCTTCGATGTGGCGGTGCCCGCCCTCCAGAACGTGAAGCCCGTGAGCCGACCCGGTTTCCTGGGCGGTGTGACCGTGCTGGACATCCAGGGCGCCCACCGCGTCTCCCGACTCAAGGAGGGCGGCACCACCTCCACCCGCGCCACCGTGACCGCCATTCCCTACTTCGCCTGGGCCAACCGCGGGCCCTCGCCCATGCAGGTCTGGCTGCCCACCGAGGAAAAGGATGTGCCCCTGCCGCCCAAGCCGACGCTGGCTTCTGAAAGCAAGGTGAGCGTCTCCTTCATGCGGCAGGGCATGGGCACCGAAGCGCTGAGCGATCAGCTCATACCCCAGAACGCCACCGACGGCTTCGCTCCCCACTTCGACTTCTGGCCCCACAATGGCGGCGTGGAGTGGGTGGACTACCAGTTCAAGGCCCCCGCCACCGTGTCCCAGGTGTCCGTGTGCTGGTTCGACGACCAGCCTTCCGGTGGCGGCTGCGCCGTGCCCGAATCCTGGCGCCTGCTCTACCGCACGAAGGAGGGGGCTTGGCAGCCCGTCACCGGCGCCTCCTACCCCACCACCCGCGGCGCCCTGCTGAACACCACCTTCACCCCCGTGACCACCACCGGCCTCCGCCTCGAAGTGCACCTCCAGCCGGGCCTCTCCGCGGGCCTCTACGAATGGGCTGTGCAGTAGCCGATCCCGGCGCATCCACCCCTGGAGATCTGGCGTGACCATCCATCGATTCCTGCCCTCGGCCTTGCTCGCCCTTGGCCTTCCCCTCCTGGCCCAGGCCGGGCCACCTGTGGTGCCACCTTCCGAGAAAATGCTCGGCACCTTCGAGGCCAAGCACCGGGAAGTCGCCCGCACCTTCTACCGCAAGAGCCTCGACATCCAGGGCATGCCAGTGCTGGCTGGAGAGGCCGTGGCCGACGAGGCCCTGCACCGCACCTATGACATCGTCACCCACGTGCTGGCCGGGCGACCCGACATCATTCGGGCCATGGCCGCCTTCGGCACGCGGCTGGTGATCATCGGCAAGGATCAGGTCTACACGGATCTCCCCGACTACCGGGACACGCCCGATCCGGCCTTCTGGAACGAGCGGGTGCGTGGCACCGGCGGCGATGACGTCACCAGCTTCGGCGAAGAGAACCTCCTGAACCTCGCCAACGACCGCTACGACGACATGAGCGTGGGCCTCCACGAATTCGCCCACACCATCGACGCCACCTTGGCGCGCATGGACCCCCGGTGGCAGAAGGATCTCGAGGCCTTGTACCGCAGGGCCGTCTCCCAGGGGCTGTTCCGCAACACCTATGCAGGATCCAGCGCCACGGAGTACTGGGCGGAACTGGTCACCATGTACTTCGACTGTGAGCGGGGCAACAACTGGAACCACGGCCCCGTGACCACCCGGGAGGGCCTCAAGCGTTACCAGCCTGAGGCCTACGCCTTCGTCCACCGGGTCTTCCGGCTCAGCCCCGCCCAGGATTGGCGGCTGCGCCCCTTGCGCCGCCAGCCCTCGGTCATCGCTCCACCGCCCGCCCTTGGGGCCTCGCCCATCTACACAAAGTTCACCTATGCCCGGGAGTTCCCGGTGCTGGGAACGGCCAAGGTGAGTGAGCGGGCGCTGCTGAAGGCCAACGACACCATCCGCAAGCTGTTCGCCTACCGGCACGACCTCCTGAAGGTGCTCATCCACAAGGGGGCCCGGCTGGTGGTGCTGGGCCGCGGTGAGAACCTGAGCGACCTTCCGGAACTCAAGGCCGACAAGGCCAACCATGGCTTCGAGGAGCTCCGCTTCCTGGACTACACCCCGGAACTGAAGCTGATGGTGGTGCCTGAGGAGAATGTGCTCAACCTCTCCGGCGATCCCTTTGCCGGGGAATGCATGACCCTCAGCGTCTTCGCGAAGGCCGTCTACCGCGCTGCCGGTCTGCGCCCGGTGGATGCCGCGTTCGAGCGGAAAGGGGCCGAGCGGCAGCAATACGAGCTGCGCGTCCAGCGCATGGATGTTCGCTTCGACGCGCAGGTGCGGGCCGCCTTCGCGCACGCCACCCGCCTGGGGCTTTGGCGTGGCACACCCGCCGCCCAGGATCGCTTCGCCTACTGGACCGCCGGTGTGTCCGCCTATTTCGACGCTGCCGGGGACGGCTACCCACCCCTGAAGGCCGAGCGCCCCATCACCACCCGCGAAGCCCTCAGGGCCCACGATCCCGGCCTCTACCGCCTCGTGGACAAGACCATGGCCTACCGGGAGCACGTGGACTGGCGCTTCCAGCCCTGCCCCCGGAATCAGGAGTAGCTCATGCCCCGCCCCTCCCATCCAGCGCTCCTGCTGGCCTTGACCTGCATGCTGGCCGCAGGCCAGCCCAAACCAGGAGCCTCAGCCAAGGCCCCAACTCCGGCAAAGGGTTGGCCCTACCCCATTCCTGCGCGCGTGAAGGACAGCGCCAACGGCGATCTGTTCGTCATGACCCTCGGCGAGGTGAAGACCAGCCTGGCCCAGGGCACCTACGACCCTGCCAAGGACGAGCTCACCTTGCAGGATGGCCGCCGACTGCCGCACTACTACCGTGACACCCTGAAGCTGAAGTTCTTCAAAGCCATGGACAAGTCGATCTTCCCGGTGGCCCCATCGGGTTTCTGCACCTGGTACTACTACTACCAGGATCTCGATGAGCAGGAGGTGCGGCGCAACACCGATTGGATTGCGCAGAACCTCAAGGATTACGGCGCCCAGATCATCCAGATCGACGACGCCTGGCAGGCGGAGAAGGCCGACGGCAAGCATGGCTCCAGGGACTGGAGCGCCGTGGACCGCCACTTCCCCAGCGGCATGGCCGACCTCGCCCGTTACATCAAGGGCAAGGGCTTCACCCCAGGCCTCTGGATCGCCCCCCACGGCCAATCCAACGACCAGGTGGTCCAGGCTTCGCCGGGCGTGTTCCTGCGCAAGCCGGATGGCACGTCACCCTCGGATACCTGGGAAGGCAAGTGGCTGGTGGATCCCTCCACGGAGGCCTCCCAGACCTACCTGAAGGGCCTCTTCTCCCGGCTCGCCGGCTGGGGTTATGACTACCTGAAGATCGACGGGCAGCCCATCGTGGTGGAGGAGTACGGCAAGACCCAGGCCTTCATGCAGAAGCCCGGCGCGCCGGATCAGCTCTACCGCCACACCCTGGACGCCATCCGCGCGGGGCTCGGGCCGAACCGCTACCTCCTGGGCTGCTGGGGCCTTCCCGTGGAAGGCATGGGCCTCATGAACGGCTCTCGCACCGGCGGCGACGTGGTGCTGGGTTGGGAGGGCTTCCTCACGGCCCTGGCGCCCACGCTGCAGTCCTACTACCAGCACAACATCGCCTGGTACACCGACCCGGACGTGATGCTGCTGCGGGCCCCGCTCACCCTGGATCAGGCCCGGGTGTGGGCCTCACTCCAGGGCCTCACCGGCCAGGCCCTATTCTCCAGCGACCGCCTGCCGGACCTGTCGCAGGAGCGCGTGAACATCCTCCGCAAGGTCTTCCCCGCAACCGACATCCGCCCCCTGGACCTCTTCCCCGCCACGCGGAACAAGCGCATCTGGGATCTCAAGGTGCAGCACCTGGGCCGCGGCTACGACGTGGTGGGCGCCTTCAACTTCCGCCAGGACCGCCCCGATCAGCTCTACCTGGGCTGGAAGGATCTGGGGCTGGCCGCCGACAGGCCCGTCCATGTCTTCGATTTCTGGAACCAGGAATACCTGGGCGCCTGGGACGTTGGCATGGCCCTGGATCTCGCACCGACCAGCTGTCGCGTGCTCAGCCTGGTGCCCAGCGATGGGCAGATCCAGCTGGTGTCGACCAACCGCCACCTCACCCAGGGCTGGGTGGACCTGCAGGAGCTTCGGCGCACGGCCAGCGGCTTCTCGGGGAAGAGCAAGCTCATCGAGAACGATCCCTACGAGCTGCACTTCGCGTTCCCGCGCGGGCAGAACTTCGAGATCAGCCAGGCCTCGGCGCACTCCGCCTCTGGGGCGCTGCCCATACAGATCACTCAGCACCAAGGCTGGGCCACGCTCCGCATCACCTCGAAGCAGACCCAGGAGATCCGCTGGAAAGTGGCCTTCAAGCCAACCGGGTATTACCACTACCCCACCCAGGCCCCGGTCGGGTTGCAGGTGGAGCCCATGGGCCTCGATGGCGCTGACCTGAAGTGGAAAGATCAGTACTACCTAAACGCCGGCTATCAGGTGTATCTCGACGGCCAGCTTCAAGGGCAGACGGCCACACCCCACTTCCCCTTGCGTGGGCTGGATCCCACCCGGAGCTACACGGTTGAAGTCCGCAGTGTCTGGGAGGACGGCGTGGAAAGCAAAGGCCCGAAGAAGGCGGAACTGGCCTTCACCCTCGGCGCCCTGCTGCCCGAGATGGCCAAGCTCACCGAGCTCGATCCCATCCGGAGTGAGGGCCGTGGCGCTGAGCCCCGCACCTTCACGGTGACCACCCGGCACCGGGCCGGCCTTTCCGCCCATGCTGGCTCCGAAGTGGAATTCGATCTCAAGGGGCTCTTCACCACCTTCACGGGCCAGGCGGCCTTCGACGATTCCGATCGCGAAAAAACGCCCGTGACATTCACCGTCTTGGCGGATGGCCGAGAGCTCTGGACCAGTGGCCCCCTGGCCAAGGCCGCGGGTCCGAAGCCCTTCAGCCTCGATGTTCGCGGCGTCAAGCACCTGGTGCTGCGCACCAGCGCCCAGGAGGCCGCTCCCGAAGATGACGACTGGCTGAACGCCCCGCACGCGGCCTGGCTGGATCCCGTTCTGGCCAAGATCGCCCAATGACAACACGCCTCCGCATCCTCTACAGGAGCTGACATGGGAAACCTAGGTTGCATGGAACTGATCCTCATCCTCGTGGCCTTCGTGCCCGGGTGTGCCCTCGTCGGAGGCGGCATTCTTGGCTTCCTCGCCTTCCGGAAGGTCCGGGAGCTGGAGGCACAGCTCAAAGCCAAGAACCTCATCTAGCCATTCGCCTCCGCCCCTGCCCATTAGCCGTTTCATCCTTGGTGGTGATGCTTATGTTGAGAGATCTTCCCTTCGTCCGCGCCATCGCGCGCGCGGCCCTGACGCTGCTGTTGGCCGTCGGCAGCGTGGCCGCCATGGCCGGATCAGCCATGGATGTGAAAACCGAGGGCGGCTTCCTCATCAGCCTCAAGGGCCCGAAGACCCACCGAGGAATGGAATACATCACCCCAGGGAAGCGGCTTGGAGACGTGCACCTGCGCTACCGGGCCGCTGGGGAGGACTGGTGTGAAGCCACGAATGCTGGTCCCGGGTTGTTCGTCAACAGTCGATTTGAAGCCAGGGGTGGCGCACTCATCTGGACGATCACGCTCAGGAACCCCACGAGCAAAACCCTGGAGGTGGGGGACCTGTCCCTGCCCCTGCCCATCCAGACGGATTTCAGCCGTCACGGCTCTGACAAGACCTCCGTGCTCAAACACAGCTTCATCTCAGGGTCAGGTTCCTTCCTGTTCTGGATGCGGCCGGACAGCGCCAAACCCTTCCTGACCATGACCGCCCTGGGCGACACCAGCCTGGAGTATTGGGAGGCAGAGGGAGGCTACCGCGTGTACCTGCATGCCAAGCACGCCCTTGAAGCCCTCAAGGGCGAGGGGACTTGGCGCCAACCGGGTACGAGTTTATTCCTCACCCCCTCAGGCTCCGCGGGTGACTCCCACACCTACGGATTCAAGTTCCAGTGGGCGGATGGCTACGAGGGGGTCCGGAACATCCTCGTGAACGAAGGTCATGTCGACACCCAGGTCGTACCAGGCATGACCTTGCCCAGCGATCTGACGGCCACCGTGGCCCTGCGTTCCAAGGTCCCCATCCAGGCATTGGAGGCCGAATTCCCCGCGGATACGGTCATCCAGGAACTGGATGAGCGCAAGGACGGCACCCGCCTCTTCCAGGTCCGCTTCGCCCGACTGGGTGAGAACCGCCTGCTCGTGCGGTACGGGAACGGGCGGCACATCTATCTGGAATTTTTCAGCACCGAACCCGTGGAAACCCTGATCAAGAAACGGGGCAGCTTCATCGCTCGCCACCAGCACCAGGACCCCACCAAGTGGTACCGCGGTCTCCTGGCCGAATGGAACATGGAGAACCACACGCTGTTGGGCCCCGACAACTACGATCAGATCAAGGGCTGGCGAATCTACGAGGTCACCTGCGATGATCCCGGGCTCAGCAAACCCGCGTTTCTGGCCACCAAGTTGGCGGAATACCCTGTGCAATCCGAAGTCGATGCGCTGGACGAGTACCTTCAGCACTTCGTCTGGGGCGGCCTCCAGCAGACCGATGCGGAACCCTTCCCCTACGGCGTTTACGGCATCCCGGACTGGAAGCAGAACCGCGAAAGCCCCGATCCCGGCCCTAAGGGTCGGCAGCACCTGTGGCGGGTCTATGATTATCCGCACATCGTGGCCACCTATCTGGGCATGTACCGCGTGGCACGGCACCATCCGGAGATCCATACCGCCCTGAGCGCCGAGGTCTACCTTCGGCGCGCCTACGGAACCGCCCTGGCGATGTTCACGGTTCCCATGGCCATCGCCCAGTGGTCCCCCTATGAGACCGGGTACTACAATGAGATCGTCATCCCCCACCTGATGGATTGCCTGAAGGGGGAAGGGTTGAAGGCGGAGAGCCAGGCCCTCGCTCAGCATTGGGACAAGAAGGCCCAGTTCTTCGTCAACGACCAGCCCGACTTGTTCGGGTCGGAGTATCCCTTTGATTCCACCGGATTCGAATCCACCCACGCCTTGGCCACCTACGCCCTCAAGGCCCCGACCATCCGTCGCGCCCGCGCCAAGGCCTTTCTGGAACGCCAACTGAAGGCCAACCTCTTCTGCCGTGGGTGGATCGAGCCCGCCTACTACCTGTTGGGAAGCGACTATCGAGGCAGCGGCGGAGACGCGTTCACACTCTCCTACATGTCGCCCATGGGCGGAGGCGCCATCCTCGACTACGGCCTGAACCATGCCGAAAAGCCAGCGCCCTTCCTCCGCCTGGGCTATGCCTCCATCCTGAGCGCCTGGGCCCTCATGAACACCGGCACGCCAGAATCCGGTTTCGGTTACTGGTTCCCCGGACAGGACAATGATGGCGGCGTTGGCGGCGGCTTCGAGCCTGCAGCGAAGGGGCGGACCTGGCTTGAACAACCCCATCACCGGGGCCCTTGGTTCTACAGCTCTGAGTCGGACCTTGGATTCTGTGGAGCACTCCGGAACGCCTCGACCATTCTCACGGACGACCCCCTGTTCGGCCGCATCTGCTACGGCGGCACCTGGAAGCCGATGGCGGGCTTCCTGGAGGTGGCGCCGAAGGATGGCGTAAGAAGACGCTTCCACGCCCTCCTGGGCAACCGGAAGCTGCATCTTCACCTAACTCGCGACCGATTCGCGGGGTCCAACCCCATTCAAGTGAAGGAGGATCTTTCGTCGATCCGGTTCCACCTCGAATCCGACACCCCTGGCAGCCACAACATCGAGTTGGGATTCGCAGGGGAGCCGGGCCAGTACCGCATCGAGAACCCCGATGGAACCACGGCGCTACTTAAGCTCGGTGCAGGCAACGAGACTCCGGTCACCCTGCCCGTGGGCCCCGGCTTGAGTGGACCCTACATCATCACGCGGCTGCCCAGCAACCAAGGGCGCACCAAGAAGAGCAGAAGCTGATTGCAGCGTGCTCAGATGAACACTGAAACGATTTCATTTTCTGACATTTTGCGCCATCATGGCCGCTGGATTGCCGTTCCCAGGATCGCAAGCCGCGTTCGATTGGAGAATCCCAATGAGCCCCACTGATTTGGCCCCCACCCGCCGCACCGCGATGACCACCGCCCTGACGGGCCTCTGCGCCGCCTTCGCCATGGCCTCGTCGCCAGCCCCCCGCCCCTTCGGAACCACCAAGGATGGGGCGGCGGTGCAGCTCTACACGCTCACCAACCGCAATGGCATGAAGGCCGAGATCACCAACTACGGTGCCACCGTGGTGCGCCTGCTCGTCCCCGACCGGGCTGGGAAGCTGGATGACGTCGTGCTGGGCTTCCCCAGTCTGGATGGCTACACCAGCGATGCCTTCCGCAAAAGCAATCCCTACTTTGGAGCCATCGTCGGCCGCTTTGGCAACCGCATCGCCCATGCCGCTTTCACCCTTCAGGGAAAGACCTATCAGCTGGCCGCCAACAATACGCCCGGCGACTTGCCCTGCTCCCTTCATGGCGGGCTGAAGGGATTTGATCAGGTGGTCTGGGAGGCGAAGCAGGTCAAGCGCAATGGTGCGGATTGCCTGCAGATGCGCTACGTCTCCAAGAGCGGGGAGGAGGGCTACCCCGGAAACCTGCGTGTGACGGTGTCGTTCTCGCTTACGCCCGACAATGGCCTGAAAATCCATTACAGCGCCACCACGGACCAGGCCACTCCCGTGAACCTGACCCATCACGGTTACTTCAACCTCAAAGGTGAAGGAAACGGAGACATCCTCGGGCACCAGCTCACCCTCCAGGCAAGCCGCTTCACGCCTGTGGACAAAGGGCTCATCCCCACCGGCGAGCTCCGTCCTGTGAAGGGTGGCCCTTTCGATTTCCTGGCGGCCCACACCATCGGCGAGCGGATCTTGGCCCAAGATGAACAGCTCGGCTTCGGTCAGGGGTACGACCACAACTGGGTGCTGGATCGAAAGAAAAGGGGACTCACCCTGGCTGCAACGGTGGAGGAGCCAACCTCGGGCCGCCGCATGGAAGTGTTCACCACCGAGCCCGGCATCCAATTTTACGCGGGCAACTTCCTGGACGGGACGCTGGTCGGAAAGGCGGGACAGGCCTACCCAAGGCGCAGCGGCTTCTGCCTGGAGACGCAGCACTACCCGGATTCCCCCAACCAGCCCCAGTTCCCCTCCACCATCCTGTGGCCAGGTCGCGTCTACCGAACCACGACGGTCTATCGCTTCAGCGCAAAGTAGCGAGAATGTCCTTAGGCTAAGTCGTCGAACAGCGCATCAAGAGCCACGAAGGAAGGGGCAGTGAATTGAAACACCCAGTCCGCCCGATCAAGATGTCCACGATCACGGATGTGGCCGAAGAGGCCGGCGTATCCAGGGCTACGGTAAGCCGGGTCCTTTCCGGAAGCGATGCACCGATCCGGCCCGAGACGCGCGAGAAGGTGCTGGCCGTGGTGGCGAAACTGGGCTTCCGGCCCAATGCCGTGGCCCGCAGCTTGTCCGGCAAGCGCACCTTCACGGTGGGTGTGCTGGTGTCTGACATCGGAAACCCTTTCTATGCCGATGTGATCAAGGGCGTCGAGGATGCAGGCCTTCCCGAGGGTTACAACCTCTTCCTGGGAAACACCAACTTCGATCTTGATCGCGGCACCACCCTGATCCACTCGCTCATTGACCGCCGAGTGGATGGCGTGATCATCCTGTTCAGCCGCACCTCCCAGGACTGGCTCACCACCCTCGCCGGCCACAACATCCCCGTCACGGTGGTGGACCGCGATCCTTCCATGCCCGCCCTGGAATCCGTCTCCATCAACGTGGATTTCCGCCCCGGCATCCGGGCGGCCGTGGAACACCTGGTAAGCCTGGGGCACCGGCGCTTCGCCCATGTCAGCGGCCCCCTGGATCTTCAAACCAGCCTGCGCCGCCGGGACATGTTCCTGGAAGAGCTGGCGGCCCATGGCATCAAGCCGAGCCAAATCCAGTGCGAAGAGGGTGACTTCCACATCGACGGTGGACGGGAAGCGGCCCGGCGGATCTTCGACAAGAACAAGACCTGGCCAACCGCCATTTTCGCCGCCAACGATCTCATGGCCCTTGGTGTCATGGGCGAGGCCCGTGCGCGCGACCTGCGTGTGCCCCAGGATCTGTCCGTCATTGGCCTGGATGACATCTGGCCTGCAGCGCACTCGACTCCCCCTCTCACCACCGTGGCCATGCCTCGCTACAAGATCGGCTTTCAGGCCATGAGTCGGCTCATGAAGCACCTGAAGGAGGCCAAACCCAGTCGCAAGACCCCCCAGGAGATCATCCTCGCCACCCAACTAGTGACCCGGGAATCCACCGCCCCTCCCCGCCGCTGAACCAAGGCGACCCTCTGCAGGCGAACCACCTCCGCGAACCCGCGGGGGATGGTCTTCTGCGGCCCCGCATCCACTGACGGAGTACCCTGATGTCTCCAGACACCCACCGTCACCCGGCAGGCCTCAGCACCCTGTTTCTCACGGAGGTCTGGGAGCGCCTCGGCTTCTACATCCTCATGGCGGTGCTCACCCTGCACATGGATAAGGAAATGGGTTGGAGCGATGGGACCAAGGGCATGGTCTACGGCCTCTTCCTGGCCGGTTGCTATTTCTTCCCCTTGCTGGGGGGGTGGCTGGGCGACAGGCTCCTCGGCCAGGTCACCACCGTGCGCCTTGGTGCCGCGCTCATGACCCTGGGCTACATCGCCCTCGGTCTGTCTTCCCGCAACCAGGTGGCGCTATTTGCCATAGGGCTATGCCTGATCGCTCTGGGCACCGGCATCCTCAAGGTGAATGTCTCCGTGCTGGTCGGTAACCTGTACGCTGACCGGCTGCACCTGCGCGATGCGGGTTTCAATATCTACTACATGGGCGTGAACATTGGCGCGGCAGCTGCGCCCATTGCGGCCACAGCCCTGGGGTTCCGGTTCGGCAGCTATCGGGCGTCCTTCTGGGTCGGAGCCGTGGGCATGATCCTGGCTCAGGTGGTCTTCTACCGCGGCCGGGCGCGGCTCATTGAAACCGACAACCCCGCCGCGATGGAGTCAGACACGGCGCGCGCCATGCTTCCCCGTGAGTCGAGGCAGCGGGTGCTCGTCCTGCTCGGTCTGTTCGTGGTGGCGGCCCTCTTCTGGACCGGCTTCTACCAGAACGGTTTCGCCATGACCCTCTTCGCCGAACGCTCCACCCGAGCCGTGCCCCTCATGCGTCCGGAAACCTACCAGTTCTTCCAGCCGGCCTTCATCCTGGTCCTCACGCCGGTGCTCCTGGGCCTCTTCACGCTCCTCCGGGCCCGCCACGCCGAACCATCCACCCCTCGGAAGATTCTGCTGGGCATGCTGGTGATGGGCCTGGCCATGCTGGTCATGAGCTGGGCCAGTTATCGCGGGGGCAACCTCGACCGGCCCCTCATGTCCCCGATCTGGCTCATTGGCGCTTACGGCATCATCACCGCGGCCGAAATCCTGATCTCTCCACTCGGCCAGTCTTTCGTCACCAAGGTGGCGCCACCGAACCTTCGCGGCCGGATGATGGGCGGCTGGTTCGCGGCAACCGCCACAGGCGGCTATGCGTCTGGGCTCATCGGCAGCTTTTACGGACGCATGCCCCATCACCAGTATTACCTGTTCCTGGTCGGCCTGCTGGTCTGTTCGGCCCTGCTCGTCCTCATCCAGCTATCACGCCTGGAACGCTACGCCGTCTAAGGGAGCCTCCCCATGCTGATCAAGGAAAAAATCCATCAGGCCGCGCAGGCACTCACGGACTGCGGCCTCGACTGCTGGATCACCTTCACCCGGGAAACCGAGATCAACGGCGACTCCATCCTGCCCTTCCTGGTGCCTGGCCCACTCACATGGCACTCCGCCTTCATCATCACGCCCGATGGCCGGGCCCGCGCCATCGTGGGCCGCTACGACCGTGCCGCGGTCGAAGAAACGGGTGCCTACGACGAGGTCTACGATTTCGTCACCAGCTTCAGGGAACCCTTCCTGGCCTGCCTCCGCGCCATCGACCCGGCCCGCATCGCCGTGAACTACTCCGAGGACAGCGAAATCTGTGATGGCCTTACCCACGGCATGTTCCTCACGCTCCAGGGGCTGCTGGGAGAGCTGGGCATGGCCGACCGGCTGGTGTCCGCCGAGTTCATCGTCGCTGCCCTTCGGGAGCGGAAATCCGCCGGCGAGCTCGCCTCCATGCGCGAAGCCATCCGCCAGGCCCAAGAGGTTTTCCAGCTTGTCCAAGGCCAGCTTGTTCCGGGGCGCACCGAGCAGGAGATCGCGGCCTTCATGCAGGCCGAAGTGCGTCGCCGCGGCCTGGCCTTCGCCTGGCATCCCGACACCTGCCCTTCCGTTTTTACAGGCCCCGATACCGCGGAGGCCCACTACAGCCCCACGGCCCGTGCCGTGGAGCCAGGTCATCTGGTGACCATGGATTTCGGTGTCCGCGTCGATGGCTATTGTTCGGATCTCCAGCGGACCTTCTATGTGGCTCGGCCTGGCGAGACCGCGCTTCCCGAAGCCGTCCGCCATGGCTTCGACACCCTGCGCCAGGCCATCGAAGCCGCCAAGGCCACCCTGAAGCCGGGCGTGCGGGGGTTGGATGCCGATACCGCCGCCCGCCAGACGATCCTGGCCGCGGGCTATGAGGAATACCCCTTCGGCCTGGGTCACCAGGTGGGCCGCTTTGCCCACGATGGCACCGCCCTGCTGGGGCCCGCCTGGGCCAAGTACGCAAGCAAGCCTTTCAAGCCCCTGGAAGGGGGCATGGTCTTCACCATCGAGCCGCGGCTCAGCGTTCCGGGCCATGGCATCGTGTCCATCGAAGAGATGGTGGTGATCACGGCCACTGGCGCGGAGTGGCTCAGCGATCCCCAACTGGAATTGCCCCTCCTGGCCAGTGTCGTCTGAACCCCGGCGATCCGTTCAGCCCGTGAACCCGCTTTTTTGGGAGCCCCCATGTCCTCCAAAGCCATCGCCCTCGCCCTCTGCCTCGGCAGCATCCTCAGCGCCCAGGGCACCCGCGCGGATTATCAGCGCGCCACCCGCATGCGGGAGCTGGTCACAGAGGAAAACCGGCGGATGGCCGTCGATCCCACCTGGGCCGAAGATGGCGCCTCCTTCTGGTACCGCAGGAGCCTTTCGCAAGGAGGCCAGGAATGGCTGCGCGTCCAGGCCCAGACGGGCCGGAAGTCGCCCGCCTTCGATCACACCAAGCTGGCTTCCGGCTTGACCAAGGTCCTGGGCCGAACCATCGATCCTGCGAAGCTGCCCATTGAAGGCCTGTCCTTCCCGGGCGACGTGAGCCACCTCCTGTTCCGCACCGAGGAGGGCTGGTGGCGGTTCAACCTGAAGACCGCCGCGCTCACAGCGGGCACCCCACCCAAATCCGGGCCCCAACCCCCTCCTACCGATGGCGATGACGAGCCGTCCCAACGCACCACAGGTCTTGTCATCAGCCCCAATGGCCGCTGGTCAGCCCAGCTGCAGGATTCCAACGTGGTGGTCCGCTCCGCGGGTGGCAAGGAAATCTACCGCACCACCGATGGCACCACGAATGATGCCTACACCGGCTCCTTCCTCTGGAGCCCCGATGGCCAGAAGCTCGTGGCCCAACGTTCGAGCCAGGTCCCCATCCACAAGGTGACCCTGGTGGAATCCTCCCCCAAAGACCAGCTCGAACCCAAGACCCATGTGCTCGATTACGCCAAGCCCGGTGACCCTCTGCCGGTGGTGCGGCCCGTCTTGATCAACCCCGCCACGCGCACCCAGACCGCCGCCGACCCGGCCCTGGCTCCGAACCCCTACTTCGGCTACGGCGAAGATCTGCGGGTCATCTGGGCCAAGGATTCCAGCCGCTACTTCTATGTGCATAACCAACGGGGCCATCAGGTGCTTCGAGTGATTGCCGTCGATGCTGCGACAGGAGCCTCCCGCGTCATCGTGGATGAGCGCAGCGCCACCTTCATCGACTATTCCGGCAAGCAATTCCTAGAAGTGCTCGGCGACACCGATGAGCTGGTCTGGATGAGTGAGCGCGATGGCTGGAACCACCTCTACCTGGTGGATAGCCGCATGGGCGTGGTGAAGAACCAGATCACCCGCGGCCAATGGGTGGTGCGCAGCGTGGTGAACGTGGATCCAAAGCGTCGCGAAATCCTCTTCCTGGCCGGCGGGATCGTCCCGGGCCAGGATCCCTACTACCTCCATCTCGCCAAGATCCGCTTCGACGGCACCGGGCTGAAGGTCCTCACCTCGGGAGATGGCACCCACTCCGTCACCATGAACAAGGATCACTCGGCCTTCGTGGACGTGTGGTCCAGGGTGGATCAACCACCCGTGGCGGAACTGCGCCGCGCCTCGGACGGCAGCCTCATCACCGAATTGGAGCGGTTCGACGCCAAAACCCTGACCGCCGCCGGGTGGCGAGCGCCACAGCGCTTCGTGGCCAAGGGCCGCGATGGGCAGACCGACATCCACGGCGTGATCTACCGGCCCAGCACCTACGATCCCGCGAAAAAGTACCCGGTCATCGAGTACATCTACGCCGGCCCCCAGGATTCCTTCGCGCCCAAGGCCTTCCGGCGCCAGCCCATGCACTGGGACATGGTGGAACTCGACTTCATCCTGGTCTCCATCGATGGCATGGGCACCAGCAACCGCTCCAAAGCCTTCCACGATGTCTGCTGGAAGAATCTCGGTGATGCAGGCTTCCCCGACCGCATCCTTTGGATGAAGGCCGCCGCCGCCCAGGACCCGGCCATGGATCTCTCCAGGGTGGGCATTTTCGGTGGGAGTGCGGGGGGACAGGACAGCCTGCGCGGCCTGCTGGCCTTTGGCGACTTCTACAAGGCCGGGGTCTCCGACTGCGGCTGCCATGACAACCGCATGGACAAGGTGTGGTGGAACGAACAGTGGATGGGCTGGCCCATCGGCCCCCACTACGCTGAACAGAGCAATGTGACCAATGCGAGTCGGCTCCAGGGCGCACTGCTGCTCCTGGTCGGCGAGCTGGACAGCAACGTGGATCCGTCCTCCACCCTGCAGGTGGTCAACGCCCTGGTGAAGGCCGACAAGGATTTCGAGATGCTGGTCGTGCCAGGCTCCAACCACGGAACCATGCGCATCCCCCATGTGGAGCGGCGGGTGAAGGATTTCTTCGTCCGCCACTTGCTGGGTGCGAGCCCACGAGCAAACTAGGTTTTCGTTGCATTCAATTTGCCACGGCCAGATGGACTCTGTGGATGCACAGGGACCCTGTGACCCAAAACCCGAGAACCAAACCAGGGTTTTCGTGGAATCTTGGAATTGGCAGCGGCCAGACCCATCGCCTTTCCAAGAAGGTCCGTAAACTCACCCTGACTAAAGCTCTCCAGAGGCCATCGCGAAGTCTCTGTGAGATGAATGTTCCCAATGCGGCTCCAACTCCAGTCATAGGCCCCTAGGTCTGGAGGGCTTTCACATAGGCGGCGACGCCATGCAGAAGCATCTCGATGGAAATGGCCGTCAGGATGAGCCCCATCAATCGCTCCATGGCAGTGATCACCTGCTCTCCCAGGCGCTTCTGCAGCCAGGTGCTGAGCCGGAACACCACGAAGGTGACCGAGATGGACAGCGCGAGGGCGGCGATCCACTCGGGCATGCGCCTCGGATTGCTCCCGGCGATCAGCATGGCAGTCGCCATGGCCGAGGGGCCTGAGATCAGGGGAATCGCGATGGGGACGATGAAGGGTTCGACGGCCTCATCCTCTTCCTTGGCGGGCCCTGAAGCCTCCGGGAACACCATCTTCAAGGCGATGAGAAAGAGGATGACGCCGCCTGCCACCCGCAGGATGTCATCGGTCAGGTTCATGACGGCCAGGATGCGCCGCCCAAACACCATGAAGGCGAGCATCACGCTGAAGGAGATCAGACACTCCCGGAGGATGACCCGGGAATGCCGATCGGGCCGCACCCGCCGCAGAGCGGCGATGAACAAGGGAATGTTGCCCAGCGGATCGGTGATGAGGATGAGCAGGATGGTGGCCGAGAGAAAGGTGGGTTCCATGGCTTGATCTGACGGGTTCAGAAGGCCGCGTCGAGTTCCACCTCGCCCACCACACCGGTCTGGTAGGCCGAAACGCGGCGCTCGAAGAAGTTCGCCAGCTCCTGAACGTCCTGAAGATCCATGAAGGGGAATGGATTCCGGCTCCCGAAACGGATGGGAATGCCCAGGAGGGAAAGGCGCTGATCCGCCACGAATTGCAGGTACTGCCGCATGTCCGCGAGCGAAAGTCCGGCCACGCCGTGCTGGAGCAGGTCCTCCGCGAAGCTGACTTCGGCCTCGACGGCCTCCACAATCATCTCGACCACTCGGGCCTTGAAGCCCTCGTCGAAGAGATCGGGTTCTTCCGCCCGGATCTGCTCCACGGCCCGGAAGGCGAAGGCCATGTGCAGGCTTTCGTCGCGGAACACCCAGTTGGTTCCGGCGGCCAATCCATTGAGCAGCCCCCGGGACCGGAGGAAGAACACGTAGGCGAAGGCCCCGAAGAAGAAGATGCCTTCGATGCAGGCAGCAAAGCCGATGAGGTTCAGGAGGAAATGCTGCCGCTGGGCCGCCGTTTCAAGGCGGTCGAGGGTCTGCACGCTGTCGATCCAGCGCTGGCAGAAGGCTGCCTTGGCGCGGATGCTCGGGATCTCCTCCACAGCCCGGAAGGCCTGCTCCCGCTCCTGGATGTCCGGCATATAGGTGTCGAGCAGGGTGAGGTAGAACTGGACGTGCAGCGCCTCCTCGTAGAGCTGGCGGCTCAGAAAGAGCCGCGCCTCAGGGGCGTTCAGGTGCTTGTAGAGGTTGAGCACGAGGTTGTTTGCCACGATGCTGTCACCCGTGGCGAAGAAGGCGACCAGACGTCGGATGAGGTGGCGCTCGGCGGGTCCCATGCGGGTGTCCAGATCCCGCATGTCTGTGGAGAAATCCACTTCTTCCACCGTCCAGGTGTTCTTGATGGCCGAGCGATACATGTCATAGAAATCGGGGTACCGCATGGGCCGCAGGGTGAGGTTAAAGCCGGGATCAAGCAGAAGGGAGGACACAGGCGCTCCAAAGGGGTCGGACGAGTTCAAGCGGTGCGAAGTTCCAGGCCGGGGAAAACGGCCAAGGCTGGTGCCGTGAGGGCCGCAGGAATGGTGCAGGCGCACCCATGGGTTCGGCGTGGCTGAAGGACGAATCTGGAAATCCCGAAAGCCTGCAATTGCGAGGTCATCTGGAGCAGATCATCCGCATCCAGCAGATCGGGATCGAGGGTGCAACGAACCTCGTAGGGTTTGCCGGAAGCCGTCACCAAGGCGAGTGAGGCCCGGGCCGCTTCATCCCCGCCCACTCCCGTGATCCGGGCGTAGCTTCCGAACGGAGCCTTCAGATCGAGTCCCACCCATGTCAGGTCCGGCAGGATGGTCTCCAGCCGATCCGGGAAGATGCCCGCCGTGTGAAGGCCCACCGCAAATCCTGCCTGGCGGGCCTCCCGGATGGCCGCTGGCAGTGCCGGTTGCAGCAGGGGTTCACCGCCACTGAACGCCACCCCATCCAGCAGGCCGTGTCGGGTGCGGAGCCAGGACAACACGCCATCCCATGCCAAGCTTTCGGTAGCGGCAGCGATGCCAGACTGGCCGCCCTGGAGGTGCGGGTTGTGGCAATAGCCGCACCGCCACGGGCAGCCCTGGCAGAAGACCACCGCCGCGAGGTGGCCCGGGAAATCCACGGTCGTGAACCGGGTCAGCCCCCCGATCCGGAGCGCCTCCACTTCAGGCATGGTCCAGCTTGGCGCAGGAAGGTTCGATGAAGGTCAGGCGCTCCTGGTGCTCTCCCTGCTTGCCGGGGTTGAATTCGGACACGGGCCGGTGGTAGCCCATGACGCGGGTCCACACTTCGCAGCGCTGGCGCTCGTGGTCCTGGAGGGCGATGGAGTTGCTCATGACGGGCTCCTGAAATGGAGGTGGATTCAATGGCCCTTCTGGGCGAGGCGTTCCTCGTCGCAGCGGGGGCAGAACTCGTGCTCGCCCGCGAGGTAGCCGTGGGTCGGGCAGATCGAGAAGGTGGGCGTGAGCGTGAGGTAGGGCAGGCGGTAGCGCGTCAGGGCGGTCTTCACCAGCTTCCGGCAGGCTTCGGTGGAGGAGACGCGCTCGCGCAGGTAGAGGTGCAACACGGTTCCGCCCGTGTAGCGCGTCTGCAGGTCGTCCTGGAGGGTCAGCGCTTCGAAGGGATCGTCGGTGTGGCCCACAGGAAGCTGGGAGGAGTTGGTGTAGTAGGGCTTGTCCGGCGTGCCCGCCTGGAGGATGCCCTTGAAGCGCTTCCGGTCCTCCTTGGCGAACCGGTAGGTCGTGCCCTCGGCGGGCGTCGCCTCCAGGTTGTAGAGGTTCCCGGTTTCCTCCTGGCACTCGCGGATGCGGGCCCGAAGGCGGTCGAGCAGGCGGACAGCCAGCGCGTGCCCCTCGGTGGTGGTGATGTCCTGGGCCCCGTCTGTGAAGTTCCGGATCATCTCGTTGATGCCGTTCACGCCGATGGTGGAGAAGTGGTTCCTCAGGGTGCCGAGGTAGCGGCGGGTGTAGGGAAACAGGCCATCGTCCATCAGCCGCTGGATGACCTTGCGCTTGACCTCCAGGCTCTCCTTGGCGAGGGTGCAGAGCTCATCCATGCGGGCCATGAGCCCGGCCTCGTCCCCCCGGAAGAGGTAGCCCTGGCGGGCGCAGTTGAGGGTCACCACCCCGAGCGACCCAGTCTGCTCGGCGGATCCGAACAGCCCATTGCCGCGCTTGAGCAGTTCCCGCAAATCCAACTGCAGGCGGCAGCACATGGAACGGACATGATTGGGCCGCATGTCGGAATTGACGAAGTTCTGGAAGTAGGGGAGGCCGTACTTGGCCGTCATCTCGAAGAGGCGCTCGGCGTTCTCGGATTCCCAGGGGAAGTCCGGCGTGATGTTGTAGGTGGGGATGGGGAAGGTGAACACCCGGCCTCGGCGGTCGCCGGCGCACATCACTTCGATGTAGGCGCGGTTGATGAGGTCCATCTCTGGCTGGAGTTCCTCATAGGTGAAGGGCATCGTCTCGCCGCCGATGACGGGAACCTGCTCCCGCAGGTCCTCCGGACACACCCAGTCGAAGGTGAGGTTCGTGAAGGGCGTCTGGGTGCCCCAGCGGGAGGGCACGTTCAGGTTGTAGATGAACTCCTGGAGACCCTGGCGCACCTCGTCGTAGCTGAGGCCATCCTTCCGGAGGTAGGGGGCCAGATAGGTATCGAAGGAGCTGAAAGCCTGGGCCCCGGCCCACTCGTTCTGGAGGGTGCCGAGGAAGTTCACCATCTGGCCCAGGGCGCTGGAGAAGTGACGCGGCGGATCCGCCTCCGGCTTGCCGGGGATGCCGTTGAAACCCTCGTGCAGCACCTGCCGCAGGGACCAGCCCGCGCAGTAGCCCGACAGCATGTCCAGGTCATGGATGTGGACATCCGCCTCGCGGTGGGCCCGCGCGATCTCGGGCGAGTACACATGGGACAGCCAGTAGTTGGCCACCACCTTGCCGGAGACGTTCAGCACCAGGCCGCCGAGGGAGTAGCCCTGGTTGGCATTGGCCTTCACTCGCCAATCGGAACGATGCACGTATTCATCGATGGTAGAACCCACATCCAGCAGGGTTCTCCGGTCTTCCCGAAGGCGCCGGTGCTGATCCCGGTAGGCCACGAAGGCCCGGAAGGAGCGGAGGTGGTTCGCATCCACCAGCACCTGCTCCAGGGTGTCCTGGATCTGTTCGATGTCGGGGGACTGATCGGCATGGCGATGCCGGATCACCTTGGCGGCTCTGGCCGTCAGGAGGTCGGCCTCCTCCTTGTCGAACTCCCCCGAGGAGGCCCCGGCCCGGGCCAGGGCCGAAGTGATCCGGCGGAGGTCGAAGGCTTCACTATGGCCATCCCGCTTGATCACATGGGTGGGGAGGGGAAGCGCATGTTGAGCAGAAACCGGCTCGACGGCGTCGGGTGTGACCAGGGTGGCGCTCATTGGCAGGCCTCGCAGGCTTCGGGGTTTTCGAGCGAGCAGGCGATGCCTTCGGCCTCCGTGAAGGCCGCCACGGTGGTCTTCGCGATGCGCGTGGCCGGTCGGCTCCGCAGGTAATAGGTGGTCTTCAGGCCTTGCTTCCAGGCATGGAAATACATGCTGCTGAGCTTGGGGATGCTGGGGCTCTCGACGAACAGGTTCAGGCTCTGGCTCTGATCGATGAAAGGCATTCGAGCTGCCGCCAGGTCGATGAGGGCCCGCATGGGCAGCTCCCACGCCGTGCGGTAGAGCGTTTGCAGATCAGCCGGAATCCCCTCGATGCCCTGCACGCTGCCTTCGTTCTGCTTCAGTCGGTTCCGGAAGGCCTCGGTCCACAGCCCCCGCTCCTGGAGGGCCTTCACGAGGTGGCGGTTCACCTGGATGAAGTCGCCGCTGAGGGTCTCGCGCTTGTAGAGGTTGCTCACCTGCGGTTCGATGCATTCGCCGCAGCCCACGATGGAAGCGATGGTGGCCGTCGGCGCGATGGCGATCATGAGGCTGTTGCGCACCCCATGCTGGAGGATCCTCGCCCTCAGGGCTTCCCACCGCTCGGGCTCCGACACCGTTGCCCCGAAGCCCTCATGGTGGAAGGCCCCCTTCGAGAGGCGGGTTTCCGCAAAGGCTGGGTGCGCCCCGTGCTGCTCCGCCAGCGTGCAGCTCGCCTCCAGCGCCGCCAACTGGATCGTCTCGGCAATCCGGGTCGAAAGGGCCTGGGCCTCTGGAGCGTCGAAGGGCAGGCCCAGGGTGAAGAAGACATCCTGAAGCCCCATGAATCCCAGGCCGATGGGCCTCCAGCGGTGGTTTGAAGCCGCCGTTCCGGGAATGGGGTAGAGGTTCAAGTCGATCACCCGGTCCAGGCTTGGAACCACCTGGGCGACGGTGGCCGCCAGGCGCTCGAAGTCGAAGCCTTCAGGCGTGACATGGCGGGCCAGGTTGATGGAACCGAGGTTGCAGACGGCGGTCTCGGCGCCATCGGTCACCTCCAGGATTTCCGTGCACAGGTTCGACAGGTGCACGGTGCCCCCGCCCGCGGTCTGGTTGCAGTTCCGGTTGCTCGCATCCTTGAAGCACATCCAGCCATTTCCGGTCTGGGCCAGGGTGCGCATCATGCGGGCATAGAGATCCCGCGCCTTCACCTGCCGCTGGAACAGGCCTTCCTTTTCGGCGGCTTCGTAGGCCTGCTCGAAGGCCTCGCCCCAGAGGTCGCACAGGTGCGGCACCACCTTGGGATCGAAGAGGGACCACGCCCCGTCGGCTTCCACGCGGCGCATGAAGAGGTCCGGAATCCAATGGGCCAGGTTCAGGTTGTGGGTGCGCTGGGCCTCGTCGCCCGTGTTGTCCCGCAGTTCCAGGAAGGCCTCCACGTCGGCGTGCCAAGGCTCCAGGTAGATGCAGGCGGCCCCCTTGCGCTTGCCGCCCTGGTTGACGGCAGCGACGGAGGCATCCAGCGTTTTTAGCCAGGGCACGATGCCGTTGCTGTGGCCATTGGTGCCCTGGATGAGGGAGCCCCTGGAGCGGATCCGGTGGAACGCGAGGCCGATGCCGCCGCTCCACTTGGACAGGAGCGCCACATCCTTGTAGCGGTCGTAGATGGCGGCCAGGTCGTCCGCCGGAGAATCCAGCAGGAAGCAGGAGCTGAGCTGCTCGCGGCACGTCCCGGCGTTGAAGAGGGTCGGAGAGCTGGGCAGGTACTCCAGTCGGGAAAGCAGGCCATAGAGCGTGAGCGCCTCGTGGATGCTGGCCGCCAGGGCGCAGGCGATGCGCAGAAAGAAGTATTGCGGCGTCTCGATCACCGCGCGGGCTTCCGGGTGCTTCAGCAGGTAACGGTCGTAGAGGGTGCGAAGGCCGAAGTACTCGAAGGCATCGGTCCGCTCTGGATCCACGGCATCGTCCAGCTTGCGGCGGTGGGCCTCTGTGAAAGCCAGCAGCCGATCGCCCACAAGCCCAAGGTCGTAACCCGCGCGGATGCTTTGGCTGAAGCTGTGGATGCCCTGGTTCTCCACTTCCTTGTCGATGCAGGTGGCCAACAGCCGGGCGGCCAGTTGCGAATACTGGGGTTCTTCCGTGGTGAGGCTTGAGGCGGTTTGGATGCTGAGGGCATCCAGTTCCTTGGTGGTGGCGCCATCGAACAGCCCGCTGATGGTGCGAGTGGCCACACGGATGGCATCCACATGCGGCAGGTCATGGCAGCTGCGGCCAATGGCGCGGACGATCTTGTTCAGATCCACCGGCTCCAGGTCCCCATTGCGCTTGCGGACCTTCATCGTCGTGGGGGCAGACGCGTCTCTGGAGGCCGCCGGGGCCTCCCGTTCCAGGAGCCTGTCCATGGATTCCTCCGAAGGCCCCCAGAGGTGGGAGCCGACATGGTGTGGGATGGGATGGAACGGGCTTGCACCCTCGAAAGGGGGGACAGGCTCGGATTCCATGGCGGGTGGCTTTCCCTCGAAGCAACACGCACCGCCTTGCGGCGGATCCATGGCAGGTCTTCGGACTTGTGGGCGCTCTGGAGATCCAGGTTCCTCGGGTCCAGCTTCCCGGCTTTCGCGAAGCCAGTGCTGTTGAACCCTTGTTCCCACTTACCGCTGCGGGGCAGTGCCGGAGTCGCACCGGCTTCCCTTTTCAAGCCCGGGTCGCCCCGGACTCACCAATGGATGAACCCCAAGATGTGGCATGCGGCGGCAACGGTCAACACCAAATGCAGTGGCCCACTCCGCCTTCCATCCAATCGTCCAGCCTCAGATGAATGGGTCAGGGCCTCAGGCTTCTCCGCCGGTGCCAGACGAGCCAGCCCACCAAGACGATGCCAAGCCCCGAATGCACCAAGCCCGCGGGAGGGCGGGCTTCCGGCGAAAGGAGATAGGCCATGCAGAAGCCAAGGGCGGCGCAGAGAGCCGCCAGGACCACCAACCCGAGGCCACTGGCGCGACGGGTTCCCACCACCCACCCGCGGCCCATATGAGCGGCCGCAAGGGCGCCAAAGCTGAACAGCAGGCCCCAGGCTGCCAGGCCGTGCAGGCGCATCAGCCGGGCCTCCCAGGGGCTGGGGAGACCCAGTTCGCCCACGGGCCCCCGCAGGTAGTGCTGGCCCAGCCACGTCAGCCCTGTGGCCAAAGCCCCGCCCAGAGCCGTGAGCAGAGTGGCCCGCAGCCAGAACGGCAGTGGGTTGGCGCTCGCGGTCACTCGTGGATCCATGCCTGGGCCTCGTACTGATCCAGCAGGGTACCAGCCGTCATTCCGGTGAGGGCGATCACCTTGGTGAGAGCATCTGCCGGTGCGCAGCGCGGCGCGGCCACCGTGACATGACGGGCGGCGGGCTGGCCGCAAAGTCGGCCCGGATCGTCGACCGGAAAACGACTGGTGGCCAGGGCACCCTCACTGATGAGAGCCCAGGGGCGCAGGCCGCCTTCCCGCTCATCCCGCAGCCCCACTGGCAGTTCCAGGCCCTGCACGCGCAGATCACCCCCGGCATTCACCCACCCGGCCGACGCCCCAGCTTCAAGCAGGGCTTCCAGCCCGCGGTCCACGGCTTCACCTTTGGCAATGCCACCGAGGTCGATCTGCGCCCCGGCGTCCATCTTCAGCAGGCCATCCTCCACCAAGCTCCAGCGGCCCGTGCCCTGAGTGATGTCGAAGCGTCCCTCGCTGGCGGCCGCCAGATCGCGAGCCAGGGCAAGCACGCGGAAGGTCCAGGGATGGATCCTGAGGTGTGATCCGGCACGAGCGGCATTGAATCGCCCGACATCGCTCGCCGCCAGATGCTTCGACATGAGGCGCTCGATCTGAGCTACCGCCTGAAAGGCCGCCTCGATCGCCCCCTCGCATCCGGCTGGCGCACCCACCTCCACGAGGGTGCCCAGATGCGGGCGGGCCCGCCGCAGCCAGGTCACGGAATCAGACCTGATCGGCGGGCCCCATCCACCAGCAGCACGGCGCGCTTCACGCCCTCCGTGACATGGGTGCAGGAGAGGGTCGCCCCGCTGATGTTGGCGATGTCCTGGCCCACCTTCAGCGTCGCGCTGGCCCCGCGCCCCTTGAACTGGCGACGCCAGGCTGGCATGCGCACCTCATGTCCGTGACTCTCACGGTAGGCGAGGATCTCGACCTGAGTAATGGCACCCTTGGCGTCCATGCCGACGGCGAAGGTGATGCGCTCGAACTTTCCGATGACCTCATCCACCACCAGAAACCCCTGGCAGGCATTGCCCACGTAGGCCACTTCCAGGCTGCCGCGAAAGGGTCCGGTTTTCTGTTGGAGCGCCTCCAACCATGGTGCGCGGGCATCCAAGGTCTTCGGTTCGGCCCGCGCCCCGGGAAACAGGAGGGCGCGGACCTGATCATGGCTCAGGTAGTCCGTGGCGAACAAAGAGGCCGGCACCAGCGCGCCTGCCACCGCCGGAACCAGAACCACCCGCATCAGAACGACCAGCCCAGGCCCAGGCTTACGCGGTTCTGGGCGGTGTCCTCGGTGTAGCGGCGCACATCGGCCTTCACGACCACATGCTCGTTGAGGCTGAAGTTGAGGCCAGCAGTCCAGACTTTGTCGGTCTTCCGGGCCTCGGGGGTCAGGCCGGGGCCCAGGTCTTCAAAGGTCTTCGCCGTGTTGACGGACTCATACCGCACGAAGGGCGCCAGGGTGTAGGTGCCTCCCAGCGGCAGGCGGTAGGCCGCCTGGAGGTAGCCACCCTCGAACTGCTTGGGCACCAGGTAGGGGTTTCCCACGCGGGGTGTGTTGAAGGCCTTGGTGTCCTGGATGCGACCCTGGGCGAAGAGCGCGGTGAGATCGAAGGCGCCTGGGTTCCAACGGGCGTGCACATCCCACAGGCTCACGCCGAGATCCGGGGTGCCCGCCTGTCCCTGGCCGCCTTTGCCAGTGAAGAAGGATCCCCCCAGCAGGAAGCCGGGAATGCCTCGCCAGTTCAGGGCGCCGAACACTGCGAGGTCATGAGACTTGGCCTGAGCCATCTCCTGATGCACGGAGCCGAGGGGGGATTCCACGGATTCAGCCGAGGTGGCATCCCACTTAGTGACGTTGAAACCCGTACTCACCCCGCCCTGCAGGGTGAGGCCATTGTCGAACACGGCGTAGAGCTGCACCCCGCCTTCCCGCCAGGTGGTCGGGATGATGGCGGTCTCCACCAGGTTCCGCTCCACCCCGTAGTAGGCGGTGGGCTCGTGGTTCTCGTTCAGGAAGCCCACGGGCATGAGGAACAGACCCGCGCGGAAACCCCAGGTGTTGCCGATCTGGTGCTCGATGAAGGCCTGCTCGACCTCCACCTCACCCGGATCGTCGGCCGAACTCACGGCGTGCTCCACCTCCAGCTCGGTGACCAGTTTCGTGCGCTCGTCAAAGCGGTGGGTGATCCCCAGCACGAGTCGGCGGATATCCGCCGTGTCCTGGGTGCTGTCCTTGGAGAAGTGGTTGAAGACGATCTCCCCGTAGCCCCCCACGGTGGTGGCCGAGGCCTCCTTCGGCACGAAGCCTGGACCGGCCTTCACCGTGGCCAGCTCACCCTTGACCTGGGCCAGCTCGCGGCTGAGGGCATCGAGACGCTTGGCCAGGTCTTCCGAACTGGGCTGCGACTGGGCGAAAAGGGATCCGCCCGTCAGGGCGAGGACTGCGCAAAGGGTGGTGCGGTAGTTGGTCATGGGGTCTCTCTGCAGGTGGGTCAGGGACGGTAGCCGTCCGTGAGCGTGTTCAGGAAGGCGATGAGGTCGTCGATCTCTTCATCCGTCAGGGCCGGCGAATCCCCCGGCTGGCGGTTGTACGGCACTTCCGTAACGTTGACATTGGCGTGGTAGGCCGCAGGCAGATCGTTGAACTTGTGGACGGTGCCATCAGGGTTGCGGGGGTAGAACTTCTCCGGGTTGGTATCCCGCTGCACGTAGAAGGCGATGGCCTCCTTCAGGGTTTTGAAATACCCGTTGTGGAAGTAGGCTTTGCGGATGGCCACGTTGCGCAGCGTGGGCACCTTGAAGGCGCCGTAGAGCTCCTTGCGATCCGCCAGATCGCCAGCCGCGCGCGCGGCCAGGCCCAGGTCGTAGTAGGAGGGATCGGCGTTGTCCTTCAGCTCGGGATTTCGAGGAACGCCCAGCACGTCGTAGGTGAAGTCGGTGAACATCGGCGGCGCACCGTCGGCCCCTTTGGCCGAGGGATGGCAGGCCGCACAGTTCCCCTTCGTCGGACTGTTGAAGAGGGCCAGGCCCCGCTTCTCCTGCGCGCTGAACTCAGCCTTGCCCGCCAGGAAGGCGTCGTACTTGCTGTCAAAGGGATGGAAGTCCGCATCCTCCAGCTCGTAGCGCTGGATGGCCAGCGTCATGCAGAGGTAGGCGCGCTCCACATCGCTGAAGATGTCGGCACCGAAGGCGCGCTTGAAATCAGCCGCATAGGGAGCGGCAGCCAACCGGGCCACCACCGAAGCCTTGTCGGGCATGGCCATCTCGCGGGGATTCAGGAAGGGCCCTGCAGCCTGCTCCGCCAAGGAACCGGCCCGGCCATCCCAGAAGAAGCCACCCGTCGGGGTGCCGTCCTTGTCGAACCGGAAGGGCTTGTTGACGGCCAGGTAGCGGATGGTTGGCGACAGCCGGTTCCCTTGGACATCCATGTTCGGACCGCCGAGCTGCGCCGGCAGGGCATTGGGAGACCCATGGGCGAAGGCCTTGTCATGGCAGGTGGCGCAGGACTGCAGTCCCGAGGCCGACAGCGAGGTGTCCTTGAAGATCAGCTCGCCCAACTGGGCCTGGGCCGAAAGGCCTTGCGTTGACGGATCCACAGCATCCTTGCCGCCCCCGCAGCCGAGAAAGCCCAGGGCGAGAAGCGTCGGAAGGATGAGCGCGTGTTTTCCACTAAACATTTCAACTCCAGTGATTGCGCGATAAACCGGACATGGCCCTACCCCTCTGTGGAACCCCGGGAAGCCCCGTGTCTCTGGCCCCGGGCGTGGTCTCATTGATTTTGAAAAATAATTCAATGAGACTAAGTCTCATTATCACCACATCCCTAGACCAAGTCAATCATCGCCCTGGCCCTCCTCCCGAAGGATTCACGGCACGACCAGTTTGAAACCCGTGCCCATTGCGGGTTTTTTGGATTCGAGCGTGATGCGGGAAGCGATCAAGCACACCTTGGCCGACAGACCTGCGGCCTGGTGTTTGGATCGGTTCAATCGGGGTCTTCGGATTCGGGGGGCTCGGTGTCTGCTGCCTCTGGCGGAACGGGCTCCGCGCCCGGGTTGGTGCGGAAGGCCAGGGTCTCGGCCTGGGCAGCTCGGTAGGCCTCATCGTCGAGGGCGCCGGTGAGGTGCAGTTTTTCCAGCAGGCCCGCCACCCGCAGCTCCCAGGCGGGCGTGAGGGCACCTCGCCGCCGGTACATGTCATAGCGCACGGGGTTGGGAATGACGGTGGCGAGCATCACCGCTTCCTTGGGGCTGAGGCTCCGGGCGTCCTTGCCGAACCAGTGCCGGGCGGCCTCACCGATGCCGTAGACGCCATCGCCCCACTCCACCAGGTTGAAGTAGATTTCGAGGATCCTGCGCTTGCCCACCGCCACCTCGAGCGCCACGGTCGCCAGGGCCTCGCGGATCTTGCGGGAGAGGGTGCGGTCGCGCGACAGGAAGAGGTTCTTGGCGAGTTGTTGACTCAGAGTGGAGGCTCCGCGCAGCCGCCCGCCGTCGGCCAGGGCTTCCTGGACTTCGGACAGGTCGAACCCTTTGTGGCCATAGAAGCCCGCATCCTCGCTTTCCAGCACCGCGCGCACCAGATGGTTCGGTAGTTCACCCAGCGGCACGAAGGCGGGGTTCTCCGGGCCGATGACCACCGACCGTGTGCCGCCACGGGTGAGGCGCGCCGTGTGGACGAAAGGTCGCCCCAGATCAGGACCGCCGCTGGAGGGAACGGCCTTGAGATGGCTTGGGTCCACCTCCCCCTTGAGCTGCCATCCCGAGGACAGGCGGAAGGGGCCCGCCACATGGAGGGAACCCGCAAGGGCACCCACAAGGGCCGGGGCTCCCCGCGGGGGGGCGAGCGCCGGGGGAAGGGCCCCGGTGAGAGCGGCCCAATCCAAGGCCATGGCGCGAAGGTCGAGGGTGAAGCGGGGTTCGGGGCGTACCGCCACCGACAGGGCCAGGTCCAACGCCGCGCGCCCGGCATCGTCCAGCGCCGCCTTCGCTTCCACCAGGGCCGCGGTCTGCGCGGCGGCGTCCCAGCCCAGGCGCCCCGCGAGGTGGAGCGAAAGGGGCCCCACCGGCCCGGGGTCGAGGCGCGGGGCGAAGAGCGAGAGGTTCCGCGCCCTGAGCGTGAGTCGACCCTCCCCCCGGGACGGGCCGTCCAGCCGCGTGGCCTCGAAGCTCAGATCCACCGCGCCGCCTCGGACTTCGAAGGGCAGGGACCTGCGCAGGCCGTCGGGAATGGCCTCGGCGCCCACGCCCTGCATCCGTATTTGCAGGGTTCCGGGGCCGCCACCCCAGGCGGCTTCCAGGCTGCCCGCGGCGCGCCCGGGCCCCACGGTCGCAAGCGTGGCGAGGGTGCGCTCGCCTTGGCGATCAACCTGAAGACGGCCCTCCAGCGGGCCGAACACCACGGGCGTCGGGCCCGTGGGAGCCCCCTCGAGCCGCACCTCCAGTCCAGAGAAGGCCAGCACCGGTGGGGCGGGCACCCGGCGCCCCGCTCCCGAACGTGCCGCCGGCGGCCTTCCGGTGCGAAGGGCCCGGGCCAGGTCCGCCAATCCCTCCCCCCGCCGTCCGCCCTGCACGTGCACCCCCCGCAGGATCACCTTTCCGACCTCCAGGCGCCCCAGGAAGAGGGCCCAGAGACGCGGCTGCACGGTGATCCGGTCCACCACCAGGAGGGGGGTCTTCCCTTCGGGGGGCGCCAACACCACCGGCCCCATCACGGGGCGGAGCGCCGCATCGACGCTGACCGGCCCGTCGAGGCGCGCTGCCGGTAGCCGGGCGGCCAGTTCGGCAACCGCCCGCTCACGAAGGGCGCGCAGCACCGGTGTGGAGCGCAGCACCCCCAGAAGCACGAGGTACACGAGGGTTCCAGCGCCCAGCACCATCCCCAGGGCCTTCCAGCGCCTCCGAGTTTGAATGCCCATCGGCTGCAGCGGCCCATTGGGCTTACGCCAAGGCCAGAAGGGCCGGAGGATGTGGATCGGCCCGAGGGGGATCCGGCTGAAGGGGTTTAGGGGCACGGAAGTCTGCGACTGAAGGACCAGCGGTCCGCCGGACGGAGGAACCGGCCGGGACTGGCCAGCGCTCCTCCTTCATGATGCCGAAAAGCCTCGCCCTGGGAGGTCACAGTCTGACTGACCCAGGCCGAGCGCGACTGGGCAAGGAAGATATGGCTCGAACGGGCTCCGCTTCCACCCCGGCCCGGCCCGTGCCTGAATGGTGGGGCGGGAATGCGGAGGGGCCATGAAGGTCATGGGCATTGTGGGTTGGAGTGGCAGCGGGAAGACCAGCCTGGTGGTGGAGATCCTGCCCCTCCTCCGGGAGCGCGGCCTCAAGGTGTCGACCATGAAACATGCGCACCACCGTTTCGATGTGGACAAGCCTGGCAAGGATTCCTTCCGGCACCGGGAGGCCGGCGCCTCCGAGGTGCTGGTGGTCACCTCCTCGCGCTGGGTGCTGATGCATGAATCCCGCGAAGAACCCGAGCCCAGCATCGAATCCCTCATCGAGCGCATGACGCCTGTGGATCTGCTGCTCATTGAAGGATTCAAGACCCACCACCACCCCAAGATCGAGATCCATCGCGAATCTGAAGGGAAACCCCTCCTGTGCTTGGATGATCCCGAAATCGTCGCGGTGGCCAGCGACGTTCCCCTATCAGATGTGAAGATCCCCAGGCTGGATCTGAACGACCCGCGTGCTGTGGCCGATTTCATCCTGACTTTCAACGCGAAGATCTGGATAGGGCAAGCATGAAGGTCGGCCTGCTGCTTCTCACGGGAGGCCAGGGCTCGCGCCTGGGCGTCCCCAAACACAGCCTCGCCCATCCCGCCGGACCCTCCTGGGGAGGGCACCTGGTCGCGGTGTTCCGAGTGGTCTTCCCCGAAGGGCCCATCCAGATTTTGGGTGAGCCCCTGAGCGATCACCCCGAACTCCAGGTGGTGGCGGATCCACGCCAGGGACCTGCCGTGGCGCTGGCCCACTGGGCGACGCTCCCTGTCCCCGCCGTCGACCTCTGGTGGGTGGTGGCCTGCGATCAGGTGCGCTGGAAGGCGGAGGAGCTGCAGGCCTGGGTGACGCAAGCCCAACAAGCCGATCCTGCTTGCGGCCGCTGGGTGCTGGGCAGGTCCGAAGGCCGTCTCCAACCGCTGGGCGGCCTGCTGCCCCACGGTCTGCGATCCGCCCTCGCAGCGTCCAAGCTCCGCTCACTGTGGGCCCTAGCGGAATCCCTGCCGCACTGCATCCTCGACAACAACCTGCCGGGCTGGCGGGATGTGGATACGCCGGAAGAGAAAAGGTGCTTCGAGGAAGAATCGCTTTGACCAGCGACCTGAAACACATGGACGTTCAAAAAGAAAAGGAACACCACCAAGGCACGATGACATCAAGAAGAGCCAAAAAAGGCTCGAAGGTCATTGGCGAGAGTTCGTAATGGGCCTCTCGCGCCCTTAGGGCCTCGCCCGGCGCCCCGGATCAGGGCGGTTCTTCCAGCTTTGGTAGGCGGCCTGGAAGCGGGCCTGTTGGGGATGTTGATCGCCGGTGGCCCATTCGTGGATCAACGTGGCGATGCCCACCGTGTGCAGCACGGGCCGGGCCTTCTTCTTGATCAGTTCGGCGAGGTTGAACACCAGGGCGTCCTTCTCGTCAAAAGGTGGGCGGGCCTCATCCCGACGGGCCTGGGGCTGCTCCTGAAGACCGCGGTAGATGCCGGACAACCGGTGCATGAGGTTCGTCAGGTGCCGCAATTCCTCCTGGCGGTTTTCAGGCCCCCTTCCGCTGACTCCAGCCACGGGCTCACCTTCACAGGAGGAAGGGGTCAGAAACCACTCGGCGGCGTGGCCATCCTGCCAGAGCTGCCGAATGGCGTTGTTGGCATCCACGGTGCGACGGCTGCCGTCCAAGGTCCAGGCGGAATGGCCGTGCTCATAGGTGTCGAGCACCAGCCTCAGGCCTCGGGGCTGATCCTGGAGGCAGTCCAGCAGCTGGTCCATGGCCTGGGCCACGCGCCCGAAATACGCCTCGATGTCCTGGTAGGCCCTGGCATCCAACCCCAGGCGCCGCGAGCCCAGGTACGTCTTGTAGTGCAGAGCCAGGGCCTTCAGTTCGCCGCCGCAGACCGTCGCAGTCTTCGCCTCACCCTGACCCAGCCGCACGAAGTGCCGGGTCTCCAGGCGCTGGATCTCATTCAGATTGTGGATCAGCCTGCGCGAGGGAATTGCCACCATTCCGACCGACTCCGGATTGAAGCGTCACTGGGTGCCTAGGGGGGCTCCCAGTGTACTCCCTTCCCGACCCAGCCCCTCTTGTTTTTCCGATAGAACCCATGCCACCTGCTTGAATCAGAGCCCCAGGCCCTTGGGCAGCCTCGGACTGGAGATGAGATCCACGAAGACTTCCCAGCGCCGCGTGGGCTGTTCGATGGTGCCACCCTGGCGGTTCACCCAGTCCCTCACCAGCTGCTCCCCCAGGTTGTAGTTGATGACGTAGCTCCGGTAGGTATCGATGAACCGCAGTCGCTGAGCGGCCTGGGCCTCGGTGCGCAGGGAATACTTCACCAGGAAGGCCTCGGCCTGGGCACGATCCAGCTGACCGTCCAGGTAGCCGCGGGCGGCCTCGTTGTCGGCAAAAGCCAGCGTCTTCATCTCCGTCTGCACCCTGGCCCAGCGCTCGGCTTCCGCTGGATCGAGCCCTGCCAGGGGGAAGAGCACATCCCGCTCAAAGGCCAGTCGTTCAGCGCCTGGGAAGGCCACCTCGATGCCGAAGTTGGCGGTGCCCTCGGCAATGAGCGACTGGGGCGAAAACAGCGGATACACCGTGAATTCCACCCAGCCCCTGCCCTCGGGCTCGGGCCGGGCGAAGCGCTGCTCCAGCAGGGCGTTGTAGACGTGGTGGCCGGGATAGCCTTCGTGGGCCGCCAAGTCGAGGGCCCGGTCCATGGCGATGGGCAGGTCCAGGTTCACCTGGATCACCGAGCTGCCGCCGCCCTGGTACCAGTTGTAGGCCGACCAGGATTTGCCGGTGACGTATTCCACGCGGAAGTGGTCGGTGGTGGGCAGGGTCGCATGCCGACGCGTGCGCTCGCGGGCCTCCGCAATGGCCGCCTGGAACACGGCATCCACGCGGTCCACAGGCACCAGCACCTTCTCCCGCGCCTGCTGGTAGCGCGCCTGGACGGAACCACTCCCGGGCAGGATCTGATCGAGCCGGGCCAGGGCCGCGTCGAAGGTCGCCTCGGGAACAACCGGCGGGCGCACCTGATAAAGGGCTTCGGCCTCGTCCGCGAAGCTGAACACATGGCCCTGCAGGCGGGCGATGTGGGCTTCCACGGCGCCGAGCTGACCCAGCAGGTAGTCGCGCCGGATGGCTTCACCATCGGAGATGGTGGCCAGGCCTTCGAGCAAGCGCTGGGCCTCGGTCCGCAGCGCCGCGAGGGGTCGCGGCTCTCCAGCCTCGGCCACGGCCTTCCAGGCTTCGGGGCCGTAGTAGGCATCCACGAAGTTGGCATCGTGGCGCCCCACCGCCAGCACCAGGTTCACATAGTCGATGGCCCCATCCCCAAGCGTCATTTCGGCTCCTCCGACCTTGGACTGTACATGGATTGGGCTGGGGGTACACTCCTCGGATGTTCGTGGCGGTGGGTCGGATTCCTGAACAGGCAGAGGCCCTGGCCACGGCGGCCCGGCTGGGGAATCTGGCCCTGCCCGATGCCGGGCGCCTGCTGGCGGGAACCCTGCCACGCATCCTGGTGCGCGCCTCGCCCGAGGCGGAGGCCCTTGCCGCGGCGCTCGGCGCCGCAGGTTTTGTGGCCTGGACCGGAGAACCGGCAGACGTGCCCACCGACGAGCAGCGCATCGTGGTTCGCAGCCTGGCCTGGGAACCCGGCGGCTTCCGGGCCACGGACAGTCTGGGGGTTCAGCACCCCTGCCCCGCGGCCTCCGTGCGCCTGCTGCAGCGCGGCGCGCGCAGCCACCAGGCCACGGACATCACCCAGACCAAGGAAACCAAGTTCAATCTGGGCCGGGCCGTGCTCAGCGGGGGCCTGCTGCTCACGAAGACCACCGCCCGGGTGAAGGAGACCACCACCCACACCAAGGAACCGTTTCTGCTGCTGCAGCGCGGCGACGGGCAGCCCGATCTCCTGATCTCCGAGCACCGCGTGAACTACGCCTGCCTGGGGGCAGAGATGAAGCACGCCACCCTGGCGAATTTCAACCTCCTCTGCCAGCGCCTCCAGGCCCTGTGTGCGGCGGCCCCCTTGGATGACCGGGTGGCAAGGCCCGGCTTCGTGGCGGGCCAGCCCCACCTATCCGTGGATGCGCTGGACCTGGCCCTGCACCTGGTTTCCGAGGCCCGCCGCCGGAGCTGCTGACGCGGAGCGCGGGTTCGGGCCTCCGAGCCAGGGGTCTCTGTATTTTTTTTGAACGCTGTTGATTTTTTTGAACAACGTTCTATTATTGAACATCGTTCGGAGTTTGTATGGACAACCAGCGGGTTCGCCCCCCTCCCTTCGCTCCCACCAGCGCCACCGTTATGCTGGAAGGTTCCAAGGAGCCCCATGTCCCCCGAATCCATGCCGCGCCTGTCCCGCCGGGAGCAAACCCGTCAGGCCGCCCGCCAACGGATCATGGATGAAGGCCGCAAGCTCTTCGCGGAAAAGGGATATGACGCCGCCACCATGAGGGATGTGGCCAAGGCCACCCAGTACACTCCCTCGGCCCTGTACTACCACTTCAAGGACAAGGCCGAACTCATGCACGCGATCTGCACCGAGGACTTCCTGGGCCTGACCCACCGGTTTCAGGCGGTCATGACCAGCGCCAACCCCTTGGATAACGTCAAGAACCTGGGCCGTGCCTACGCCGAATTCGCCCTGGACTATCCCAACCATTACCGACTCATGTTCATGACCCGCCACCCTCTTGGCCCCACGCCCAAGGACCAGTCCCGGATGGGTGATCCCGAGCAGGATGCCTACGCCCTGCTCCACCGCCTGGTGGCCCTGGCCATGGAACAAGACCTGCTGCGCCCGGACCTCACCGATGCCCACCTGGTGGCCCAGACCTTCTGGGGCGGGGTCCACGGCCTGATCACCCTCCAGTTAGATAAGGGCTGCGACCACTGGGTGCCCTGGACCGACATCCACGCCCGCATCGACCTCATGTGCGACGTGCTGAGCCGGGGCGTCGAACGCGCCTGATCTGAATCGCCACCCATCGACTTGACCCGGGCCCCGGCCCAGCCGGAGGCCTGCCCCCCAGGAGCTCCCATGGTGGATCTCGCCCTGCGCATGCTGCTGCACGACCGCCTGCGCTTCGTCATCACGGTGAGCGGCGTGGCCTTCGCCGTCACCCTCATCCTCTCCCAGGTGGGCCTCTTCTTCGGACTGCTGAGCAACTCCTCCGTGATCGTGCGACACCTGCCCGCCGAACTCTGGGTGACGTCCAGGAACACGCCGAACGTGGATTTCGCCCAGCCCTTTCCGGAAGCCTACGTCAACCGCGTGCGCTCGATCCCAGGCGTGCAGCGGGCGGACAACCTCATCGTCACCTTCCTCAACCTCACCCTTCCCAATGGCGCCACCGAGGGCACCGTCACCTATGCGGTGGAGGATTTCGAGGCCTGGCACCTGCCCTGGCGAATGGAAAGCGGCGACATCCGCGACCTGCGCAGAGGCAACTTCATGTTTACAGATGCCTCCGCCGTGCGCCGCATCGGCGCCTTCCGGACCGGCGACTACCGCCAGGTCTCCGGCGTGCGCATGCGCTACGCGGGCCGCTCCGAAGGCGCCACCTCCTTCACCACCACGCCCGTTTCCTTTCTGGACTACCGCCTCGCCCAGCGCATGAACAGCAACCTGCTGGAGGGCAACACAACCTACATCCTGGTGAAGGCCGAACCCGGCGCCGACCTGGGCGCGCTCAAGGCCGAGATCCAGCGCCGCCTCCCCCACAACGATGTCTACACGCGGGAAGAGTGGGCGAAGCGCAGCGACGACTACTGGATCAAGAACACCGGCCTGGGCCTGAATGCCTACATCACCGTGTTCCTCGGCATTCTCGTGGGTGTGGTCATCGTGGCGCAGACGCTCTACACCTCCACCATGGAGCACATCAAGGAATTCGGCACCGTGAAGGCCATCGGCGGCTCCAATGCCGATATCTACCGCATCCTCGGGCGCCAGGCCCTGGTGGCCGCGGTGATCGGCTTCGCCATCGGCGCCCTGCTCACCCTGGCCATGAAGCCGGGCATCTCCGCCATCGGGCTTCGCCTCATCCTCCCGGCGCCGGTGTGGATCACCGTGGGCATCGGAACCCTTTTCATGTGCCTTCTCTCCGCCGGCGTGAGCTTCCGCAAGGTCGCCAACATCGATCCCGGCCTCGTGTTCAGGAGCTGACCATGGCTGTCCTCGAAGCCCGCGACATCGTCAAGGAATACCAGGAAGGCCGGGAACGCACGCGCATCCTGCACGGCGTCAGCCTCAGCGTGGAGCCTGGCGAAGTGGTGGCCCTGGAAGGCCCCTCGGGGTCGGGCAAGACCACCCTGTTGCAGATCCTCGGCTGCATCCTCAGCGCCACCGAAGGCGAGGTGAGGGTCAACGGGGTGCCCGTGCAGCGAGACCAGGGCCCGGCCCAGGCCGAGCTCCGCAAGCGGCACATCGGGTTCGTCTTCCAGCAGTTCAACCTCTTCCCTTCGCTCACCGCCCTCGAGAACGTGCAGTACGCCCTGCAGGTGAAGGGGCACAGAGGGCCCGGCCTCCGGGAGGAGGCCCGCCGCTGGATCGACGAGATGGGCCTCGGCGAGCGCGCCCACTACCTGCCGCGCGACCTTTCCGGCGGCCAGAAACAGCGGGTGGCCATCGCCCGGGCGGTGGCCGGGCAACCGGCCGCGCTGCTGGCGGACGAGCCCACCGCCAACCTCGACACCCACGTGGGCCAGCAAGTCCTTCAACTCTTCCGCCAGCTCGCCACCGAACACCGGCGCGGCGTCCTCATCGTCACCCACGATCCCAAAGTCCGCGAGATCGCCGACCGGGTCCTCACCATCCGCGACGGCCTCATCCACGCCTGAACGCATCCAGACCTGACCCCATCCACCCAGGAGCCGCCATGAACCTTCGCACCGCCTTGACCTATGCCGTCCCCACCCTTGTTCTGACCGGCGCCGCCCTCCTTTGGAGCAGGCCCACGCCGAAGGCCCCACCCAGCAGCGATGCGGCGATCCGGCGCCCCCGCCAGATCCGCTGCGAAGGCCGCGTCACCACGTACCCAGGGGCAGACATCATCCTGGCCCCGGAATACGGCGGACGGCTGGACACCCTCGCCGTGCAGGAACTGGATCGGGTGAAGCCTGGGCAACTGCTGGCCCAGCTGGATGCACGCGAACAGACCGCCGCCCTGACCGCGGCCCGGGCCCACATTGCCGAGCTGGAAGCAGAACTTCGTTTTCTGGCTCTCGAGCAAACCCGGCAGGCCCGCCTCTTGAAGGAGGGTGCCGTGGGCCAGCGCGCTTTTGATGATTCCGACTCACGCCTCAAGCTCACCCTGGCCCGGGTTGAGGCCGCGCGGGCCCAGGTGGCCCAGCAGGAGGCCCTGCTGTCCAAACTCACGGTGCGGGCGCCCTTCGGAGGCACCGTGGTGGAGCGCATGGCCCATGCGGGCGAGCTGCTGCCCGCGGGCGCCAAGCTATTACGGTTGGCCGACCTCGACCGCATCCGGGTGGAGGCGGAGGTCGATGAATACGACCTGTCCCGCCTCCAGGTGGGCAGCCCCGTCACCGTTGAAGCGGAAGGCCTCACGGGCACCTGGGCGGGCAAGGTGGAGGAAATCCCCGAAGCCGTCACCCAGCGCCGCCTGAAGGCTCTGGATCCCTCGCGCCCCACGGATATCCGCGTGGCCATCGTGAAGGTGGCCCTGGCCGGCCACACGCCCCTGAAGCTGGGTCAGCGCGTGGAATTGAGCATCCAGGCCCACTGATCCACCCGCACCGCAACCCGCCATCCCTCCCGCGCAGCCCCCCAGGAGATTCCATGCGACGCCTCGCCCTCCCCCTGCTGGCCCTCGGCCTATCCGCCCTCCATGCCGAAGAGCTGCATCCCACCGATGCCGTCCGGGCGGCCTTGGCCTCCCATCCCCGCCTCGAGGCCGCGCGGGCCCGCCGCGAGTCCGCCAGCGCCCAGGCCCGCCAAGCCCAGTGGGACCAACTGGGGCGCCTGGATCTGGGCCTCCAGTGGAACCCCAGCTACCAGAACCGGGAGGTCACACTGCCCTCGGTGCCGCCGACCAGCTTCTCCCTGGGGCCTTACGCCCGGCACCAGATCGAGGCCAGTCTCACTCAGCCCCTCTGGACCTGGGGCGCCCTCACGGGCCGCAGCCAGGCGGCCTCCTTCCGCGAAGAGGCCGGACTTCAGGCGGAATCCCGAGAGGCCCAGATGGTGGCTTTCGAGGCCACCCGGGCCTTCCTGTTCGCGCGCCAGGCCCAGGAATCCGTGCTCGTGGCGGAGCAGAGCGTGGCCCAGCAGCAGGCCTTCCTCCTCACGGCCCGGGCCCGGGTGGCTGAAGGCGCCGCCCCCAGGCTGGATGTGCTCAAGGCCGAGCTGTCCCTGAGCGAAGCCGAATCGAAACGCATCACTGCTCGCAACGAGGAGCGATCCACCCGAGAAGAACTGGTGACGGTCACCGGGCAGGCCCGCTTCCGATCCGCGACACTCCGCAGCGGAGACACGCCCCTTCAGGACCTGCCTTCCGAAGACGCCGCCCTCACCCGGGCCCTCAGCCAGCGCGCCGATCTGAAGGGCGCTGCCCGGCTCGCCCAGGCGCTGCGCACCGGCGCTGCCGCAGAACGGGCCGCAGGGCTGCCCAGCCTCAGCCTGCGCACGGTGCTGTCCCAAAGCAGCGACGCCGCCAGCGGCCTGCACCAGTCCGCCAACCGCACCTACGCCCTGGGGTTGGCGGTGCAGTGGGAGGCCTTCGCCTCGAAGCGGTCTCAGCTGCGCTTCGCGGATCTCAGCGCCCAGGCCCGAACCCAGGAAGCCCAGACCCGGAACCTGGAAGACCAGCTGAAACTGGAGATCCGCACCGCCCGCTGGAAGGTGGAGAACGCGCGGGCCCAGGAAGGGGTGGCCCAGCGCGCCCTGGCCCAGGCTGAAGAGCAGGCCCGCGTGTCGCGGGTGGCCTATCAGGAGGGCATCCGCACCGCCGTGGAGCGGCAGCTGGACGAAGTGGCCCTCAGCGGGGCCCAGGACCGGCTGCTTCAGGCCCAAACAGATCTTGAGCTGGCCTGGGCCGCCCTGCGCCTGGCCCTCGGCGACTAGACCCAACTCCGACCAGCCACGACAGGCATTGTCCATCCGCTTCTTCTAGAGTGGAGGCATGGCCTCACTGCCTCCCGGGCTTCACGTCTTCTACGCCAACCAGGTCGAACGCCTGGTGGCGCAGCTGGCGCTGGACCTGGCCCTGTTCCGGGGGGCGGAGGGCGTCTGGAAACCCGCCACCATCGTGGTGCCCAATCCCAACGTGAAGGACTTCCTGCGGGCCTCCTTCGCCGAGGCCTTCGGCGCCGTGGCCAACCTGCACTTCAGCTACCTGGAAGGCTTCTGGGGCCGCCACGCCAACCGGCCGTTGCTGGATCGCAGTACCCTGACCGGTTCCATCCTCTCCGTGCTGCAGGATGCCGACACCGCGCGGGATGCGGGCCTGCAGCCCCTGACCAGCTACCTGGAAGGCGAGCCCGTCGATCTCAAGACCGTGCAATTGGGCCAGCGCCTTTCCCATCACCTGGAGCGCCTGCTGCTGCAGCGACCGGACTGGATCCGCGGCTGGGACCGCGGGCTCCCCGCGCGTGGCGCGGAGCCGGTTGCCCTCGAAGCCTGGCAGCGCGCCCTGTGGCGCCGCCTGCGCCGCGCCTGGAAAGGGTCGAAGGAGCCGCCCCTGCCCCTCATCGACTGGCTGGAGGATGCCAGCTTCGCCCAGGCCCCCTTTCCCGAGGCGGTGTTCCTCTTCGGCATGAGCCACATGGCGCCGGTCTTCCACCACGCCCTGGCCCAGGTGGGCACTCGCGCCTCGGTACGCCTCTACCTGGTGAACCCCTGTGAAGAGCCCTGGGATCTGGATGCCCGAGCAAAGCCCACGTACAGCGGCGACGACTTGCCAGAAGGCCTCGAAGGCGAAGATCCCTTCGCCCTGCACTCAGACCGCGCCGAGGTCATCCTGCAGCGCTGGGCCCGGCCCGCGCGGGAACAGCTGCGCCTGCTGGCGGGCCTGGCCCAGGGCGACTTCCTGGGCCGCTTCGAGGCGCCTGATGGAGCAGGCCTGCTGCCGCATCTGCAGCGCCGGATCCTGGCTTCCTCCAGTGATCGGGAACCCTGGGAGAGTTCCGATCCCAACGACGATTCCCTGGGGATCATCCCCTGCCCCTCGCCCCGTCGCGAAGCGGAAACCGTCGCCAACCTCATCTGGGATCTGGTGCAGCGCAGCGGGGGGGATCTGCACTTCGGCGACATCGGCGTGCTGGTGCCCGCCTCGGAGCAGGAGGCCTACCAGGAGCATCTGGCCGCGGCCTTCCGCAGCGCCCATCAGATTCCCTGGGCCCGGGCCTTCGGCGCCTCCCGTGCCCTGCACGATCTGGTGGAGGCCTGCGAGCTGCTGCTGGATCTCGCCGGAGGCGATCTCAGCCGGGCCAGCTTGCTGCGGGCCGCCAGCCATCCCTTCATTCAGGCGCGCCTTGGCACCACGCCGGAGACCTGGGCTCAGCTCTGCGAACAGGCGGGCATCGTGGCCCGGTTGGATGCCGCGGAAACCGAAGGCACCTATGTGGAGGGCGGGCGCTGGACCTGGGATGAGGGCCTCACGCGCCTGGCCCTGGGCCGCTTCATGAAGGACGACGCGGCCGTGGAGGAGCTGGGCGCCATGGGACATCCGCTGGGCCGCGCGGAATCCCCCGCGCTGGTGGCCCTTCTGGGGCCGCTCACAGCCGACCTGCGGGCCCTGGGCCAGGGCCGCTTTCCCCTCGCGATTTGGCAGGAACGTCTGGAAACATTCCTCAGCACCTACCTGGGGCCCGAGGCGGAATCGACCAGCGAAGGAGAGGCCGAAGCCTTCGAGAAGGTGCGCAAGGCCCTGCAAAAGGTCACTCAGCTTCAGGTGCCGGGACTGCCCTGGGTGACCCTGGATTTCCAGGCCCTGCGCAGCCTCGTGAAGGGCGCCCTGGAGGCGCTGATGACCGACAGTGCCCTGCCGCCGGGCCGCGGCGTGCAGGTGAGCTGCTACACCCCCCTGCGCGCCATTCCCTTCAAGGTGCTCTTCCTCATGGGCCTGGGCGAGGGTCTCTTCCCAAACATGGAAAGGCCCGACCCCCTCGACCTGGTGGCCTCCAGCCCGCGCCGCGCCGGGGATGTGTCCCGCCCCGAGCAGGACCGGCAGCTCTTCCTGGAGGCCCTGCTCTGCACGCGCCAGCACCTGGTCTGCACCTACCCCAGCCGCGCGGCCATCACCGGTGAACCATTGCAGCCCTCGCCCCTATTGCAGGATCTGGCCGAAACCCTGGGCGAGGAACGTTGGTCGGCGGCCTGCCTGCCCGAGCAGCCCCTCCACCGCCACGACCTCTCCCAATTCCCGGATCTGCAGGCTCCGACACCGGGCGCCCCTCAACCCTTGCCCTGTCACAACCCCGCGGCACGGCGCGAAGCCGAGGCCCGGTGGCTGGGCCAGCGGTTGCGGCAGGAGATCGGCCAGCGGGACCTGCCGCGCCACCTGCCTTCCGCCGGTGGCAGCCCCGCCCTGCAAGCGGTCCTGGAGACGCGGGTGGCAGGCTGCGGCCCCATCGCTGAGGTTGAAGCGCCCCTGCCCAGCCGCCTGCGCCTCACCCTCAAAGACCTGCGGCGCTGGCTGGAATGCCCCGTGCAAGGCGGCGTGGTGCTGCGCCTGGGCGTGCGCAGTCAGGACGAGGATGATCCCTCCGACGTGGAAGAGGTCCCCGTGGATTCCGGTCCTCTGGATCAGTGGTGGCTGCTGCGCCGCAGCTTCTGGCACGCCGCCGCCACCCACACCCACCTCGCCACCGCCTACGCGCAGACGCGCCACGATCTCGAAGGCCAGGCCAAGGTGCCCATCGGTCCGCTCGGTGAAGGCGAAGGTCAGCGCCACCTGAACACCCTGAAAACCTGGTGCGAGTTGGTGGGCGAGGTTCGCGAGGCGAGGCTCCATCGCTTCGGTGCGGGCCTGCCCTTTGAAACCCAGGGCCTGCCCCTGGAGGATCACGGCGCGCTGCTGTTCGACCTGCCCCATCCCCAAGGTCTCAGCGCCATTCAGCTCGAGGGCCTCACGGAACCCCTTTGCGGCGATGCCTTCCTGCTGCTGTCCACCACCGAGTGCGGGAAGGAGGGCCCCAAGGAGCGGGATCGCCTGGCCTCGCTGCGGGCCTGGCTCAGCCACGTGGCCCTCTGCGCGGCCGGCGCGAGCGTTCCCCGTTCCGCCCGGCTGCACAGCGCCCCGCGGGAAGCCAACCCGGCGGTCTGGCAGCTCCCGCTGCCCGCCATTCCCCAGCCGGAGGCCCAGTCTCTGTTGGAAGGCTGGTGCCGCGAGATTCTGGCCGACGATGCCCCCAGGCTCCTGCCCATCGAAGCCCTGCTGGCCTCCCGGCCCGTCACCGATCTGGCGGATTGGATCCAGGATCAGAGCGACCAGGAGGATCGCGCCACCCTCACCAGCTTCCGTGGCCCCGTGCCCCGGGTGAAGGATCTGGAGGTGGAGGATCTCGAAGTAGGCCGACGCAGGCTCGCGCCCTTCCTCGCGCTCCAGTCCCAGTGGGAGCGCCCATGAACGCGCGCCTTGGCAGCGTCCGTGTCAGCAAGCCCGCCCTGCTCGACGGGCTGCGGCCGGGCCACGAGGTCATCGAAGCCAGCGCCGGCACGGGGAAGACCTACACCCTGCAGCGCCTGGTGGCGGACCAGGTGATCCGGGGGCTTTCCACCATCGATCGCATCCTGGTGGTGACCTTCACGGAGAAGGCCACCCAGGAGCTGCGCACCCGCATCCGCACCTACCTGCAGGACGTCCACGATCAGGTGGAGGACAATGACCAGGGGCCCTTCTGGGAGATTAACGCGGAGGCCCGCGAACGCCTGGCCGCAGCGCTGCGGGCCTTTGAGCAGGCTCCGGTGTCCACCATCCATGGCTTCTGTCGCCAGGTGCTGCAGGAGGCCGCCCTGGAGGGCCGCACCCTCTTCGACCGCGAACTGGCGGACGAGCGGGCCCTCTTCGGTCGCGCCTTCCGCGAGGCCCTGAACCGCGTCTTCACCCAGCAGCCCGAACCCCGCACCATGCTGAAAGCCAGCCTGGCCGTGGGACGCAGCATCGAGGCCCTGGAGCAGGAACTTTGGAACGTCCATGCGGATGGCGGTCAGCTGTGGCCCGCCTGGGAAGCCTGGCGCGCCTGGATGGAGGCCCTCGAGCCCGCCTGGTTCACCGAGTGCAATGCGCTGGCGCTGGATTGGAAAACCGCCAAGGTGCACCACAGCACCCTGGCCTCGGCGGGCAAGGCCCTGACCGCCCTCGCCGCGAACCTGCCCCAAGCCACCACGGATTTCCAGCGGGCGCAGGTCTTCGACCGCCTCAGCCTGGGCTCGCTGTGGAAAGCCACCGCCGCGCTCAACGGCGATCACGGCCAGCTTCACGCCTGGCTGCAGCGCGGCGAAGCGAGCCTGCTCAGCCCCGAGGCCCTCCTGGCCCACCGGTTCCTGCCCGAGATCCAGCGCACGCAGCAGCACCTCGCGCAGACCGAAGGCCTCTTCACGTTCCAGGGCATGATCCACGGCGTGGTGGAGGCTCTGGAAGGGCCCGATGGCGAGGCCCTGGCCCAGCGCCTGCGGCAGCGCTACGACCTCGCCCTGGTGGACGAATTCCAGGACACCGACCCCCTGCAGTGGCAGGTGTTCCGCCGCATCTTCCTGCGGGAGGACCGCCGCCTCATCCTCATCGGCGATCCCAAGCAGGCCATCTACGGGTTCCGCGGCGGCGACCTGCCCACCTACCAGGCGGCCTGCGCCGAGCTTCTCCAGGGCCCCGAATCGCAGGCTGATGCAGGGCCTCAGCGCCTGGAGCGGAACTTCCGTTCCACCGCCTCTGTCATCGAGGCCTACAATCACATCCTCGGCGGTGGCGCGGACGGCTATTTTGGCGATCCCACGCTCTATCCCCGACCCGTGGCTTGTGGCCTCGAACACCTGCAGGCCACCGTGCAGGGAAGCCCGCTGCCGCCCGTGGATGTGCTGGTGCTCGACACGGCCCAGGGCGGCCAGAGCCTCTGGCGGCGCCTGGCACGCCAACTGGCGCTGCGGGTGCGGGATCTGGTGGCCGCAGGCATCCAGTTCGGAGAACCCGGGAAAGTGCGCGTGCTGGGCTACGGCGATGTCCAGATCCTCGTGGGGAAGGCCTCCGAAGGCGAACTCATGGCCAGGGCCCTGCGCGCCGAAGGCATCCCCTGCGCCTTCTACAAGCAGAAGGGCCTCTTCCAAACCCGGGAGGCGGAGGAGTGGCTGGATGCCTTGCGCGCCGTGGCCGATCCCCGGAACCCTTCGGCCCAGCTGCGCGCTTTCATGAGCGCCTTCTTCGGCTACAACCTCACCGACCTGCGCGACTTGGCCAGCCTGCGCGAGGATCATCCCGCCCTGCAGCGCCTGCTGGCCTGGGGCGCCCTGGCCCAGCAGCAGCGCTTCGGCGACCTGCTGGAGGCCATGCAGGAGGAGAGCGGCCTGATCCGTCGCCTGCTGCTGACGGAGGCGGGCCACCGCGCCCTGGTGAACGTCCGCCACATCGCCGAAGCGTTGCTGGGTGTCGCCTCCCAACGCCGGATGACGCTGGAGGATCTCATCCGGCAGCTGGACCGCTGGCGCCGCGGCGTCGAGAAGCCCTCGGCGGAAGAAGGCGACCTGCAACGCCTCGAGGGCGACCGGGAGGCGGTGCAGATCCTCACCCTGCACGCCGCCAAGGGCCTGGAGGCCCCCATCGTGGCCCTCTTCGCCTACGGCAAGGGCCGCGGTTCCAGCCTCACCCGCTTCCACCACCTCGGGCAGCGGGCCCTGTCCCTGGGCAGCGTGCCCGAAGCCATCAAGCAGCGGGCCGCCCAGGAGGCACGCGAGGAAAGCGAACGGCTGCTCTACGTGGGCATGACCCGCGCCCAGGCCAAGCTCATCCTCTGCGCCTTCACCGAAACGAACGACAAGGGCGACCTGAAGAAGCTTCAGAACGCCTACGATCCCCTGAACGCCCGGCTGGTGAAGCTGTTGGATCAGCGCGGTGACCTCTTCCGCTGGGAACGGCTCACGGCCCTGGGCACTTCCCCGGCAGATGCAAACCCCGTGGGCCTGCCTGCGGATTTCATTCCGCCTCCGGTACCAGCCGCGCCCCCGTTGGATTACGGCCCCTTGGCCCGGGCCGCCCGCCCCTTCATCACCACCTCCTTCACCGCGCTCCAGCACCGCCTCGACCTGGCAGAAGCGCCCCTGCGCGGCGACCGGGATCAGCCCGGGGCGCGGCCCTCGCCTGGCGAGTTGCCCATGGGCACGGCCACGGGCCAAGCCCTGCACGAGCTGCTGGAGTGGGCGGATCCCGCCGCCATGGATTCGCTCGCCGCCTGGTCGAAGCGACCCGAGGTGCAGGCCCAGATCCAGGCCACCCTCGACGTGCACGGCCTGCCCCGAAGCTGCGCGGCGAAGGTGGCGGAAACGGTCTTCGCGGGGCTGCGCTCGGACCTGCCCCTGGCCTGGGGCGGCGCCATCCAGATTGCTCGGTGCCCGCGGCTGCTGCGGGAGGTGGATTTCTTCTCGCGCTTCGTGGACGCCCGCCGCTTCCCGCAGGACAAGGATCTGCTCAAGGGCTCCATCGACGCGCTCTGCGAACAGGACGGCCGCGTCTACCTGCTGGACTGGAAGAGCAACCTGCTGCCCGACTATGCGCCGGAGACGCTGCACGCCACGGTGATGGCGCACTACCTGCTGCAGGCCCAGGTCTACCTGCAAGCCTGTCTCGCCTTCCTCGACATCCGCGACGAGGCCGCCTACGAGGCCCGCTTCGGCGGCATCCTCTACGTCTTTCTCCGGGGCCTGCCAGGCCAGGGCACCTGGTCCCTTCGGCCCAGCTGGGCGGAATGCCTGGCCTGGCAGCGGGAGCTGGAGCGGGTTCATCGAGCGGTGATCGAGGTGACCCATGGCTGAAGGGCGCGTGCTGTCCCCCGTGGGCTGCTTCGGGCCGCGCCCCTGGCAGGAGTTGCTGGAACGCGCCCAGGTGCTGCTGAAGGAGCTTGGCCTGGAGCCGACACTGGCCACCCTGGCCCACCGTGTGGCGCGGCTGGCGCCAACGCCTGAAGCCCGCCACCAAGCCTTCTGGCTGCTGCTGGGCGTGCTGATCTCTGAGAGCCAGGGCCACAGCCGGGTGAATCTGGAACAGCCCGACTGGCCTGCTCCCCTCGCCGCCGCCATGGGCCCGTGGGAACCGCTGCGACAGGCCCTTGAGAGCGCGGAGCTGGAGGGCTTGGTGGGTACGGCGCAGAAGGCGGGGCGCCCCCTCATCCGCGATGGCCGCTGGCTCTCCTCCCAGCGGTTGCGGGCTTCGGAAACGCGGGTGGCCGAGGCCCTGCGCACCCGGTTGCAGCGGCCCGCCGCCGAAGGAAGGGTGGCTGAATCGGTGTTGAGCCACCCCGTGGCGCTCAACGCGGGGCAGTGCCACGCCGTGGCCTTGGCCCTGACGTCACCACTCACCCTCATCACCGGCCGTCCCGGCACGGGGAAAACTTCCATCCTCGTGGCCCTGCTGCGTTCCCTGCAGCGCCAGGCGGAACCCCTGCCCCTGGATCGCATCCTCCTGGCAGCCCCCACGGGCAAGGCCGCCCAGCGCATGGGCGAGGCGCTGCGGCAGGGCTGGGACGCCATTCCGGAACCCGATGCGCTCGACCTCAGGCTGCGCGAGGAAGGTCCCGAACCGCGCACCCTGCACCGCGCCCTGGGCTACCACGCAGGCACCGGCGGCTTCCGCCACCATGCGGAGCACCCGCTCCCCGCCGAGTTGGTCATCGTCGACGAAACCTCCATGATCGGCCTGGAACTGCTGGAGGCCCTGCTCGCGGCCCTGGCTCCCGAGGCGCGTCTGGTACTGCTGGGCGATGCGGACCAGCTGCCCTCGGTGGAAGCCGGGGCCGCGTTCCGCGAGTTGGTGGCCAGCCTGCCCCAGGCCACGGCAACCCTGCGCCAGAGCTACCGCATGGATCCCCGCAACCCCAAGGGCCGCCACATTCTGCTGCAGGCGGAACGCATTCAGGAGCCCGCTCGCGCCGCCGAATTGTGGGGCGAGGATGGCCTCCGCCGAGGTTCGGTGGAGGAGGCCGCAACGGCGGGCGGGGTCTGGCTGGTGGAGCCGCTGCCACCCAAAGGACGCTGGATGGCCGCCTTCCTCCAGAGCTGGCTGCAGGAGCGCATCTGGGCCGGCGCGGGACCCGCGGCCTGGCGGGCCAAGGTGCTGCCGCCGCTTCATCACGATCAGCAGACATGGGCCCAGATCGATCTCGACCGCGCCCGCGACCTGCTGGCCCACTTCGATGGTTTCCGGCTGCTCTGCCCCGTGAACGAAGGGAACGATCTGGGCGGGGTCGATCCCATGAACCGGCATCTGCATGCGCTGGCCCTGGAGGCGTCTGCCGACCGGCTGGAATGGCAGCCCCGCTTCGTGGCGGGAGAACCCGTCCTGGTGCTCCGCAACGATGCGCAGCGCGGCCTCTTCAACGGTGATCAGGGCGTGGTGCTGCCTGTGAAACGCGGCCGCGGCGAGCCCCACCTGGAGGCCCTGTTCCCCCGGGGCAGTGGCCTGGTGGGCTTCCCGCTACCGTCCATCCAGGACAGCCTGGATCACGCCTATGCCATGACCGTGCACAAATCACAGGGATCGGAGTTCAGGCATCTGGCCCTGGTGCTGCCTCCGGCCGAACATCCAGCCCTCACGCGCGAGGTGCTCTACACCGCCCTCACCCGCGCCAAGGAAAGCGTGCTGCTGCTGGGCACCCAGGAGGCGGTGCAGGCAGCCTGTGCGCGCAGTGTGGCGCGGCGCTCGGGGCTGAGCGGGCAGTTGGGCTAGGGTCTGTTTTCAAAGTGGATGCGGGCCGCGACGGTAGCCAGCCGCGCACATGGCAAGGCAGCGGCCGCAGGGCGATGCGGGACATCGTTCAAGGCCGATAACGCAGCCAGGGGTGCGGCTGGCCACCGTCCCCCTCTCCCTATCGCAGGCCCCGCATGGGGCCTGCTCCTGCCCTGCGTCCCGCCGGGCAGAGGGCGGAACCGGGCAAGGGGCGGCGCCCGGCGTGATACAGCGTCAAGCTCCTCGTCGATAGTGCCACTATCGCCTTCGTCGCTTTCCTTGTCTCCCTTGGGCGGCGCCCCTTGCGCGGCCACACCCCACTTTGAAAACAGACCCTAAGGCATATTTGCAACCGGCAAAGCAGGCCACGAGAACCAGCTTTGTGCTCGCAAGGGCCCCTGCCCGAGCAGGCAATATTGGCTGCTTGCCGCGACAATACTCAGTCTGCGAAGAATGAGGCCGATGGCTGCTCAAGGCCCCTCCATGTTCCGTCCCCTCTGCCTGACCCTGTGCTGTTTGTGCTCTGCCCTCCTGGGCCAGGGCGAAGGTCGGCCCCCCTTCCGCACCTTCGGGCCCGAGCAGGGACTGAAGGGCACCTGGACATTGGCTCTGGAGCAGGATGAACAAGGCTTCATCTGGGCCGGGGCTGACACGGGGCTGTTTCGGGGCGACGGCGAACGCTTCTCCAGCCTGCCTGCCCCGACGTCCATGGGCAGTGTGCTCGCCATCGCCTGCCGCCCAGGCGGTGGCCTGCTCGCCGCGACGAAGGGCGGTCTCGCCTTGCTGGACGGTCAGAACCTGAGGTTGGCCACGCCTGCAGATGGGCTCCCAGCCGGAACCGCCACAGCCGTGAGCCTGGATCGCCTGGGCCGGGCCTGGGTGCTCATCGAGGGCCGACCCTATCGGGAAAGCAGTCCCGGGCATTTCATCGCCGCGCCGGGTTGGCCCGAGGGCCAGCGCGCCCAGGATCTTCGCGCCAGGAGCAACTCCGGCACGGTGCTGGCCGTGGTCGAGGATCGCCTGTGGCTGGGCACGGTGGAAGGTGGCACCTGGGAATCCATGGCCGGGCCCGGCGGCGCGCTGGCGCAGGCGGCCCAGGATGCCGACGGGCGGCTGTGGGTGCGCAATGACCGCCAGGTGTGGGGCGCGACGCCCAGCGGAGCGTGGGAATCGCTGCGGGACCACCTGCCCATCGTGGAGGCCTACAACCTGGAATTGCGGCGGGATGGGCGCGTCTGGGCGTCCACCAACCTCGGCCCCCTGGGTTTACGAGGCGCCACGCGCATCCAGGTGCCCACGAACCCGCTCTTCCCCTATGTGAATTTGCGCTCGGTCCTCGTGGATCACGAAAACGGCCTCTGGCTGTCCTGCCTGGGCGTGCAGCGAATCCTGGGGCGCAACCTCGTCCGCCAGTACGGCAGCAGTGAAGGGCTGGAGGGCTACACCACCTGGTCGCTGCGACGGGATCACCAGGGCCGCCTATGGGTGGGCAACCGCGCGGGGCTGGCCCTGGGCACGCCCGCGGGCTTCCGCATGGTGGTGCGGGGCCTCTTCCTCAACCAGGTGGACATCGCCCCGGACGGCGGCATCTGGTCTGGCGGCGGCGATGTGCAGCGGGCGGTCTACCGCGTGGATCCCAACACCCTGAAGGCCGAGCGCATCGAGACCAGCCGGTTCCAGGAAGGGCGATTCTCCAAAGGTTTCGCCTTCGTGGGAGGCGAGGTGTGGGCCGCCAGCATGGAGCAGGGCATCTGGAGCCTGGTGCCCCGTCCTCCAGGCTGGGCCTGGTCTCCCGTGCCCATGCCCGAAGGGGCCGGCACCCTCCAGTTCCTCCGGCAGGATCGCGAAGGGCGCATCTGGCTGGGCACGGAACGCGGTCTGTACTGGCGCAAGGGGCGAGGATGGGAGCAGCTCGACAGCTTCACCGGCGCGCCGCCCCACAGCTTCGCCCTGGGCCCGGGAGGCCACATCGAAGTGGGCCTGCTCGGCCCCCCCGCTTTCCGCAGGTACCAGATCCTGGGCGACCAGGTGCAGCCCCAGGGCGCCTGGAATCCCCTGCCCTGGAATCCGGCCGCCCAGGTGTTTGCGGCCACCCTCGACGGGCAGGGCCGCCTCTGGCTGGGCACCTCCCAGGGCGCCTACCGGGTGGATCCCCGGGGCCGGGAGCACCCCGTCTACCTCAGTCGCCAGGAAGGCCTGCCTGGCAACGACTGCGACCAGGACGGCCTCCTGGTCGAACCCTCCCAGGATGTCTGGATCTCCACCAGCGCCGGGCTGGCCCGGTACCTGGGCTCGCAGGAAACCCGGCTGCCCGCCATGGAGGCCCCCATCGTGACGCGGCTCACCGAACAGGGCCGCCCCCTCCCCTGGCACACACCCCTCACTCTGAAGGGCAACCTCCGCGAAGTGGAGCTGGGCTTCCAGGTGCTCTCCTTCGACCGCCAACCGCGTCTCACCTTCGAGGCGTGGATCGAGGGCCGCGAAGCCCGGTGGCTGCCCCTCAATGGGCCGCGCCTGAGCCTGGCAGGCCTCGACCCCGGCCATCATCTGCTGAAGATTCGCGCCGTGGATGAGGACGGCACCTATTCCCCCCAGCTGGAACTTCCCCTCATCCTCCTGCCGGCCTGGTGGCAGACGTGGTGGGCGCGCTTGCTGGGACTGCTGGCCCTGGGCGCACTGATCACCTTGCTGGTGCGGTGGCGCAATGCCCATTTGCGGCTCAGAAACCTGAAGCTGAAAACCGAGGTGGCCGCCCGAACGCTGGAGCTGCAGGAAGCCAATGTACGCCTCGCCAAGGCCTCTGAGGAAAAGACCAAGTACCTCGCGGGCATGAGCCACGAGCTTCGCACCCCTTTGAACGCCATCCTGCTCTACAGCGAACTCATCAGCGACCGCGCCGTGGAGCAGGAAGACCACCAGCTCAAGGAGGACGCCACCCGCGTGAACGCCTCGGGCCGACACCTGCTCCAGCTCATCAATGGCGTCCTCGACCTGGCCAAGATCGAGGCGGGCATGATGGAACTGGCTCCAGAACCCGCCGAGGCCCAGGCTCTGGCCCAGGAGGCCCTCGCCAACGTGGAGCTGCTGGCCCGGGCCCGGCGGAACATCCTCCGGCTCGATGCCGATCAGCGCCCCATCCCCTGCGAGGTGGACGCGGGAAAGCTGAGGCAGATCCTCATCAACCTGCTCGGCAACTCCGTGAAGTTCACGGAAGACGGGCTCATCACCCTCCGCGTCCGCGAGGATGGCTCATCGATCATCTTCGAGGTGGAAGACACCGGCATCGGCATGACTGCCGATCAGATGGGCCGGGTGTTCCGGGCCTTCGAGCAGGCTGAGGGCGCGCATACGCAGCAGAGGTACGGAGGCTCAGGCCTCGGGCTCAGCCTCTCCCTGCGGCTCGCCGAACTCATGGGCGGCAGCCTGAGCGGCCGGAGCGTGGCTGGAGCAGGCTGCTGCTTCATTCTCAGCGTTCCCCGAACACTCGCAGTGGAACGACGTCAAGCCTGAATGAGGTTCCCTCAGGGCTCGGCCTCGATCTGCTGGAGGGCGCCATGAAGGTCCGCGCTGCCCCAGTGCTCGCAATACCGTCCCTCGCGAATGACCACGATGTCCGTCACCCGGATGCGAATGCGCCTGCCTGTGGCGGCCCGGCCCAGGAATGAGCCGGTGTGGAGACCTTCGATGGTTTTCCGTGTGGCCACCTTGTCCCCCTCTCCCACCTGATCGTGGATGTGCACCCGGATTTCGGTAAAGGCCGTGCGGAGAAGCCCGGTGAAGAAGGCGGCGAAACCATCCCGCCCCGCCGGTGTGCCCGGAACGGCCGTGTGGTTGATGAAATCCGGGGCCACCAGTTCCGCGAAAACGGCCATGTTGCCCTCCTCGATCACCTCACGGTTGAAGCGCCTCACGATGGCCTTGACGGAAGAATCGGACATGGGTCTTCCTTATGGGTAGGCAGGAACCACGCACCCTGATGGCAGGGGCTGCTCAGGTCAATTCAGGCAGCAGGAAAGTCTCCCACAACGCCTTCTTCAACCGCGCGTGGAAGAAGCCGAAGTGGCCAACGCGCTGAGTGCCGAGGTCTTTGGGGGAGAGCCGCTTCATGGTTCGAGGGGCGTTCTCGAACCAGCCGTGCAGGGCTTCAGTGCTGCGTGCGGACGTGCGTTCGTCATCCGTGAAGGAAAACGAGGTGATGGGCACCTGCACTGCGGCGAAGGATTCCCTGGCGGCCGGACCTTCGACCCCCACGGCCGAATCGGGGTGCAGGCACCATCGCCGCCATTGCTTCATGACCCCGGGCGGCAGGTCGCCCACCCTCCCCAGCCGACTGCCCGGAAAGTAGCCGCATATGCCCGTCACGAGGGGCGCCATGAAATACCAAAGCCACCACACCCTCCAGCGAAGGCCCGGGGCGCGATCCTGCCAATACCCCGTGCCCGTGGCGATGGTCACGGCCTTGCGGATGCGTTCGGGGCCCGGCAGCAGACCGAGAATCTCACCTCCCAGGCTGTGCCCCAGCCAATAGAGCGGTTTGCCCGGAACCTCCTCTGCCAGGGCCGACACCATGGCATCGCAGTCGCCACTGGCCCAATCCGAGATGGTGATGCGGAGCTTTCGCACATCGGCCAGACAGGACATCCCCGTGCCTGCGTAATCGAAGGTCGCCGCGAAATAGCCCTGCTCGGCCAGCCAGGAAGCAAGTGGCGCGTAGTGCCTTTGCAGCGCGCCCAGCCCGGGGACGATCAGCACCGCCCCCTTGATGGGCCCATCGGGCCGGTAATAGGACGCCCAGACCGGGTGACCATGTTCCGTAAATATGGGTTGGGGTCTGCCCCAGATCATCGTCGCTCCCGGCGTTCGGTCCATGGGTTAGGAGATGGCAAACCCAGGAGGCGCCTCCCTGGTTCGCGCGGCCTTCACTGAGTTCGGAGGGGCCCAACGAAGAACCTCACGTTGGCGGGGATCCCAGAATGAGCAGGACAGGCGTGGCGGCGGGGTGGAAGGCGGAGTGGCCATCTCTGAGGTTTTTCCCGCCTCCGCAATGGATCAGTGTGGAAAGGCCCAGCAGGCTTGCAGCCACGAGCGACAAGGTTCGGGTCAAGGGAACTCCCAGGGATGCCGCAAGGCATCCACGCATGAATCCATCATTTCCAATGGACTCCGCCGGCATAGATCCACTTCGGAGAAATCGCACTGGTCCACCAGAGCGCCCGCCACCGGGAAATGCGGGGCACTTCAGAGAAGGCCGTGGAGCGGATTTCCTCCCCCAAGGCCTCAGGGCCCCGTCGACACCGGATCCATGGAGGCAATGGGACTGGCTTTCCCCGCGCTGTCCACGGCAACCACCTTGTAGTTGTAGCTGGTGGAGGCCTTCAACCCGGTATTCTTGAAGGAAGTGGCCGTGCCTGCTACCGTCCCCACCGGCACGGGAATCACGTCATCTCGGTAGATGACATAGCTGGCGATGGCGCGTTTGCTGGCGGGGGCTGCCCAGGTCAGTGTGATGCTGGTGGCAGTGGCGGCGCCCTTGGCCAGGTTGAGCGGTGCCGGGGGAATGTCATCCGCATCCAGAACCATCAAGCTGTACTCGCCGCCCGCATCCTTGCTGTCCACCACGATGTGGTAGGTGCCCGCGCCAAGGCTTTTCAGGATTTCACCGTCCACCGCGACCCCAGTCCCGCCCTCGCTGGCCAGGCAGCCCGCAGGTGTGCAGGTGCTGTCCAGCAGAAACACGCGGAGGATTTTCGCGCCGCGGTCGGCCATGACGATGCGGACCTGGGTGGGTCGGCTGAGTGTCAGCCGGTAGACGACTTCCTTCCCTGGCACCTCCGTGGTGGACCCGGCGTAGTGATCCAGGGCCTGGGAGCTGGCGTTCTGCGTGTTCCGGGTATCCGCATAGGGCAGGGATGGAATCAGGTAGGGGCTGGTCGGCGTGCCCGCCCCAGCCAAGTGGACCGCCCCGGCGTCCGGCGCCGCGGAGCCGTCATGAACGACAGCCTTCGCCCGCGTGAGGCCCGTCAGAGTCACCAGATTGCGCATGGCGTAGCCGTAGTGCAATCCCACCGCGCTGAGATCGCCCGGCGCATCGTTGGTGGGATGCAAGTTGTCGGCGCCGATTCCCCAGTGATAGTCCGGCCCGATGGCCAGCATGGCCTGGTTGTAGTCGATGAAGGGAATGCCCCGGGACTGGGCGATGGATCGCTCCAGGGCCACGAAGGAGGGCACCTCGATGGCATCTTCCGGATGCGGCGGCATCGAGGTGAGGATGGGAATGACCCCCTTGGCCAGCAGGTTGTCCACGATGTCCATCATGCCGATTTGATGGCCTGTGGCCATGAAGGCGTAGGGATAGGGGGGGGCGTTGTACCAGTGGACCTCGTTCGATCCGAACATCAACACGGCGTACTGGGGCATGGCCACCTGATACTCTGCATCAAGCGCAGAAGGGTTCCCCGTCACCGTATCCCTGGCATTGGCGTTCTCTTCTGCCGCGATGCTTAGCCGGGTGAGGCTGTTGGTGGAGGCTTCCAAAGGCACCTTCGCATTGCGGAAGAACTGCGCCGTGGGTTGCAGATCCCCATGAGTGCCGTAATTGACGTTGGCGCCATCGAAGGGGCCCAGCGTATCGAGGCTCCAGGTGAGCACATCCCCCACCCGCATGAAGGCATCAGGGCGCAATCCCACGCCCCGGGCCGAGATGGCCTTGAGGTTCGCCGCGACGGCCTCGTCGATGGGCGATTGAATGAGACTGGGATCGTAGTAGGTCATGCTGGGCGGAACCTGCGGCGCCACGCGCACGGTGACCTGCTGCTTGCTGATCACGCCGGTGCTGCCTGCGAGGGTGATGGTGTAGGTGGTGGTGGCAGTGGGGTGAACCACCCGGGTTTGTTCGGCGTTGATGGCCACAGGCGCGGTGGCGCCGTCATCCAAGGTGAGGCTCTGCGTGCCATAGGCGAAGCCCCAGGCCAGGGTGCTGGCGCCGCCAGAGGGGATGTTGGCAGGGTTGGCCACGAAGTAGGCCAGGCTGGGACTCCCCGGAGGATCCGGCGCATAAGTTGCCTTGGCGGTCGTGGCTCCCTTCCCGTTGGTGGCGGTCAGCGTGTAGGTGGTGGTGGCGTCTGGACGTCCCAGGAAGACTTCGCCGCTGGCATCGCTGATGGGTTGCACGCCTTGATCAATGCTGAGCTTGTCGGCCCCGCTCACATACCAGACCAAATCGAAGCCGCCGGCCATGGGCTTGATGAAAAAGAACCGGATGATGGGTTTCCCATCGGCGGATTGCACCACCACTGTGGCCTCGGCGGTGGTGGTGGCGCCTCCGTTGGAGGCGGTCAGGGTGTAGGTGGTGGTGGTGGCGGGCGTCACCGTGGCAGCCGATTTTCCCGTCACATCGCCGAGGCCACCGATGGTGAGGCTGGTGGCGCCCGTCACGGTCCAGGACAGGCTGCTGCTGGCCCCAGGAGCGACCGATGCGGGCGTGGCCGTGAAAGCGGTGATGACAGGCGCAGGCACGGCCGAAGTCACCGTTACGGTGGCAGTGGCTGATTTGGCGGTATCCGCCACGCTTGTGGCCTTCACTTGGAAGGTGCCGGCGGTATCGGGGGCGGTATAGAGGCCACCAGAGCTTATGGAGCCCGCCTGGCTGCCCACGACACTCCAGGTCACGGCGGTGTTCGTGGAACCTGCCACCGTGGCAGTGAAGGCCTGGGTTTTACCGGCCTGCACGGTGATGGCGACGGGGCTGATGGCCACGGACACCGCCATGGTCAAGGGGGCGACAGTCACCTGTGCCTTGGCCGTGGCCGTGCCAGCGCTGTTCGTGGCCGTGAGTGTATAGGTGGTGGTTGCGGCGGGACTCACGGACACGCTGCCGCTGGCGCCACTGGCCGCGGGCGCTCCCTGGTCGATACTCAGGCTGGTGGCGCCACTGACATTCCAGGCCAGGGTGCTGCTGGCACCAACGCTGATGGTGGCTGGCATGGCCGTAAAAGCACTGATGACCGGCACAGCCATGGGCTGTGCCGGGGTCGAGGTCGATGCCGTGGATGTACCGCCTCCTCCGCAGTGGAAAAGGCTGAGAGTTCCCAGCAGACAGAGGAATAGGCTGCGATGCGCGCGGTTCATGAAACTCCCAGGATCGGGGAAGCCACCCTGGATTCATCTTTCCTGACGCAAATCCAAATTCTTGATCCGCTTTTACGAAATATGGACTGGTCCACTTCGTCCGCCTCGGGCATTCCTCCCGCGACGCATATGATCGACACCGCCACGATATGACGCGCCGAGGCAGAGTCAAAACCAGCGGGGCCACCGGATGGCGGAGGCGGCCATGCAGCCACCTTGATCCACCCTCCGGTTGCGCGCTGGAGGAAGTCCAGGCCGGGAGCCCCTGGCCGTTACAGCTAGGGTTTGAAATGCTCCGCCTTGATGGCCTTCATCAGAGGATCCTTCTCACCGCTGGTCTGCCACTCCAAGTAGCCTTCGCTGATCGTCCAGATGATCATCCCGCCCAGACCATTGGTTTTGTAGTACTGGACCTTCGCCGTCAGCGATTGCTCATTGTCGTAGGGCACATAGGTGGTCTTGATGGGGTTGCTGGCATCTGGGCTGGCCGCGGCATCCAGGGTGGGCGGTGCCGCCGCCGTGAGGTAGGCGCTCTGGGCCACCGCGTCATAGGTCTGGGTCATCATGGGGAAGTAGTAGTGGGCCAGTTTTGAATAACTGGCATCGTTGTCACTGTAGCGAGGCTCGAAACCGTCCGGCGAATCACCGTTGGGATTGGAGCCGGTCGATTGCCGGGGGCCTGTGAGGTAGGGGCCTCCGCCGGTGTAGGGAACGAAATTCTTGGCATTCCCCCACTGTCCATTCATGCCCTTTTCGTAAGGCCATCCGAAAAAGCCCACCCCGATGCAGATCTTCTCCTTCGGGACCCCGGTTTTGATGAGCGTTTGAACGGAATCATCAATCGTCAAGGGATGCGAAGGGGCGAAGTCGTGGAGGGCTGACGGGAACCAGCTGTCCCAACCGGACTGCGCTTGCAAGAGGTAGCTCATGAGATCGAGGCGGTCCACATAACGGGCCAGCTGAGCGTAGTAGGCCTCGCTCAGATCCGCTCCCATGTGGTTCACCCCGATGGGCGTGATGAGAACCTTGTCCGGCATGGCGGAGCGGATGGCCTTGAGCAGGGCCAACAGGGTGGGGCGGTCCACACTGCTTTCCCAATTCAGATCGATGCCGTCAAACCCGTAGTCCGTCATGATCTGCTTCAGGTTTTGAACAAAGGTCGCGCGAATGGCAGGATCAGACGTGGCCGTGAAGCCCGTGGCCCCGGCGCCGCCGACATGCACGATCACCTTGGTGCCCGCGGCGTGGGCCAACTGGACGGTCTGTTTCGCCCAGGCGGGTCCGTTGGTGGGATCGATCCAGAAGGTGGTGTCAAAGGTTCCGCTGGCCGAAGGGAGGATGCTGCCCACGCCGACATGGGTCATCGACGTGTAGTCCACCTGATTGGGCGCCTGGAGCCCCCGATGGTAGCCCATGTAGTAGCCCACCACCCAGGTGGCGGGCACGTTCCCGCCCACCACGTTCACCGTGACCGTTTCCACCGCGGTGCCGCCGGCGTTGGTCGCGGTGAGCACGTAGGTGGTGGTTCCAGCCGGCGTCACGGTGACCTGGCTGCCCGTCACGGTGCCCGGCGCCGGGCCGACGGTCAGGGTCGGATTGCCGGTGACCGCCCAGGAGAGCGTCACGCTCCCGCCGGCGGCGATGCTGGCCGATGAAGCCGAAAAGGAGGTAATGGAAGGCGCAGCGGGAACCACCGTCACCGTGGCTTCCGCCCATTTGGTGGCATCCGCATGGCTGGTGGCGCGGACATGATAGGTGCCAGCGGTGCTTGGGGCTGTGTAGGTTCCGGAAGCTGAAACTGTGCCCCCCGTGGCGCCCTCCTTGACCGTCCAAACCGCCTGCGTGTCCTGGTTGTGCAGCACCTGGGCCGTGAAGGCCTGGGTGGCGCCGAAAGCCAGCGTCACGCTGGCGGGAGCCACTTGGACTTCCGTGGGCAGGCTGCCGGTGGCATTCCCCCCAAGCACCTGACTGCCGCTCCAGGTGCGGTTGAGGGTCAACCACAGGCGGTGCTGGGCAGCATCATAGGACGCGAAGTAATCCTGGTCCGCCACCAGGGTGGTGCCCCCCAGCGTGATCTGGCTGGGCACACCGGCGACATCCCTCACGATGAAGAGGGGGTTCTTGAGGTCCCCCGCTCCGGCATTGAGGGTGGCCTGGAAGGCGCCGGTGGCGTCGGCGATGAGTTCAAAGGCGCCATAGGTGGCGTTGTATCCCGCCTTGGCATAGGTGACCGAATCCGTGCGGCCCGCGCCGCCGGGCCCCTGCGCGGCCACCGTCCCTTTGCTCGCCGTCAGGGTGGCCCCCAGCTTCCGCTCCATCTGGGTGACATGGGAAGCGACCGCGGCATCCGAATGTCGTCCCAGCACCATGTAGACGGAGTAGCTCTGATAGGGAAAGCCCGAGCTCTTGGTTTGATAACCGTAGTTGTCGAAGGAAGCCTGGCCCACGGCGCCGTACATGAGCCCCCAGGCCACGCGCTTGCTGGCCGTCGGCCCAGAATCCCCCAGCTCGTACTGGTTCAGCTGGTACGGCCAGTTCCAATTGGCGGGCATGAGCCACGTGCCGAAATTGCCCTTGGTCACCACCCGGTTTTCGGACGTGTGGCCCCAGTTGTCGCTGAGCCAGGTTCCACCGGTGCTGTGCTGCAGCCAGCTAAGGGTCTGCACCGAGCCCATTTCGGCATCGGGATTCTTGATGTACTCAAGCACGTAGGGAACGGTATTCGTCTGCGTGTAGTCCCACTTGCTTTGGGCCGTGTAGGGCTCATCCCGGGTGAAGAACTTGTAGTTGTCGCCCCAGGCCACGCCATCGACGTTGGGGTTGCTACCATCGCCTCCGAACTGCATGTCGCCGTAGGGTGATCGGCTGTCGATGAGGTGGTTGCTGTCGAACCCCGAGGCGCCCGCTGCCGACGTGTCGTAGGTGATCGCATAGATGGGATGATCCTGGCCCGTGGCCATGAACCAATGCACGGTGGCCTTCACGGGCGCCCCCTGCATGTTGTAGGTCCACGTGAATTCATGGATGGCGTGGTGCGGTCCCGTGAACACCTGCCGGTACTGCCCCGTGTTGTCCGCCGAGGTCGCGCCCCACACGGAGCCGCCATCCCCGAAATGGTTCACCAGGTAGCCCCACCCGTTCCAGGAGCCGCTGGCGCCGGTACCGGTCACCACGCGCTCTGCGCCGTTGGCGAAATAGCGGTACTGCCGCAGCATGCCTCCGTGGGACCCGCCGGGGTCGGCGGCGTCGTTGCGCGTCAGCACGGCGGTGCGCTGCTGCTTCGTGGAATCCAGCCAGCGGTAGACATCGGAGTTGTAGCTTCCGGGCTTTTCATTGGCCACGCTCAGGAAGGCCCAGGCGCCCGCCTGCTGCGTCTGCACCGTCACCGCTGCCGTGGCGGACTGGGTGCCATCTGCCGCGCTGGTGGCCGTGACGGTATAGGAGCCCGCGGTGGCGGGCGCGGTGTAAAGACCGTTGGCCGAAATCGTTCCGCTGGAAGCCGTCCACGTGACGGCAGTGTTACTGGCGCCCGTGACGGTCGCCGTGAACTGCTGAGTCTGGCCCGTCTTCAGGGTGATCGCCGAGGGTGCGATGGTGACCCCCACTCCCTGGGCTGAGACTTTCACCGTCGCCGTCGCCGACTTGCTCACATCCGCGGCGCTGGTGGCCACCACGTGGTAGGTTCCAGCCGCGGCAGGAGCGGTGTAGAGGCCACCGACGACGGTGCCGCCACCCGATTCCTGCACGGTCCAGGTCACAGCGGTGTTGCTCGATCCGGTCACAGTGGCGCTGAACTGCTGCGTTTTGGAAGCCTGAAGAGAAACAGTCGCAGGGCTGATGCTGACGGACACCGCTGGGGGCGTGGTGGTCACGGTCACCGCGGCGGTGGCTGATTTCGTGGCATCCGCCACACTGGTGGCAATCACATGGTAAGTGCCCGCCGTGGCTGGTGCGGTATAGAGGCCCGTAGCATCCATCGCTCCACCGGCTGTTTCCTGGACGCTCCAGGTCACGGCGGTGTTGCTTGCGCCTGTCACGGTGGCTGTGAACTGCTGGGTTTTGGTGGTTTGGACCGCCGCCGCCGTCGGATTGATGATCACGACCACCCCAGTTGGCGGGGGCGTGGTCGTCACCGTCACCGTGGCGGTGCTGGTCGTGCTTCCGTTCGCATTGGTGGCGGTGAGCATGTATGTGGTCGTCGCCGCTGGCGCCACGGTCACCGACCCGGTCGCTCCGCTGGCGGCGGGTGCCCCATGGTCGATGGCCAAGGTCGTGGCCCCGGACACGGACCACGACAAAACGCTGCTGGCACCGGGCGCGATGCTGGCGGGACTGCTTGAGAAGCTGGTGATGACCGGAAGGGCTGACGGAGGCGCCGGGGTGGAATTCCCGGATGATTTCCCGCCACCCCCGCAAGCCGTCAGAACGAGCATTCCCAGCAGACCCATGACAAGGCTGTGAACCAGGCGTTTCATGACCGACTCCCAAGAGCGCCCGGAGGCACACGAGGGTTATCATTCCCTAGGGATTTCCTTTGGGTTGATCCGCTTCTGAGATATTTCACTGGTCCACTTAGGGGTCGGCCATCCCTGCTTCATCGCCTTGATGTCTTCCAGAAGCTGGACTCGGCCAGGGGGGCGGGCATGGCAACCTTTCCACCCCATTAATCGCATGGACTGGGGCGGCAAATCCCGCGTCCCACCTATGGCTTTAGCAGCTCCACGGGGATGGGATGTTCTTTGGTCTCCGACTGCCATGTGACGCTGGCGATCCACCAGCGTCGGCCATCGTGGTAGAGCTGCAGGCTGTTCACACCGCGGGAAAGCGTGTGTTCGGGCCCTGACTCCGTTTCATAGGTAGAGAGCACCGTGGCAATGTTGCCGTAGCGGTGAGTCACTCGGTGGATCTCGCGCTCGCGGAAGCCCGCCCGGACCATGGGTTCGGTTTCATCCACCAGGCGCTGGTGATCCCAGATGTCCACCTCGTGGCCAATGCCCACGAAGCGGATCCACGGGCTGTACAGCGTGCGGTCCCGGCCCCACTGCCTGGGCCCGTCCGGCGCCACATTCACCACGTCATAGAAGGCCTTCATGATGCCGTCCAGATCGACCACATCTTCGCGGAGAGGTGCTTGAGTCGGCACGGGCACATGGGCCGGTCCGCGCAGGCAGGCGAGGTTCAGGAGGATGAAGCAGGCCGTACCCAGGCATCGAATCATGGATTACCTCATTCGCTGGTCGTGTTCATGGACTGGCTCAACGGGCGATGGCAAGACCTCCGCTCTTAAGGAAGGCCCCCGCATGGGTCTTCATGAAGGGCTGGCCATCGGTGTAGGTGTCGTTCTGGTACATGGACTGGCCATCCGCCCCCGCGCCGAAGAGGAGGGCGATGACGCCCGCATCGGCGAACTTCCTGAGGTGGGCATCATCGCCAGCGAAGAAATACTCGGGCCGGTTGTCCTTGTAGCCTTCCCGGTCTTTCCAGGTGTTCGGCACATTCAAATGGTTGCTGTTGCCCAGGGGAATCTGCCAGAGCACCCAGCGTTTCTGCGCCTTGAGGTTCCACAGACGCAGCCACTCGGCGTAGCGGTTGAAGCTCTTGCTCGTGATGGGCGCGCTGTCGCTGGCATCCCACCAGCGATCTTCGCCAGCCGTGAGCCGGTAATAGTCCGAATCGCGATCCAGCGGGTCGCCCACCAGCACGTCGAAGGTCTGACCGGTGACGTTTGCAGCCAGGCCCAGCTTCGACAGGAATGCATAGGCCTTGTCCACTTCGGGCTGGAGGGGCAGGGTCACACTGAAGTAGGAGATGTCCTGCAGAGTGGCCCAGGCGGAAATGTGCATGCCCAGCACCACGTTGGTGGCGCCCACGGCCTTGCGCAGTTGCAAGAAGGCCAGGCCCCAACCGGCGGCGGTGTTGGGCAGGTCCTTCAGTTCAGGCATGCCGGTGCTGGCGATGGCCGCGGGCGCATCCGGGTTGCCCCCGCTCTGGATCTCCATGTAGGCGTAGCCATCCCCCTCCATGAGCACCAGCACCGGTTTTCCGAACTCCTTGCAGCGCTGCATCAGCACTTTGAAATCGTCAAAATAGGAGGCCATGGTGGCGGCGTTCTGGGTCTTGCTGTAGAACTGCCCCTCGCCGCCGCCGGGCTCGTCGTTCATGCAGTAGTACTGCACCACGGGAATGGCGCCCATGGCATCGCACTCCTTCATGAAGTTCAAGCCCCACTGGCCTGAATTCGTGGGGTCATTATTCCAATTGTTCCGCCACCCCAGCGTGAAGTAGTGGTACCGCATGTCCCAGGGCACGCCGCTGGCCTTCATCCAGGTCTTGCCCGGGTCCTCCACCAGCCCCACGGAAAGGCGCGCAGGCAGCTGAGTGGGCACTGAACCCGCCGCAAGGCTCCCAGCCACGGCGGAATCACTGACCGTGATGGTGGCGGTGGCGGATTTGGAGGTGTCGGCCACGCTGGTGGCCTTGAGGTGGTAAACGCCGTTGGTGGCGGGCGCCGTATAGAGACCAGAGGCATTCACCGCGCCGCCGTTGGCCTCCTGAACCTGCCAGGTGACGGCGGTGGTGGTGGTGGTGCCTGTCACCACCGCCGTGAAAGCCTGGGTGCCGCTGGGCTTCACCCGGGCGCTGGGAGGAGTGACGGATACCGTCACCCCAGGGGCACCCACCGTCACCGTGGCCGTGGCTGTGGTGCTGCCGCTTTCGTTGGTGGCCGTCAGGGTATAGAGCGTGGTGGCGGCTGGACTCACAGCCACGCTGCCCGAGGCGCCGCTGGTGGCCGGGGCGCCGTGGTCGATGCCCAGGCTGGTGGCGCCGGTGACGTTCCAGGACAGGCTGCTGCTGGCCCCCGGGGCGATGGTGGCCGGACTGGCGATGAAGCTCGTGATCACCGGAACCGCTTTCGGTGGGGGCGGGCTTCCACTTCCGGACGATTTCCCTCCCCCGCCGCAATGAAGAACAGCGAGCATTCCCCATAAACCCATGATGAGGTTTTGAATCAGGCGTTTCATGGATCGTCCTCCGAAATCCTTCGGGATTCATTCTTGAGCATGCCCTTTCGATGCGTCTTCCCGCTGGTCCGCTCCATGGGAAATGCCAGTGGTCCACTACTTTCTGGAACCCGCCAGCACCTGTTCCAGTTGCCGCTTGAGGGCGGCCAATTCGGCCTGGGCGGCCTGGAGTTCCCGCTTCTGCTTCTGAAGCTCATTCAGCAGCATCGGTGCCAGCTCGTGGTAAACCACGGTCTCCACCTGGCCTTCCTTGTCCTTCACCACCAGCTCCGGCAGCACCTTCTCCACTTCTTCGGCGATGAGCCCGAAGTGCTCGCCGTCCTCCGGCTGGCTCTTGTAGCGGAAGGTCACGGGGCGCAGGTCAAACAAGCGGCTCGTCCGGTCGCCCATGTCGTTCACATCCTGCTTGAAGCGGATGGAGGAGGACACGGTGCCCAATTGCCCGTTGGCATCGATGACCACCGGGATGGCGGCGCCTCCCGTGGTGCGGCCCCGCACGCCCGCCAGGAAGGCGCGGGTCTGGGAACTCCCGATGCGGATGGTGTCGGCCTCTCCGCCCGCTCCCACGTTACCGATGGCGATGTTGTTGCTGCCGGTCAGATTGCGGCCTGCTTCGTAGCCCAAGGCGATGTTGTCGGAGGCCGTGACATTGGCTTCCAGCGCCCGCACGCCGAGGGCCACGTTGCGGCTGGCCGTCGTGCTGTTCCGCAGCGAGTAGTGCCCAACCACGGTGTTCTGGGAGCCCGTCGTGCTGACAGCGAGCCCATCGTTGCCCACGGCGATGTTTTCCGTGGCGTCGATGTTCTTAGCAAGGGCCCAGGTGCCGATGGCGATGTTGACGGATCCGGTGTTGTATTCCAGGGCGGATTTGCCGATGGCCGTGTTCCAATTCCCGGTTTGGTTGTTCCGGAGCGCATCCGCGCCCATGGCCGTGTTGAACCCGCCTGTGTTGTTGCTGATCAAGGCGTTGCTTCCCGTGGCTGCGTTGTAGCCGCCGGTTGTGTTGGAAGTCAGGGCATTGATTCCAATGGCAGTGTTGTACACCCCGGTGGCGTTGTGCATGAGCGCCGCCCCCCCGAGAGCGGTATTCCAGCTTCCCGTGGTGTTGTCATTAAGCGACCCAGAACCAATCGCCGTATTGAAGTCGCCGGTCGTGTTGTTGAGCAAGGCATAGGTCCCCAGCGCGGAGTTGTGGCCCCCGGTGGTGTTCCAGTTGAGCGCATTGGTTCCCACCGCCGTGTTTTCATGCCCTAGGGTGTTGTGGTACAGCGCATTGGCGCCCAGCGCCGTATTTAGATTTCCACTGATGTTGCTGATGAGGGCATAAGTGCCCAAGGCATTGTTCTGGTTTCCTGTGGTGTTGTGTTGGAGTGCAGATACGCCCAGGGCGGTATTGGAGCCCCCTGTGGTGTTCGAGGCGAGCGCCTGAGTGCCCAAGGCCAGGTTGCTGCTCTGGGCCTGAGCGCCTGCAGCCAATGCCAGCGCGAGGGCGGTGGTGACAAACGCTTTCCGGTTCATGGTGTCACTCCTTTTGGGGAAGGGCAGCTCGATGCATGCCCGGGGGCTGAAAGGGGTCTTGCCGCGCCAAGGGTGATTTCAACCAACGAGTCGAGCGTGACGCCTCCTCTTCCGGCACTTAGACCAAAGGGCCGAAGCACCGCAGGGGAACCAAAAGCAGGCATGATCGCCGTTGGATCAGACCGAGGAGGAGGGGGACCTCCCCAGGTCGATCATCTGGATCCGCCGGACGGAAACAATGATCCACCCTCAAGAAATGAGGCTGGTCCACTCACGGCACCCTCGATTCACAAGGGAAATGCCCTGGTCCGCTTTATAAAAAAATCCCTGGTCCATTCGGCCTCTGCCGGATTAACGTCATAGCAGAGTTCTTTTTCATTGGATCAAAGCCCCGCGGCTCCCAAATTCTTCCCATTCATGGGCGATCGGTTTGACTTCCCTACCGGCCGCTTCCGATGACCCCGCCCATGAATGGAAGGTTTGGCTTGACCCCCCAAATTCTCCCGCCCGCCTCGAGGGGCATCTTCCTTGCGGATCCGCACCGATGAGAATCCCGGATCTACCCATCCACATCTCACACACCTCACCTCAGCCGCTGGTGATGCAGATCGTGGACGCACTGATCCTGGCCATGCGCAGCGGCCTCCTGCCTCCGGGCTCTCCCATCCCCGGCACACGTAAACTGGCGGATCAGCTGCAGGTGAGCCGGGGAACCGTGGTGGCGGCCTTTGAAGAGCTCCAGGCCAAGGGCTGGATCGACGCCAGCAGCGGCAGCGGCAGCCGGGTGTCCGACCCCCTTCCCCGCCCGCTGAGCCTGCGGCCCGGGCAGACGCCACCGGTGCTCTCCCCCCAGGCCTTCGACCTGCCCACCCGTCCGGAGCTGGCCACGGACCATACCAGTCGGCTCTTCAAATTGTCTTACGGCGTGACGGATGCGCGACTGATGTCTGCCGAGATCCTGGGCCGGGCCTACAGCCGCGCCATGCGGCGCCGGGCCAGCGATGTGCTGAATTTCGGCGATCCCCTCGGAGAGATGGATCTGCGGCAGGAGCTGGTGAACTACCTGCGGGAGCGGCGCGCCATCCAGACCGATGAGATGGGCATCCTGGTGACCCGCGGCTCGCATCAGGCCCTCCGGTTGATCGCCCTGGGCCTCCTGAAGGCCGGTGACCGTGTGGCGGTGGAGAACCCCGGCAACCCCTCGGCCCGGGATGCCTTCCTGCAGCAGCAGACCCAGCTGGTTCCCATTCCGGTGGACGATCAAGGGCTGGATGTGGAAGCCCTGGAACGGGCCCTGGCCGAGGGCCCCATCCGTCTCCTCTACCTGACACCGCGGTTCCAGGTGCCCACCACCGTCACCCAGAGCGCACCCCGGCGCCAGCGTCTGTTGGAACTGGCCAAGCACCACCGCTTCGGCATCGTGGAGGACGATCCCGAAGCCGATTACACCCTCGAAGGCCCCACCGAGGCTCCACTGGCAGCCTTCGGCACCTCCGGTTCGGTGCTGTACCTCTTCTCCTTCTCCCGCCTCCTGGCCCCTGGCCTCCGCCTGGGGCTCATCGCGGGCCCCAAGGATGCCATCGCGCGTCTCGCCAAGGCCCGCCTCCACACCGACACCCTGGGGGACATGGCCCTGGAACGGGCCTTCGCCTCCATGCTGCAGGAGGGCGAGATCCGCCGCCACGTCCACCGGGTGCAGCGCATCTACCGGGAACGCCGGGACCACCTGGTCTACCGGCTCAAGGATCTCTTCGAGGGCGACTTCACCTTCACCCTTCCCCCGGGGGGACTCTCCCTCTGGATCCGCACCCGGCCCGACCTGGACCTGGAGTCCTGGCAGAGGGGCTGCATGGACCGCGGGGTTCAGTTCCAGCTGGGTCAGTCCTATTTTATCAACCACACGCCGGTTCCAGGTTTTCCATTCGCCTTCGGCTCTTTCGAACCCGAAGAAATGGATCAGATTTTGCTGAGAATGCATCACGCGCTGACCCAACACCGCTGATGACGATTCCATGAGTGATCTCGAAACCCGCATTCTCGACCTCGCCGTGCGGCGCGGCCTTCTCGATTCCGCCGACTTGGACGCCCTCACCCTTGAGGAGGACACCCTCGGCTCCCAACAATGGGGGCCGCGCATCACGTCGCTCCTGCGCTCGGGCCGCCTCGATCAGCAGGGCCTCCAGGCCCTCATGGGCGATCTCTTCCATGGCTCCACCGAATCCCGTGCGCCCGAGGGATCCGACGACACCCTCATCCTGCCCCAGGGACTGACCTGGCAGGGCTATCAGGATCTCCAGCTCATCGGCGTCGGCGGCCAGGCCCTCATCTACAAGGCCAGGGACATGCAGCTGGATCGCTGGGTGGCCCTGAAGTTTCCCATCCACGACCGGCCCCAGCGGGTGGCCCACATGCTGCGCGAGGCCCGAGCCCAGGCTCAGCTGGATCATCCCAATGTCCTGAAAGTGCTGGAAGTGGGCGAGCATCAGGGCAAGCCCTTCATCGCCATGCACTATGTCGAGGGCGGCAACCTCGCAGAGAACTACGTCCGCTTCTCCATTGAAACCCGTGTGCGCCTGATGAAGGCCGTTGCCGAAGGCCTTCAGGAGGCCCACAGCCATGGCCTGCTGCACCTGGACCTCAAGCCCGGCAACATCCTGGTCGACACGACGCACCCTGAGGAGCCCTGGCCCTACTTGACGGATTTCGGCCTGGTGCGGCTGGAGGATTACGGGGGCCGGGTGCTGGCCGAACGCCTGCCAGCTTTCGGGACGGCCCCCTTCTCCAGTCCTGAGCAGATGGCGCGAGACTTGGCCCACCTGGATCGCCGGAGCGACATCTATTCCCTGGGGGCCACCCTGTATTCCGTGCTCTCGGGGCACACGCCCTTCGATTCAAGGGATCCCCTGGACATCCTCGGGATGGATCCCGTGCCCTTGCGGGCCCGGGATCCCATGCTTCCCAAGGATCTGGAGGCCATCGTCGCCAAATGCCTGCGGTCCGCCCCGGAGGAACGGTACGGCACCGCCAAAGCCGTGGCCGATGACCTGCAGCGCTTCCTGGATGGTGTCCCCGTGCATGCCCGTCGGCCCTCCCCCGCCTACCGCCTGGCCAAGTGGGTGCGGCGGAACCGCAGCCTTGCGGCAATGACGGTCATCGCCATCCTCTTGTTCACCGGATTCGGCACCTGGGCCATCCTGGCCGCGCGGCGGCAGGCACTCCAGGTGCGGCTGGCCAACAAGTACGGGCGGGATGTCCAGAGCATGGAGCAGCTCCTCCGGCTGGCCCACCTGTCCCGCAAGCACAACCGGCGTCCGGCCGTAACAAACGCCCGGGAGACCATGGCCGCCATCGAACAGGAAATGAAGGCCCTGGGACCTGGCGCCATGGGGCCTGGGTCCTACGCCCTGGGCATGGGCCACCTCGCCCTCAGCGACTGGGACGCGGCGCGGCGGCATCTGGAAACCGCCTGGCAGGCGGGCTTCCATTCTCCCGCCTGCGCTCAGGCCCGCGGTGAAGTACTGACCCATTTCTTCATGAAAGCCAATCCGCGGCTCAACCTCATCGCCGACCCGGCGCAGCGGGAAGTGGAGCGGAAGCGCCTCGAAAGCACCCTGCGCGAACCGGCCCTCGCCTGTTTCGAAATCGCCCGGGCAGCGGGCCTGGAAACGGCCTACCAGGAAGCCATGGAGGCCTACCTCGCCAGGGACATCGAGCGGGCACTGCGCTGCGCCCAGACCGCCTTCGAGCAGACCCGCTGGCGCTATGAAGCGCGCTTCCTGACCGCCGACCTGCTGATGGAACAGGCCATACCCCTTCGCGCTGCGGGCGACATCGCAGGCGCCCAGCGGAAATGCGACGAGTCGCTGAAGGTGCTGGAACCTGTGACCGATATTGCTCCCAGCGATCCCGCCAGCTGGATCAAGATCGGCCTGCTCTACTTCAACATGGCCTTTGACCGGCGGCAGGAACCGCAATGGCTGGAGCGGGCCCTGGCCAGCTTCGCCACGGCAGTGGAAGTCGATCCCGGCTTCGGAGAGAGCTACGGCTACCTCTCCATGGCCCAGGGCGCGGCTGCGGATGCGGTGGAGGTGCAGGGCGGGGACCCCATGCCTCTGCTAAACCTTTGCGTGGCCAATGGCGAGATGAGCCAATCCCTCACGCCTCCGGGCCAGGTGAACACCCATCTGGGCGAAGCCTATGGCTGGCGCGCAGGCGCCCTTCTGAAACGCGGGCTGGATGCCATTCCCGACCTGGACCGAGCCATCGCGAACCTGCGCCAGGCCATCGACCTTGGAAACCACGAGCACGTCACCTATACCCTCCTGCTGACGGTCTCCAAATGGCGAGGCGAAGCGGCCTTCCAGGTTGGAGCGGACCCCGTCCCGTACCTTGAACAAGCCATCGGATGGGCCCGAAAAAACACCCAGTTCGATGCCTCCAACCTGCAACGGCAGAAGGTCTTCATGGAGCGGCGCCTCGACCTTCTGGACATGCAGTTCCGCCTGAAACAGACGCCGAAAGCGGGTGTGATCGAGGCCCTGGTTCAGGAAGCTCAAGCGATCCTGGAACGCACGGCCAAGGAGAACCGCTTCAAAGCCGAACTCCGGGTGGTGCTCGGTCGCGCCCTGCGCCTCCGCGCCCGCGAAGCCTTCCATACCGGGAAGCCCTTTGAAGCTGATTTCGAACAGGCCCTCCAACTCACCCGGAAAGCCGTCGAGCAGGATCCCAAAGAACCCGCCTTCCAGGCCGAACTGGCCAAGGCCTGCCTGGAGGCCGGTGGCTGCCAGTTCCAACTCAACCTGCCCTGCGATGCCATCCTTAAACGCGGCCTGGCAGAGGCCCGGAAATACCAGCGCATGGTACCCGGTCGGGCGGATGCCGCCGGGATGCCCTTGGTGGCCGAGTCCTTCTTGGCCCGGGCCCAGCGTCAGCCCCAGGATGTGGCCAGGTCTGAGGCCCGCTTGAAGCAACGCCTGGCTGAGCATCCCCGCGAGGCTGCTCCTCTCAAAGCCCTTCTCGCCCTCCAGGGAGACTGAGCCGGGTGTCCCCGAAGTGGACCAGCGGTTTTTCTCAATAGTGGATCTAGGCCGGGAGTCCCTCCTGCGGAATGCTGGTTCAGCCGGGTGATGCCCGGCCTATGAAGCGATTTCACCCCCCACCGCTTCACCACAGGAGGTTGCCTTGTTCTTGCACCTGACCCCAAGGTCGGGCCGCATGCGTATGCTTCGGCAGGCGTTCGGCCCCGTGTCCCTGGCCATGGCCTTCGCCCTGGCTTTCACCGCCTGCGGCGGCGGCGGAGGTTCCTCCTCGGGAACCCCCGTTTCCTCAGCACTCGCCATCGGCACCCAACCCGCCAATGCCACCGCCGCAGTGGGCGCCACGGCCACGTTCAACGTGGTGGCCTCCGGTGGAGCCGCACCCTACACCTACCAGTGGAGCAAGACCCCCAAGGGTGGCACCGCCGCCGCCATCCCCGGCGCCACCTCGGCCGCGTACACCACGCCCGCTCTCGTGGCCGGTGATGATGGCGCCACCTTCACGGTGACCGTCAAGGATGCCGCCAACGCCAGTGTCACCAGCAATGCCGCCACGTTGACGATCGGCACCGTTCCCGGCGCCCTGGCGGTCACCCTGGCCGATCAGAGCGTGGCCTCCGGCACCCCCGCCACCTTCACCCCCACGGTGACCGGCGGCAAGTCCCCCTTCACCTACGCCTGGAAGAAGGCTGGCGCCACCATCACCGGCGCCACCGGCGCCACCTACACCACCCCCGCCACGAGCAGCGCCGATGACGGCGTGCAGTACTTCGTGAGCGTGACGGATTCCGCCACCCCCGCCGCCACGGCCACCGCCTCGGCCATCCTGCATGTGACCAATCCGCCCCTGACCACCCTGTTCGACACCAAGCTCAGCGCGGTTCCCGCGGTGACCTTCCTGCTCAAGAAGTCCGATGGCACTGCCCTCGGATCCAGTGTCAAAGTGGATCAGCGGATCACGGTCCCTGGCGGGTACACCGTCGCCAGCACGGACTCAGTGGCCGATGGCGCCACGGGCCACTTCCGCGCCCGCACCTACCCCATCCGTCTGGTGGGCGATACGAGCAAGAACGTGGGCGACCACCTGGAAAGCCTCACCGTGAGCCAGGATGCCACCCTCACCTACCAGGCCTCCAGGCAGAACTGGACCGTCGTGCTCAACGGATACGCCTCCTCGCCAGTATCCCCCGCTTCCTTCACGCCCCTTACCAGCTACGCCGTGGACATCTACCAGTGCGACAGCCAGGGCGTGGTCGCCTGGGGCCCCACTCAAACCGGCTTTGAAGATCCCCGCGTCCTGACCGTAACCGGCACGGTCGCTGCCAACGCCAACACCGTCACCTTCAACACCGAGCTGTTCAAGGGCACCTACCGGGCCGTCTTCATTCCCAAGGCCGGTTCCGATTTCGCCGCGGGCGTTCCCCTCTACCTTTCCGATGTCATCACCGTGGCCGGTGGCGGCGTCACCAACGAGAACCAGAGCCTGACCCTGCCGGGCCCCAGTGATGCGAAGCGCTTCACCCTCAAGCTCAGTCCCAAGACCGGAGCACCGGCCTTCGCCGCCAATGATTTCTCCGTGGAATTGCGAGACAAGACCTCCCTGCTGCGGGTCGCCTACGGGAAGATCAAGGCCGACGGCACCGTCTCCTTCCCCACCAACCTGACCGATGTCATCGCTGCCGTCACCGACCTCCGCGCGGGACCGGCTCAGAACAAGGTCGTGGCGGTTAAAACCTTCACCGGCCTCACCACGAGCACCCCCACCGCCACCCTCACCCAGTACAACGTGAAGGGCAGCGTAACGGCTCCAGTGCCCATTCCTGCCACGGCCAAGGTGACTGTGGGCCTCAAATCAGGCCTCACCGGCGCCAATTGGGACCGCGATCTGGGCTCCCTCGTCTTCCCCGTCACTCTCGCCACACCCTCATTCGACCTGAACCTCTTTGAGGGCGATTGGGCTGTCAGCGCCGATGCCGCCAGCATCCCCCAATGCCCAGATGGCCCCACGGTCGCCTTCACCCTGACCGCCGACAAGGCCGATGCCAACGTGGCCATTCCGACCGGCGGCATCATCACCGGCACCCTGCAGACCAAATCCAACATCACCCTGCCAAACATCCAGATCGACTTGGTTGACCCCAACACCGCCCGGGTTGTGAAGTCCACCACCAGCGGGGTCGGCGGCAAATACATCTTCTACGTGCCCTATGGCACCACCTACAACTTGGTAGTGGACTCCGACGCCTATGTGACCACTGGCTTCACCGCCTCCGCCAGCAGTCCGACCGTGACTCGGGACCTGGTGCAGTATCCGGTCAACGGCCGCATCACTGATGGCTCCGTGGGCATTCCCGCCCGCGCCTACGCCGGTGCTGCCAACAATCCCATCACTGCCGCCGCCGACGGCACCTTCACCCTGAAGCTGTTTGAGGGCCAGAACTACGTCTGGATCAATCCCCCCGCAGGCCCGAGCAACCTGGGCCCGGCCGTTTTCACCAATGTCGTGGTCAACAGCACCACCGCACCGTAACCCCCGGGGGCAACCCCACGCGAGCGAATGCCCGGCCTCGGCCGGGCATTTGTCGTTCCAGACGCGCCTGCCTCAGGGCTTTGAAGTTGCATGGGGAGGAAGTCGTGGGGCCACGGACAGCCTGGATGGGCCGGGACCCGCCGCATGCGTTCCGGGGCTGGCGACGCGCATCCATCCCCATGCGAGGGCCCCGCCCAGCAGCACCCAGCCCACGGGCGAGCGCGCGGCGATGCGCACATCGGCCCAGGAGGGAAGCGCCGCGAAGAGCAGGTTCGCGGCGAGAAAAACAAACCCAAGCTCGGCCCACCCAAAGACGGGTTGGCTGCGCAGTCGCCAGAGCAGCAACAGGGCGGCAAGGGGCACCAGCAGCAACGGCGCCATGCCGACGAAGAAGGCGTTGTACCAACGCAGGTTCCTCAGGGCCACGGAACCCAGCACGAATCCATGGCCTTCCCGTCGAGGCAACACCGTGAAGCGCGCCGGATCACCATTGAGCAGCTTGCCCACCAGCCAATGGCAGGCCTCATGGCAGAGGGTGCCCGGCAGGGCCAGCAGGGCGCATAGCCAGAAGGAACGCCGCGCCCGGTTCAGCAGCCAGAGCATGATGGCCATGGCCAAGGGGTACAGCAGAGGCAGGGTTGCGCGACCCGCTCCCCACCGCCAGATCTGTGACACCGCCGCTCCGTGCATGGGGTCATTGGAGCATCCCGCGGATCCCGGATCCACTCCGGCCGCCATGTTGATCGAGAGTCGATGGGCATAAGGGTGGCTTCTGGCCTGAGAGCCCTTTGGGAAGACGCAGGTCGACCTTCCAGGGACCTAGCGGGGATTTGATCTGTCTCGATACCTCGCCCGGGATGCGACTATCGTGGAAACCACCCCAGCCTTTTCCGACGGGCCCAGCCCGTTTCTTTCTCAGGAGCCATGCATGCGCCTCAGGTCCTTGACCCCCTTCCTGGTGGGAGCCGCCCTCGTGGCTGGCCCTGATCCATCGGCCAAACGCCCGGTGTGGCGGGTGCCCGTGGAGGTGAAAACCCTCGCCAACGGCCTGACCGTGGTGGTTTCCGAGGACCACGCCATGCCCACGGTGGGGGTGAGCATGGTCTACCGCGTGGGCATGCGGCTGGAACCCAAGGGCCGCACAGGCTTCGCGCACCTCTTTGAGCACATGATGTTCGAGGGCACCCCCGTGGCGAAGAAGGGCGTGTTCGACCGCGTCATCCAGGGCGGTGGCGGCCTGAACAACGGCTCCACCCGCTATGACTTCACGAACTACATCGAGTCGGCGCCCGCTTCGGCCCTGGAGCCCATTCTTTGGCTGGAAGCCGACCGGCTCAAGGCCCTGGATTTTTCCCCCCAGAACCTCAAGAACCAGCAGGAAGTGGTGAAGGAGGAGATCCGCGTCAACGTGAAGAACCAGCCCTACGGCTCGTTCTGGCTGGACCTTCCCGCCGCGGCCTACGCGAAATGGGAAAACAACCACGACGGTTACGGGTCCTTCGAGGATCTGGACCGCGCCGACCTGAAGGACGTGCAAACCTTCCACAGCACCTACTACACCCCCAGCAATGCCGTGCTCGGCATCGCCGGAGACGTGAAGGCGGCGGAGGTCTTCGCGCTCGTTGAAAAACACTTCGGCCACATTCCCAGCGGGCCCAAACCCGCCCTGCCCGATCTCAAGGAGCCCCTGAACACCCAGGAAGTGCGTCTGGTGAAGACGGACCCCCTGGCCCGGGTGCCCGCCATCGTGATGGGCTGGAAGATGCCTGAGCGCGGCAGCAAGGATCATGCGGCCGCCGCCGTGCTGTCCGAGCTGCTGGTGGGCGGCGAAGCCTCCCGCGTCTACCTCGGGCTGGTGAAGGGCAAGGAGCTGCTGCTGAACGCCAGCGGCGGCCTCAACTCCGCCCTGGGCGGCCCCTGGGATTTCGACGGCCAGACCCTGTTCAGCCTCTTCGCCCTCTACAAGCCCAATGCGGACGCCGACAAGATCCTCGCTGCGGTGGACGAGATTATCGCCTCGGTCGGCAAACAGGGTGTCTCCGCCGCCGAGTTGGAGCGTACCAAAACCAAGATGCTGTCCGACTACTACTCCGAGGTGGAAATCCCCCTGTCGCGTGCGGATGTCCTCGCGAAGATGCAGGCCCTCTGGGGCAGCGCAGCCCAGATCAATGAGATCCCCAAGCTCATCGAAGGTGTGACGGCCGAAGACCTCAAACGCGTGGCCGCCACCTACCTGACCCGGCCCAACCGCACCGTCATCGACTACCACACCGCCCCGGCGAAGAACTGAGGAGATGGACATGAAGCTCACCCGCCACGCCCTGGTTCTGATGCTCGCCTCCTGCGGGCTCGGCCTCTTCGCCGGCCACGAGGAAGCGCCCCTGCCCAAGGACCTGCCGCCCTACGGCGCCGAACGCCCGATCCCGCCCCTGGCCATCACGCAGCGCACCCTGCCCAATGGGCTCACGGTCTGGCTCCTGAACCGCCCGGGTTTCCCCAAGGTCGCCGCCACCCTCGCCGTGCGCGGCGGCAACGCCCATGATGCCCCCACAGCCCAGGGCCTGAGCGGCCTCATGGCGGGCCTGCTGACGGAGGGCACCGCCCGGCGCAGCTCCAAACAGATCGCCGAGGAACTCCAAACCATCGGCGGCGACCTGGGCGGGTACGCGGGCCCCGACGCCGTCTTCATCCAAGCTTCGAGCCTGAGCCACGGGCTGCCCACCCTGCTTGATCTCCTGGCGGACGTGGCCCGGCACCCCGCCTTCCCCGCCAACGAGGTGGAGCTCGCCAAGGCGAACACCCTGCAGGGCCTGCAGGCCCAGGAAGCCAGCCCCGCCTTCAAGGCCGGCAAGGCCTTCAACGCGGCCATCTTCGGCGACCATCCCTATGCCTTCTTCTCCGTCAGCCCCGAGGTGCTGAAGGCCGCCACGCCCGAAACCCTGCGCGCCCTCCACCAGGGCCGGTTCCAGCCCAGCCAGGCCGCGCTCGTCATCAGCGGCGACCTGCAGGTGGACAGCACCCTCAAGCTGATCACCGCCGCCTTCGGCGACTGGAAGGATGCCGGGGCCGCACTCAAGCCCCTGCCCCAGGCACCCGCCACTTCAGCCCACCAATTCCAGCTGCTGCCCCGGCCCGGTTCGGTGCAGTCCACCCTGCGCGTGGGGCGCCCCGCCGTGCCGGTCACCCACCCGGACTACATCCCGCTGCAGCTGGCCAACGTGATCCTGGGCGGTTCCTTCGACAGCCGCATCACCAAGAACATCCGAGAGGACAAGGGCTACACCTACTCGCCCGGCGCCCGCGCCGCAGGCATGCAGGCGGGCGGAAGCTACACCGTGCGCGCCGATGTGCGCACCGAGGTGACCGCGGCCAGCCTGATGGAGATCTTCTACGAGATGGACCGCATGGGCACCACCACCGTCGGGGAAGATGAGCTGCTGCGCGCCAAGCGCTACATGGGCGGCACCACCCTCTTCCAGAACCAGATGCTCCGGGCCCTCACGGGCACCCTGGCCCTCTACTGGGTGAACGGCCAGAAACCCGAAGCCCTCTCCGAGTTCATCCCCAAGGTGAACGCGGTCTCCGCGGCGGAAGTGCGCCGCATCGGCCGCGCCTACTTCGCCTCCAAGGACCAGTCCGTGGTGGTGGTGGGGGATGAGGCGAAGGCCAAGGCTGAGCTCGAACACTTCGGCCCGGTACAAATCCTGAAGAACTGAGCCGCCATTCACTTGCCTAAAGGGGCCGCCCGTGGGCGGCCCCTTTCATGTTCAACCCTACTTGCGGGTGAGCAGGCTTTCCCCGCTGGGGTCGATCTGTTTGAGGGAGGTCACCTGGCCGTTCACCAGCACGAACTCAAAGATGAGATCAGAAAATTCAGGACTGCGGAATTTCAGACCGCGGTAGGGCAGGAGCTTCGTCTGAGGCTGCCCTGGGGCGACGATCGCCAAGCCGGCCCCCTCTTTGAATTGAACCTGCACCTTGTAGCCCGTGGCGGTCTCGTAAGTACCCACCAGCTTTCCGGCCATGGCCGGATCCAGGGCCGGGGCCCGGCGCACAAAGGTGGCTTCGGATTCATCCAGGCTCATGACAGCCCTGTCCACGTCGCCCTGGGGGCTGGTCTGGAAATTCACGGACCACTTGCCGTCTTCCTCGTCATCGGCCGTGTCGAACCGATCGTAATGGAAGTGGCTCAGCGCGAATTTCATCTTGTGGAAGTCGAACTGCAACTGGTCGCCCACCTTGCCGATGGTGAGAATCCCGTAGGCGGGATGCTCGAATTCACCGGTGAAATCATCCAATGGGTGGGAGGGATGGGTACCCTTCACCTGATCCGCGCCGGCCTTGGCACGGGAAGCGGTGCCCTCCTTCTTGCCCTTGAGACGGATGTCCAGCATGCGGGCCGGCCAGGGCGTTTGATCGAGGCCCAGCAAGAATTCGTACACGTTGTAGGAGATCGGGTTGTAGAGCATCGCATCGTGGTTGCCGAGCACGAACACGATGACGCCCAGCTTCTCCTTGGGCATGAAGGACACCTGGGAATGGAAGCCTGGCAGATCGCCCCCATGGAAGGTCAGCAGGTGGCCACAGTAGGTGGCCATCTCCCGCGCCATGCCATAGGCGGGATTCAGCACTTCCCACCAGCCGCGGGATTCGGGATTGGGATTGCTGAGGCCGATGGCGGGCTCCAGGGTCGCCTTCAGCACCGCCGATGGCAGCACCTGCTGGCCCTTGTACTTTCCGTCATTCATGAGCGCCGCCAGCCAGTGCGACATGTCCTCCAGGCTGGAGATGATGGCACCGCAGGGCGCCATGCCGGCCGTATCCTCGTAGTAGGGCGCCTGGTACAGCTCGAAGCTGTCGCGCTTCTCTGTGAAGCCCACGCCGAAATCGGGCTGCTTCACCATGTCCGCCACGCTGTAGAGGCTCTGGTTCATCTCCAGCGGCTGGAAGATGCGCTGGCGGACGAACTCCTCCCAGGTCTTGCCCGACTTGAGCTCGATGACCTGCCCCACCGCCGCGTACATCATGTTGTTGTAGAGGAAGAGCTGGCGCATGGGCTCCTTGGGTTCCATGTACTGGAGCTTCTGGAACAGCAATGCGCGGGAATCTGGAGACTTGTACCAGATCGTGTCGTGGCGGGTGATGCCCGTGCGGTGGGCCAGCATGTCGCGCAGGGTCACCCGCGCGTTGAGGTTCTCGTCGTAGAAGCGGATGGACGGCACCGATTCCTTGATGGGCTGGTCCCAGCTGAGCTTGCCCTCCTCCACCAGCATGCCCGCCGACACCGCCGTGAACAGTTTGGAGTTCGACGCGATCTGGAAGAGGGTCTTCGAGGTGAAGGGCAGCTTCTTGCCGTAGTCCCGGTAGCCATAGCCCTTGGCGAAGACCAGCTGATCGCCCGACACCACGGCGATGCCGATGCCCGGGCTGTTGAAATCCTTCATGACCTTGGCCATGTAGGCATCCAGCGGTTTCAGCCGCGCAGCCACTTCGGGCGCGGACGTTTGGGCCATGGCCACGGCAGCCACGGCAGAGAGAAAGAGGCGGGGAAGCCACCGCATGGGCACACTCCTTTTTGGGATCGACCTCCACACGGTCACAGGTCCCTCTCCATAGGGGAAGCAAATACCGCGAGGTGGCCTCTTCCACCCAATCACACCAAAGCCTCCACGCCACCTTCATGGACCGGGTGGCTCAGCGGTGGACTTCCGTCGGTGATAGATGGACTGAAAGCGCCGGCCCCCTGATGTCACATGGACTGAATCAGTGCAAAAAAGTTGCCCTGGGGGTCCTTGCATAGGATGTGCAGGCCAAAACCGGGGATGGCCTGTCTTTCCGTAACCAGCGCTCCCCCCTCCTGCAGCACTTTGGCACAGGTTTCATCCAGCGATTCAACTTGGATGGTGACAGAGACGCGGGGAGCGCCTGACTTCGATTGGACGATGCCCCCGGTGATTCCCTCTTTGGCGTTTCCCGCGGCCTTGATCTGCCAATACCGGACAGGATCCGGCAATTTCTGGATGGACCACCCGAAGACCTGAGCATAGAACCTTCCGGCTTGTTCCGGATCCGGCACAGTGAACTCGAAATGGACCACATGAGGCAGAGAAGGGGAGGCGGGTTTCTGGGTCATGGGATAGGAGGCTCCTTCCTCGGGGACGACCCCTTTGCTGCCACGGGGAGGTTTGGAGGTGGCGTCGGGCCCGTTTTGGGCCTGGGATGGGCAAACAGGAAAAGCGACCAGGCCAAGCGCAAGTAGAATCGCGTGCATTCGTCTCATGTCGGCTCCGGAAGATGCATCATAAAAGCGGCCCCGGCATTCTTGAGCCGTTCCGCCAAACCGATGCCCTTCATCGGCGATTGGTTGTCCTGTGGCGCTGATCCGCGCCAGGTGGACAGGCCCGCCGTCAAAAAGGGCCGCCCTAAGGCGGCCCTTTCCCAATGAATCCGTGCAGGATTACCAGACCTTGATGCGGTCTTCCGGCGCCAGATAGAGGCCCTGACCCGGCTTCACGCTGAAGGCCGGGTACCAGCCATCCAGGTTACGCACCACGTTGGGGCGGAGGTGGCCAGGGGTGTGCTCGTTGGTGACCAGCTGCTGGAGCAGGGACTCATCCCGGTACTTCTGGCGCCACACCTGGGCGAAGCCCAGGAAGAAGCGCTGGTCGCCTGTGAAGCCGCCCAGAACCTTGGCCGGCTTGCCCTGCAGCGACTTGTGGTAGGCATCGTAGGCCACGTTGGCACCGGCCAAATCGGCCATGTTCTCGCCGAGGGTCAGCTCGCCGTTCACGTGGGTGCCCGGCAGCGGCTCATAGGCCGCGTACTGCTTGACCACCTTGTCCGTGAGGGCTGTGAAACGCTTCACATCTTCGGCGGTCCACCAGTCGGAGAGTTTGCCCTCCTTGTCGAACTTGCGGCCCTGATCGTCGAAGTGGTGGCTGATCTCATGGCCAATGACCACGCCGATGGCGCCGTAGTTCACTGCCGGATCAGCGTGCGCATCGAAGAAGGGCGGCTGCAGGATGGCCGCAGGGAACACGATCTCGTTCCAGAGCGGATTGGCATAGGCGTTCACCGTCATGGGCGTCATGCCCCATTCCGAGCGGTCGATGGGCTTGCCGATCTTGTCCAGCGACCGCTGGTACTCGAACGCGGCCGCACGCATGGCGTTACCCAGCGCATCACCGCGGCGGATCTCCAGCTTCGAGTAGTCCCGCCAGTGGCTGGGATAGCCGATCTTCGGCGTGAACTTGGCCAGCTTGGCGCGGGCTTCGATCTTGGTCTTGGGGTCCATCCAGGTCAGGTTGGACAGGCGCACATCCATGGCGGCAATGATGTTCTTCACGAGCAGATCCATCTGGCGCTTGGCTTCGGGCGGGAAATACTTCGCCACGTACAGCTTCCCTACCGCTTCGCCCAGGGCAGAGGTGGCAGCATCCACGCCGCGCTTCCAGCGCGGCTGGTTCTCGGGCTGGCCCGACAGAACCGTGCCGTAGAAGGCAAAGTTCTCATCCACGAAGGCCTTGGGCAGGCAGGTGGCCGCGCGGCTGAGGGTGTGGAAGCGGAGGTAGTCCTTCCAGGTATCGAGGGGCAGGCTGGTCAGCAGGGCGCCCGTACCCTTGATGGCGCTGGGATGGGAGATGATCAGTTCTTTCTGATCCTGAACCCCGGCGGCACTCAGTAGCGCCACCCAATCCACGCCCGGGAAGGCAGCGGCCAGATCCGCTGCCTTGTAGGGATTGTAGAGTTTCTCGATCTGACGCTCTTCCACCTTCGACCAGTGCACTTCCGCCAGTTTCGTCTCCAGCGCAAAGATGCCCTGGGCGCGGGCCTCAGGGTTGTCGATGCCCGCCAGTTTCAGCATGGCCGCGATGTGGGCCACGTACTTGCCGCGGATGTCGGCGAACTTCGGGTTCTTCGCATCCAGGTAGTAGTCGCGGTCAGGCAGACCAAGGCCACCCTGCCCCACGTAGACCGCGTAGACATCGGGGTTTTTCAAATCCTGCTCGGGCCCCACGCCCACGGGCGTGGACACGCCCAGGCGCGCCGCCATGCCAAAGGCCTTGGCCAGCTGGGTGGTGTTGCTGATGGAGGAAATGCCATCAAGATGGGGCCGAATAGGCGCCAAGCCCTTCGCTTCGATGGTGGCCTCGTCCAGGAAGCTGGCGTAGAAATCGCCCACCTTCTGGGCCTCGGAGCCGGGCTTTGCGCCCTTCTGCGCCGCAGCGGCCTCCACGATGACCCGGGTCCGGTCCTGGCTCAGATCGCGGAGCTTGGTAAACATGCCGTAATTGGAGCGGTCCGCCGGAATGACCAGGTTCTTCAGGTAGGTCCCGCTGGCGAACCGGCCGAAATCATCGCCGGGAGCGACCGTGCGATCCATGCCCGCCACATCGAAGCCGAAAGTGCCGTACTGGGGCTTGGCTGCTTTCGCCGCACTGGCGCCTGTCTTTGCAGCGCCCTGGGCGCTCAGGGGCGAGGCCAGAGCCAGCAACCCAAGGGCGGCTCCCGTCAAAAGGCTGGAGGTTTTCATGGTTTCTCCAAAAAGGTGAGACTACTCGCTTCTGAATAAACCCAGGCAATGGATTTGATCACAGTGCTGTCAGTTTTGCCCGCCCGCGATTCTGCTCCAAGCTCCTTGCGGTCGCCGGTAGCCCAAGCCGGCCACTCCTCCGGGTCGGCGGTGCGTGGAGGACAGGCAAAGATGCCATGCCCGGAGTGGGCCCATTTTACGGCCCACGAAAATCACGTTCGAGATGGCGGATCCCTCGATCCTCTTTCATGGAAGGGTGATAAAATTCGGGGTGGATTTCAGTGGCTTTCCGTCGACCAAAACAGCCACTCCAACATGAGGAGCAACTCCCGTGGGTCAGCCTTATCGCTCTTATGTCAATGGCATTGCGCGCCTCATGGAAGAGGCCCGTACGGCGCCCCTGGGAGACCTTCCTCCTGCTCCGGCGCCCGCCCTTCCGAGCGATGCGCCCCGGGTTCTCGTGTTCTCCCCGCATCCCGACGATGAATCCATCATCGGTGCCCTGCCCTTGCGCCTGCGTCGAGAGCTCAAATACAACGTGCAGGTGGTGGCCGTCACCCAGGGCAGCCGCGCGGATCGCCAGAGCGCGCGCTTCAAGGAAATGACCGGCGCCTGCCAGTTCCTGAGCTGGGGTCTCATCCAGACCAGCCCTACCGGACTGCTGAACATCAACCCCAAGGGCCGCGAGGGCAACCCCACCGAATGGGCCGCTGCCGTGAGCGTCATCGCCAAGATCATCTCCGAGCAGCGCCCCTCGATCATCTTCTTCCCCCACGATCAGGACTGGAACAGCACGCACATCGGCACCCATCTCCTGGTGACCGATGCCCTCAAGACTTTCGGCCCCGACTACAAGTGCATGATCGTGGAAACCGAGTTCTGGCGCGCCATGACCGCGCCCAATGTGATGGTGCAGTCCACCCCCGACGAGGTGGCCGATCTGGTGGCAGCCATTTCCTTCCACAAGGGGGAAGTCGCAAGGAACCCCTACCACCTCACGTTGCCCGGCTGGATGTCCGACAATGTCCGCCGCGGCGGTGAGATTGTCGGTGGCCAGGGCGGCACCGCCCCCACCTTCCCCTACGCCACCCTCTACCGCATCCGCGACTGGGCCAATGGCGGGTTCGTGGATTCCGGCCGCACGGGCCAGATCATCACGACGGATGGGGATCTCGCGGGCACGTTCAAGGTTTCCTAGCAGCAACTGATTTTCAAAGAGGCACCCATCCTTCTGAATGGGTGCCTCTTTTTGTGAAACGGTGGTTCGACAAGTTTTGCCAGGCTGAGCGCCCGATACCTCAGCGCAGGTACTGGAATTCCGCCCACTCCGGTTCGTTGGCGAAGACCCAGCGGTGATAGTCAATCTCCTTCAGCTCCGATGCGGCTTCCTCATCGACGATCACCTGGCAGCGGGGATGCAGCTGCAGCGCGGTGGCCGTGACCATGGCGGTGATGGGACCTTCCACTGCCTTGGCCAGGATGGAGGCCTTGGACTTGCCCGTCACCAGCATGAGGCAGCGGCGGGAATCCAGAATGGTGCCCACCCCCATGGTGATGGCGCGGCGGGGGACGTTGGCCGGATCGCCACCGAACATGGGAGCGTTCTGCTCCAGGGTGGCGGGCGTGAGCGCCTTCTCTCTCGTGCGGGAGCGCAGAGAAGAAGAGGGTTCATTGAAACCGATGTGCCCATCGCTGCCGATGCCCACCAGCTGCAGATCGATGCCGCCCGCCTGGGCAATGGCACCCTCGTAGCGAATGCACTCGGCGGCCAGGTCGGTGGCCATGCCATCCGGCAGGTGGGTGTTGGCCTTGGTGATGTTCACCTGGTTGAACAGCAGTTCGTTCATGTAGTGGCGGTACGAGCAGGGATGGTCGGCCGGAATGCCGATGTATTCATCGAGGTTGAAGGTGGAGCACTGTGAGAAATCCAGCCCCGCCTGCCGGTGGAGATCCACCAGCAGGCTGTAGACCGGTTCCATGGTGCGGCCCGTGGCGAGCCCCAGTACCAGCTTGGGATGGGCTTTCATCTCCTTGGCGAAGATCTGTGCCACGAGATGGGCGGCCTTTTGCTGGGTGGGGAGAATGATGACTTCCATGAGGGTTCCTTAGGAGATGGATGCCAGGCAGGGCCGAGGCTACTTCTTGCCGACGAAATGGGCTTCGATTTCTTCCAGCGTCTTGCCCTTGGTTTCCGGCAGGAAGAAGAAAGCCGTGATGAAGTAGACGACTGTGCAGCCTGCGAACAGGAAGAACATGGTGCCGTAACCGTACTTGCCCACCGTGGGCAGGAACACGGCGGCGATGGTGGTGGAGACCGCCTGGTTGATGAGCAGGGCCACACTCATGCCGTTGGATCGGATGCGGGTGGGCATGAGCTCCGAAAGCGCCAGCCACACGCAGACGCCGGGGCCCATGGCGAAGAAGGCGATGAAGGCGAAGGTGCAGATGGCGATCACCCAGCCATTGGCGGCGCTGGGCACCGGCGTGATGAGGGCGGCCTCCACCTTGAGGGGCGCCGTCCGGGCCGCATCCGCATCTCCCGCCGGGTTCGTCAGCTTGGCGGCCAGGGCGCTCGCCTTGTCCTTGGGCACACAGGAATCGCGGGTGATGGCGATCTCATTGAGCGTGTCCGTGGAGCGCACCACCTTGGTGGACGCGCGGAAATCGCCGTAGCTGTAGATCACGATCATGGTGGTGGGCGCACCCTGGATGGCTCGGCCCTTCTCGCCCGCGGTGGACAGCAGCTGGTCCGCGGCGGCGGGATCAAATTTCAGCTTTACGCTCTGCTCGGCATCCACCCGGGACTGCACGGCGGCGGACACATCCACGCGGTGCTGCTCCGTGCGACGGAAGATGAAGCCCGTCACCAGGAGCGAGGCGATGATGCCGGCACTGCCCACAGACAGCAGGAACTTGCGCCCCTTCTTATCCACGAGCGCGACGGCCACCATGGTCATCAGGAAGTTCACCAGGGTGAAGATCACGTAGCCGAGGTGCGCGGAGTTGTCGCCCAGACCAGCCTGGATGAGGATGGTGGCGTTGTAGCCGATGATCGAGTTCACGCCCGTGGCCTGATTGCAGGCCAGGATGACGCAGGCCAGCAGGAAGGGGATGACGTACTTTCGGCTGAGCAGGCTGTCCTTGACCTTCTCGCCCAGGGTCTTCTCGGGAGCCGCCTCGGCCATCTCCTTCAGCTCGAGTTCCGCTTCGGCCTCGGAGCGGGTCCTGAGCAGGGCGGCGCGGGCCTCATCGACCAGGCCCTTCTTGTAAAGCCAACGCGGACTCTCGCTCACGAAGAAGGCGCCCACCACGAAGAGCAGCCCGGGCAGGATGCTCACCCAGAAGATGCTGCGCCAGGCGAAATCCTTGAAGGCAAAGAGGGCCCGGGCGTCGCCGGCCACGTCGAGGGCATGGACCTTGAAGCTGAAGCCGTAGGCGATGAGCGCGGCGGCGAAGATGCCCAGGGTCAGCAGCCACTGGAAGACGCCCGTGCCCTTCCCCCGGTTGGAGGCATCGAGGCTCTCCGCGAGATACAGAGGCACCGCCACCCCCACCAGGCCCGCGCTCACACCCTGCAGCAGACGGCCCAGCACCAGCGGACCGAAGCCATGCGCCAGGGCGATCATGGGGATGCTGGCCACGAAGGTGATGCCACTGACGATCATCAGCTTCTTGCGGCCCATGAGATCCGCCAAAGCACCTGCAAAAAGCGTGGAGATGACGCTGCCCAGCAGCACCGCTGCCACGATGATGGAGAGCTGGTTGCTGGTGAGGCCGGAGGTGGCCTCCAGGTAGGGCAGCGCACCGGCGATGATGCCCACATCGATGCCGTAGAGGAGCCCCCCGAGGCCCGCGATGAAAAGCAGGTAACGGAGGTTCCGGAGCAGGGCCGGAGAGGTGTCAGGGGCGGATGGGGTCATGGGGTCACCTCGGTTGGACTAATTATAATGATGCATCAATATTAACCCTGGCGGTGGCCAAGGCATCCAAACATAGGGCGGCGGCGCCCAGAACAGCGATCTGAGGTTCCTCACTCACCTCGATGGCCAGGCGTTTCAGAGACTGTTGGAAGATGAACCCCTTGAGCTCCTCCAGCATGGCCTCCCGGTAGAAACCATAAGCCTTGGACACTGAGCCACCCAGGATGATGCGGTCGGGGTCGAAGGCGTAGAGGGCGAGGGCGATGACTTTGCCGAAATCCCGGCCAAAGGTTCGGAAGGCCTTCAAGGCTTCCTCATCGCCGCGCAGGGCGCAGGCGTGCAGATCGCCGCCATTCTTTCCGAACTCGCGCTGGAAGCGCTGCCCGCAGACGTAGTACTCGTAGGTATGGTCCCGAAAGGGGATGTTGCCGATTTCCCCGGCGCCGCAGTTGACGCCGGAATAGAGGCGGCCATTGAGGATGAGCCCCGCTCCCAGGCCCGTGCCCACCACGAGGCCCAGCATGCCCTTGGCGCCGCGGCCCTTGCCGAAGTGGTACTCACCCAGGGCGAAGCAGTTCGCGTCATTGTTCACATGGACCGGCACCCGGAAATGATCCTCCAGAGCCCGTTTCAGATGAACTTCCTTCCAGGAGGCGATGTTCTCCACGTTATAGACGATGCCCTGTTCCACATCCACCACGCTGGGCACGCCAATGCCGATGCCCGAGGTGGCGGAGTTGAACACGGAGCTGATGGTGGCGATGAGATCATCCACCACCACCTGCGCTTCGGCGCTGGCCGGGGTGCGACGGGAGGCCAGGTCCACGAGGTTCTGGTTCTCCACGCGGCCCGCCCGCATGTGAGTGCCGCCCAGATCCACGCCGATGAGGTTCTTCGTATCCATGGTTTCCTCAGGCCTGCCCAGCCTGGGGCTCGCTCTTCCCCAGCGTGGCGTTCGAGATGATGGGATTGGCCCAGAAGCCGATCAGGAGCAGGTAGGCGAAGGTGCCAAGAACGGCCAGCAGCCCGTAGCGCAGCCCCATGGGACCGGCGTGATCCGCGATCACGCCCACGAGGGGGGGCAGGATGGCACCGCCGAGGATGCCCGTGCAGAGGATGCCCGCGAAGGTGCCATGGTGCTTGTCCACCGAGTTGAGCGCCAGGGCGAACACCAGCGGCCAGCCCACGGAACACCAGAAGCCCATCATGGGCAGGGCTACCAGCGCCGTGGTGCGATTGCCGAAGAGCGCCGCCAGCAGGGTGAGGATGCCGCCCGCCATGAAGACCACCAGGATCTTCTTGGCATCGAAGAGTTTCAGCAACACTAGGCCCACGGCACAGCCCAGTGTCATGGCGCCCCAGAAGCCCGACACCGCCACGCGATTGGCCAGATCCGGGTCCACCTGATGGCAGTTCATGAGGAAGGGCTTGATCTTCGTGGCGATGCCCTGTTCGGTGCCCACGTAGCAGACGATGCCCACGAAATAGGCCCACACTGTCTTGCTTTTCAGAAGGTGCAGAATGGTGGAGAAAGAACCCACCTTTTCATCTTCGGCCAAGGCCACCTTCGGCAGGCGGACCAGGGCGATCACCACCAACATGGTGCCGAGGATCGCGGCGAACACCCAATAGAGGGCTACCCACGACATGTTCCCCGGCACCAACCTGGTCAGGGCACCGATGAGCCCCCCCTTCTTCCCCTCATGGATGCCACTGACCAGGTACACGTAAAGATGAGGGCTCACCGTCGAGCCCAGCGCAAAGATCATCTGGGACAGGTTGCCGAAGAAGGCGTAGTGTTCTTCTCCCCCGGAAACCCGCAGCAGCGGGTTGATGACCACCTGCAGCATGGCGAAGCCCACGCCGATGACAAACAGCGCGGGAATGGCCACCGCAAAGGAGGGCCGGGCCGCAAAAGCCAGCGCGCCCGCCGCCGAAAAGGCGAAGGCCACCAGCAGCACGGCCTTGGCCGAAAACTTTTCGACGAGGATGCCCGCTGGAATGGACATCACGGCGTAGGCGATAAAGAGGGCCGAGGCCAGGTAGCCCACCTGGGCCTCCGTGAGCCGGAAGGAGGCCTGCACATCCGTGCCCATGGGATCGAGAATGTTCGTCACGAAGGAAATCACGACGAAGATCAGCATGATCAGGCCGACCTTGAAGAGGCTTCGGTGCATGTCTGGCTCCTCAGTCCTGCGCGGGGATGTTCCAACCCGCGAGACGGACGCGCGGCGTCTGGCCCCTCAGGTCGGCGGGATCGAAGCGCACGCGCACGGTCCTCGATTCATGGGGCGGGATGGACAGGTAGTTGTCATCCCAGAGCGCCGAACGGACCTCGCCCTTGCCAGGCCCCTGGACCAGGCCCAGCTCCAAGAAGAAGGCCAGGTGATCGCTGGCGTTGGTCAGCGTGATGGTGCCGATGCCTTTCTGGAATTGGGAGGCCACCTTCACCTGGGCCTGGGGCAGGGTGCTCAGGCCCTTGAAGTCGGCGAAGGCGGTGTTCGGCGTCATGAACCAGGTGGCGTGGGCATCGTCCAGGGTGTCCGGTGAGGTGGACAGCCAGTAGAAGTTGTCCGCCACGGGCGCGCCGTTCTCTGAAAGCTGCAGGTCAAGGAAGTAGAGAGGCGACCCTGCATCCACTGCCTTGAGGTCCAGCACCTGCGCCGAGGCCCCAGGTTCGCAGGCGACCGCTACCTCCTTCTCGAAGACCTTTGCCGAGGTGGCATTGAACATCCGCGCCTTCACCTTGAGGCCCGCGATGGGTGTGCGGGTGTCATTCACCACGTGCACCGTTTTCGCGGCGCGGTTGTAGACGACGTTGCGCGGCTGGCAGCCCTTGAGGGCACCGAAGTAGGCGCCGTTGGGCGTCAGGTAGTAGTCGTAGAGCTGCCAGTAGAGCTTGGGCCAGGAGGCGTTCAACATCCACTGCACCACGCCGGTGGCCTTGGGCTGGTTGACACCGAAGGCCTCGAACATGGCGCGCATGCCTTCGTAGTTGGCGGCCTGGGCCTTGAAGGCGAATTCCTCCACCGAGGCGGCCTCGCCATAGCGGTGGCTGTAGGCGTTCAGATAGCGGTCCAGCGTGTTGAACTCGTGGCGCCCGCAGTGGAACTCCCAGGTCTTGTTCAGGGGCCACAGGTCCTTGGCCGGGATCATCTGCTTGAGTGAGGCGAGCGGCGGAATCTGCGGGCCTGGGCCCGTTTCGGTGTTGAAGCCATAGGCGCCACCGCGGGTGGTGTCCTCGAACCAGTAGTTGGGGGTCACGTAGTCGTAGGGCCCCAGCATCTTCACGCCGGTGGGTCCACTGAGGGCGCTGGTCCAGCTCTTGGTGGCGGCCAGGTAGGGCCGCGCCGGATCCAGTTCCTTCAGATCTGCGGCGTACTGTTTCTCGGCCTCGGGCCAGGGCAGTTTGTCACTGCCCAGCACCCACACCAGAATGCTGGGATGGTTGCGGAGCCAGCGCACCTGATCCCGCAGGTAGCTGGCGATGAGGCGGATTTCGTCAGGGGTTTTGGCAGCACCGAAGGTTTCGTCCTCCTGGGGTTTGCCCAGGTACTCGATCCACTCCCACTGGCAGCTCACGCCCACCATCACCAGCAGGCCCATGCGGTCCGCCAGGTTGTAGAGCTTCTGGCTGCTGCCCCAGAAGCCTTCGAGGCGCACCGTGTTGAGGTTCATGTGCTTGATGTGGCGGAACTGGGCTTCCAGGTTCTTCTCGTCTTCCCGCAGGAAGAGGTCGTCCACCCAACCACCGCCGCGGATGAGCACTTTGCGGCCATTGACGATGAAGCCCCGGTGGCCCTGCTCGTTCAGATAAGTGCCCACCTGGCGGATGCCGAAGCGTGTGCTGAAGGCGTCACTGCTGCTCTGGCTGGCCCCCTGCCCTGTCCGGACGGCGAGGTTCAACGTGTAGAGCTCGGGCTGCCCCAGGTTCACGGGCCACCACAAGCGCGGGTTCTGGATGCGAAGAACGGGCTGCGTTTCCGGCGAGAAGGTGAGGGCCTTCCTTTCCTTGGGCCCCAAGCTGTAGGACACCTTGAAATGGATGGCGCCGATGTCTCCAGTGATGTCGCCGGAAACCGTTCGGGCTTCATGGTTCACCAGGTCGGAGGTGATGGTGAGGCGGGATTCCTTCAGGGTGGCGAGATCCACCTCGCTGCGGACATAGACGTTCTCGAGAGAAACAGCGCCCGAGCGGCGGAGCTTCACCTCGCGGAAGAGGCCCATGTTGCGATCCTGGGGTTCAGGATTCCAATCCACGAAGCCCATGAAGAAATCGCCCTTCTCCGGCGGATGCACCTGGATGGCCAGAGCGTTCGCGCCTTCCTTGAGGTGGGCGGTGATGTCGAGATCAAAGGTGCGAAAGGTTCCGTAGACCGCATCCCTGCCCGCGATCTGCTGACCATTGAGCCAGACATCGGCGCGGTAGTTGACGCCATCCAGAAGCAGCCTCGTGTGCAACCGTTTCTGGGCCGCCGCCACCATGAACTCGGTGCGGTACCACCAAGCCTCCTGGAAAGGCAATGCAGAGATGGCCTCCAGGTTCTTCCCCATGTAGGGATCCCGGTACACGCCCGCATCCACCAGCGCACCCATGACCGTGGCGGGAACCCTGGCCTTGATCCAACCGGCGGGCTTGAAACCCGCGACGGAAAGCCCCGTGGCCGGGCCAGCCTTGGAGGCGGCCTGGATGGACCAACCTCCACTCAGCACCGACGTCCCGGTGTCAGGGACGCCGCCGAACAGCAGCGTCCCGAACAGCCACAGGGCCAACCATCGCTTGAACATCCTGTCTCCTTGCTTTCGACAGCGTCAGATCTGCCTTCAGGCGAGGGCCGGAAGGCTGGCGGCGGCCACGGCCTGGCCCACGCGACGGCTCTTTTCGTCGGGCAGGAAGATGGAGATGGCCTTGGCGACCTCCGGGAATTCCGCCGCCAGAATCTCCTTGGCCTTGGCGAGGATGATCTCGCCGCCCTCGCCGGAGGTGACGCGGCCCAGGATCATGGCGTGCTCCATGTCGTAGAACTCGGCATACCAGGGCAGCGTGTAGCCCAGGTAGGTGCCGATGGTCTCGAAGATGGCGCGGGCCGCGGAGTCACCCTTGGCCATGAGGGCCTGCACTTCCTTCAGGCGCTCGGGCAGGCCCATGTCCGCGGGGAAGCTGAGGCCCGCGGGGCCCGCCAGCTTGTCCACGGCCTGCTGGGAGAAGTAGGCGGCGCCCACGCCGGGGTTGCCGGACCAGTCGTCCGTGCCTGCGGTGGGATTGGCGTCCACGGTGCTGAAGGCCAGCTCGTTCAGCCAGCCCGTGATCTTGCCGTTGCGATCGAGGAAGCCCACGGCCTCGCTCGATCCCAGCGCAATGCCCAGGATGCCGTTCTTCTCCAGCGAGAGGCCGCCGGCCAGGGCCGTGACATCGCCATCGTTGATGACTTCGAGGGGCACCTTCCACTCCTCGCGCAGCTTCAGGAAGATGGGGCTCACGTCCTGCAGGAAGCGCTCCTTGGGCACGGCGCGGAAGAGCGAGGCCACCATCACCTGGTTGTCCACCAGGATGCCCGCGGAGGAGCCACCGATGGCGTCCAGGCGCGGCATGTGGGAGGCGGCGAGCTTGAAGCCGTCGTTGATGCACTTGTAGTGGTAGGCGGGGTCAGCTTCGGTCTTGGGCGTCCAGGGAATCTCGGTGCTGAAGACCACTTCGCCATCCACCACCGCGGCCACCTTGTAGTCGCTGGCGCCCAGATCGAAGCCGATGCGGCAGCCCTTCAGGTTGCCGCCCAGGGTCAGGGCTCCCTTCCCAGCAGGGGCGATGTCGGCGGGGTTCTTCACCACCACTTCAAAAGGGCGGTTGAAGGCCTGGCCCATGATCTCCCGCTCGAACTTCCACGGGCCGTCCACGCTGTACTCGGCCACGATGGCGTCGCAGAGCGCCTTGGGGCCGCCCACGGACACGCGCCAGCCACCACACACCCAGAGCAGGCCATTGACCATCCAGGACACGTAGCGAAGGTTGTCCACGTCCCGCCCAGCAGCCAAGGGGAAGACTTTCAATTCGAGCCGGGCCACGCTGCCCGAGTTCTGCTCAAGCCCCACCACCAGGGTTTCGTGGCTGCCGTGGGCGGCCAGGGCCTTGCGGTAGTTCTTCACACCCAGCGCCAGGGGCCGATAGTCGGGATCCAGCGCCAGGGGCTTGGCCAGGGGCACATTGAAGAGACTGCTGGGGAAGGTTTCGTGGTGGAACATGGCTACCTCATTGGGCATGGAGGGTGGTGATGGGTCGGGCATGCAGGTCATAGCCCTTGGGACCGGATAGGGGACGGAAGGTCACATCCAGCGCCTCCAGGCGTCGGAGATCCTCCCGCAGGCGGGGCAGGAACGCCTCCAGGCTGCGGCCTTCCCGAGGGGACCAGAGTACCTCCGCGAGCGCGGCCAGACGTGGCCAAAGCATGTATTCCACATGCCGCGGCGTGGGCTGGTACTCGGTCCAGATCTGGGCCTGGGCGCCAAGGATGTGGTGCCGGGCGGCCTCGTCGAGACCGGCGGGAACCGGTTCATAGGCGTAGACCTGCTCCAGGGTGAGCAACCCACCGATGGTGTAGGGCTCGGGCCCCTTGCTCTGGTAGTGGTCGAAGTAGGTCTGATCGATGGGGGTCGCCACCACGTCATGGCCTTCCCGCGCGGCCTTGGCCACCAGGTCGCCCCGGTTCCAGGCCATGATCGCCGCCTCCCGGTCGATGCCGCCTTCCATGATCTCGTCCCAGCCGATGATGGCCCGTCCCTTGGCGGCCAGATGCAGGACCACCTGCCGAATGAACCAGCTCTGGAGCTTGAGCAGGGCGGGATGGTCTGCAGCTTCGCCCTTTTCATTGCGGTAACCCTGAAGGTCCTCCAGGGTGGCCTTGGCTTCCAGCAGCCCGAGGGCCTTCATCCGCGCCAGGGCCGCCTCGCTCTGAGCCCACTCACCCTTGGGGCATTCGTCCCCGCCAATATGGATGTAGTGGGAGGGGAACAGCGCCACCACCTCGTCCAACACATCCCTGAGAAAGGCCTGAGTCTTGTCGCTCACGTTGAAGGTGCTGGGAAACACGCCAAAGTTGCCAACCACCTCCACCTTCCGCTCGGGGAAGTTGCCCAGGTCGGGATAGGCCGCCACGGCGGCGCTGCTGTGGCCGGGCATCTCGATCTCGGGAACGATGGTGATGAAGCGGTCCGCGGCGTACTGCACGATCTCGCGAACATCCTCCTGGGTATAGAACCCACCGTGCGGCACATTGTCGTAGGGGAGAATCACCTGGTGGTCGTCCCGGTTGGCGTAGGGGATTACGGTGGCCTTGCGCCAGGCACCGACCTCCGTCAGGCGGGGGTATTTCTTGATTTCGAGGCGCCAGCCCTGGTCGTCCGTCAGATGCCAGTGGAAGACATTGAGCTTATGCAGGGCCATCAGATCCAGGTGCTTTTTGATGAAGGCCTTGGGCATGAAGTGGCGGGAGACATCCATATGGTTGCCGCGCCAGGCGAAACGGGGGCTGTCCTCAATGATCTGGGCTGGAACCTGCCAAGCCACCCCCGTCACCCGGGCTTCGCGGAACACCTGGGGCGGAAGCAACTGCCGAAAGGTCTGGAGACCATAGAAGAGACCTGCCGGTTTTGAGGCCTCGATCCGTACCCGCTCAGGCCTGACCTCCAGGCGGTAGCCTTCATCTCCCAGGGCAGACCGGGAGGGATCCAGCACCAGCGCGATGGTTCCCACGTCTTCTTTGGGCACCAGGGCCAGATCCAACCCGGTGGCTGGATGAAGGTACTGCCGCAGTTGCTCGGCCAACCCCTTTGTCTGGTTTCCAGCGCAAATCCGGGTCTGGGCCCCCAGGTTGAAAGTGCCCGCCAAGGGGGTGCGAACCCGGGGTTTCGGAAGAATTTCCTGGGCTTCCAGGTTCGATGCGATCAAAAAAGCGGTTGGAACAATAAAAAATAAACCCTTTATTAACTTTTGCTTGAAAGCAATTAGCCAAAAGTTCCGGAAATTTTTCATCTTCCACCTTTTTTCTTTGACTTGCCTCACCCTGCCTATAAGATGGTTTTCACTTCAAAGTTACCCGATTAATAAGTTCAATGCACTAACAAAGCAGTGAAAAATCTTCGGCGCCCTGAGGCCCATGAAAAAAGCCACGCACCAAGCCACCAAGGAACACAACACGACCCTCGTGTTGAAGACCATCTACCACGACGATCAGATCAGCCGCGCCGACATCGCCCGCACCACCAGCCTCACCCGCACCACCGTCTCCGAAATCGTCACCGAGCTGATCGGAACCGGCCTGGTCAAAGAGACCGGCATCGCCCCCTCCACCATCGGAAAACCCGCCATCTACGTCGATTTCGACGCTCACGCCCGCCAGCTCATCTGTGTCGATCTCAGCGGCGACGAGTTCCAAGGCGCCCTGGTCAATCTCAAGGGCGATGTGCTTCTCCGCCATGCCCTGCCCGTGGAGGGCCGCAAAGGCGAGGCCGCCTTGCAACTGGCCCACCGCCTGGTCGAAGGGCTGTGGGCCGAGGCAACGGTCCCCGTCCTCGGCATCGGCATCGGAACGCCCGGCCCTGTGGATACGGAAAAGGGCATCATCCGCCAGGCCGTGAACCTCGGCTGGACGAACCTGGATCTGCGCGAAAGCCTAGGCGGGCGCTACAACGTGCCCATCCACATCGCCAACGACAGCCACGTGGCTGCCCTGGCGGAATGCGCCTACGGCGGCCACGGGCGCACCCCCAGCCTGGTGCTCATCAAGGTGGGCGAGGGCATCGGCTCGGGCATCGTCCTGAACGGCAACCTCCACACCGGCGATGGCTTCAGTGCCGGTGAGGTGGGACATCTCTGCGTCGTGTGCGAGGGGCGCCCCTGCCGCTGCGGCAACCTCGGCTGCCTCGAAACCGTGGCCAGCACCCCTTCCGTGCTTCAGCTCCTCAAGGAGCAGGCCCAGCGCGACCCCGCTGCGCCCTTGGGCCGGGCCCAGGCCTCCCGGGGGCTTTCCCTCGACCTGCTTCGGGAGGGCTCCGACGGCGGTGATTCGCAGGCCCGTGGCCTGGTGCGCGACCTGGGCACCCACCTGGGTGTCGTGGCCGCCAGCCTCGCCGGCGTGCTCAACGTCCACAAGATCATCCTCTCCGGCATGCCCAGCCTCTTTGGCGAACCTCTGCTGGAGGCCATGCGCGCCGAAATCCGCGCCCGCATCCTCCCCGAACAGGCCATGGAGACCCAGGTCTGCTTCTCCTCCATCGGCTCCGACATCGTCATCCAGGGCGCCTGCGCCCTCGTTCTCCGCAAAGAACTCAACCTTCCATGAGCGTTTTCCCCCCCTCCCTTTCCGGAGGCCCAGCCTCCCCCCACAAAGGAGAAACCATGAAGCTAACCCCCGGTCCAGCGCCCTTGGGTCTGACCGCACGCGCTTTTCGCTGCACCCCGACGCAGGAGGGCCGCGCCCTCCCATGTCCCCCCCCTCGGAGCTCGAACCCCTAGGGTCCTGCCCGAACCGATCCATTTTTATCCTTTCCCTTTTGGGCCTAAGCGCCCGTCGCAAGGAGGAATTCATGAAGGCATTCGCTCATATGAGCCGATGGTTCCTGGTCCTGGGAGCCGCCAGCTCCGTAGGCCTGATGGCCCAGGCTCCGGACAACGGCATTTCCACCGCGTTCAAGCTCCGTGCCGGCTACCAGGTCGCCTCGGCCAAGGATGGCCTCGCCCAGCACCTGATGGGCTTCGGCCTTGAGGCCGGTTTCGGCCTCGGCTCTGGCCGCTTCACCACCGAACTGGGCTACATGATCAAGCCCGGCAACGAGTACCGGGTGGACCCCACCACCATTCCCCACGAGGCCGGCTTCACGCTGGATCCCTCCAATTCCGTGGAATCGCGCAAGAACAAGGTGGATGGCCTCACCCTGCGCCTGGGCTACGAAGGCGCCCTCGATGCCGACTGGAGCTGGCGCGCCGGCATCCAGCTGGGCGGCTCCAAGTTCACCCACCAGGTGATCGGACAGACCGGCTGGCTGGTGGGCACCACCAGCCAAGGCGCGGCCTATTACACCGTGTCGGCCAAGAACGCCCTGGCCCCCAGCCCCTTCGCGGGCATGACCTACAACCTGAGCCCTTCGAGCGCGGTGGAATTCGGCGTGCTGCTGCAGTCCTTCACCGCCCTGGACTACCAGCATGTGGCCGGTTCCACCCCCGCCAACTCCAAGGACCAGATCGTGGAGCGCGGAAGGATGCTGCCCCACTTCGAAGCTGCCTACGTCTTCCGTTTCTAACCAGGTCCTAGGAGCCCTTACATCATGCGAAACTTGACCCGGTTTTCTTCCCTTGCCCTGAGCCTGGCGGTCGGCCCCGTGCTGCTGGCCCAGTCCTCCACGGGTTCCATCGTGGGCGTGGTCAAAGACCACGCCGGCGCACCCCTGGCCAACGCCAAGATCACCTTGGCCTCCCCCGCCCTCTTCGCCCCCCGCGTGGTCGTCACCGACGCCAAGGGCGAGTGGCGGGCCTTCCTGCTTCCCGCCGGCGTCTACCGCCTGACGGCCACCGCCGACGGGTACGTCTCGTCCGGCGCCGATGATGTCCGCGTGGGCCTCGGCAGCGCCCTCCGCCAGGATCTCTCCCTGAAGAAGATCTCGGAAGCCAGCGCGGTCGTCGAAGTCGTCAGCTCCTCCGTGGGCGTCGACAAGAGCGACACCAAGACCTCCGTCAACTTCAATGCCGCGCAGCTGGAAGCCATCCCCACGGGCGCCGGCGGCGACCGCGCCTTCAAGGGCGCCCTCTCCCTCACCCCCGGTGTCGTCACCGAAACCCCCTCCGGCCGCGTCAGCATGCGCGGCAGCACGGTGCAGGGCGTCCAGTACCGCGTGAATGGCGCTGACGTGAAGAACGACTACAGCGGCGAAATGGGCGAGGACGGCAAAGAGCGCTGGGTGGTCGAAGACAACATCGAAGACATCCAGGTGGTGCTCTCCCCCCTGCACGCCCGCTACGGCCGCAACATGGGCGGTCAGGTGAACGTGGTCACCAAGAGCGGCAGCAATGACTTCCGCGGATCTGTGCGCGCGACCTTCAGCCGTGATTCCTGGCGCGCCCTCGGCCCCAACGATGAAGCTGGCAACGCCGCCAACCGCGCCGATCATCTCAACACCGATTACCAGGTCACCCTGGGCGGCCCCATCATCAAGGACCGCCTCTGGTTCAGCCTGGCCACGATTCTCACGCCTTCCTCCTCGGTGCAGAACCAGTTCGGCTGGTTCGGCCCCGCCGGCTGGCAGCGCCCCACCTGGGCTCCCTTCGCCACGGGCAACGCGAACATCGACCACGTGACGGGCGCCTTCAACGGCGGGCACTTCACCGATCCCAACCCGGCGGTGGGCGCTGGCGTTCCCGCCGGCTACACCTACAACCGCGGCGATGGCAACACGCCCTTCAACCAGAACACCAAGAGCAGCTACCTGGAAGCCAAGCTCTCCGGCGCCATCAACCAGGATCACATCGTCGAATTCGCCTTCATGAACGCCAGCGAAGAGAAGACGAACACCGATGCCAATGACGACGTGTGGCACACCACCCGTATCGCCGCTCTGGGCACCCTCAAGACCGACCGCTACAACTACGCCGTGAACTACCGCGGGTCCCTCAGCTCGACCCTGTACCTCGAAGCGATGTACGCCACCAATGGCCGCAACGTGGACCGGCCCAAGGGCGACGAGAAGTACGGCGGCGGCCAGGAGGCCATCTACGCCTACGGCTCAGGCCACCAGGATGTGGTGAATGGCGGCCCCTACCCCAACTGGCGCCACGGCATGCCCTTCGGCGTGTGGAGCGGCCCCGGCACGGTGAAGAGTAAGTCCACCACCTACAACGTGAACCTGAAGTGGCTGGCGGATGACCACCAGTTCGACTTCGGTCTGGATGGTTTCAAGAGCGACTACATGACCGACTCTTATCTGAACCTCACCCAGATCGGAGCCAACAACCGCCAGTTCAACATCGGCGGCCAGTTCTCCAACGCCGCTGGCAACTTCCTCTTCCCGGTCATCAAGTTCACCGGGCTCGGCAACTTCCAGTCCAAGTGGGACGGCTACTTCCCCTGGGATGCGGGCCTCGCTCCCACCATGGTCCAGTACCTCGGGCCCAAGAACGCCCACGTCATCAGCGACAACCAGAGTGTCTACGCCAATGACATGTGGACGCTGAACGCCCACTGGAACGTGATGCTGGGCCTCCGCTTCGACAGCCAGAAGCTGTCCGACGCCACTGGCAAGGACCTGGCCAAGACCACGGACATCAGCCCCCGCCTGCAGGTGCGTTACGACATCCACGGCGACAGCCGCCAGCTCATCACCTTCACGGCCGCCCAGTACACCGGCGACTTCTCCCAGTCCTTCGCGTCGGCCTTCGCCGCCAACGCCCAGTCCAAGGCCGCCTACTACGGCATGACCCACACCAACGGCGGCACGGTGGCCCTCCCCACCCCCGGCGTGGCGGGCGATCCCGTGGCCGGCGTCGACATGTATGGCGTCCGCTTCGTGGATTACGCCACCCTGGTGGACCCACGGAACTACAAGGCCATCTACAAGTTCGCCGACAACTCCACCCAGAACGTGCTGGACGGCAGCATCAAGCCGCCCGTCATCGACGAAGTGTCCCTGGGCTACAACCACGCCTTCACCGACGGCTCCAACGTTCGCTTCACCTACGTGCGGCGCGAATGGAAGCGCCAGTGGGCCATTTCCGAAGACTACGCCGTGGATCAGCAGGTCCTCCTGACGGATCCCACCGGGTCCGGCCTGCCTCCCCTCTACGGTCAGGTTCGCCACTACTTCAACAGCGACGACCTGAAGCGCGAGTACAACGCGCTGGAAACCGAGTTCAACGTCAAGACCAAGGGCATCTGGTCCTGGGGCGGCAGCTGGACCTACAGCCGCCTCACGGGCAACGATGAGGGTGGTGATGACATCGCCTCCAAGTCGGCCCTGCGCGACAACACCCCCAGCCAGTATTTCCTGGACCGTCGCTGGCTCCTGGCCCACGGCGTGCCTGAGTCCTCCTTCGCCCCCTACGGCCGCCTCGGCAACGATGCCACTCACCGCATCCGCCTCTACACCACCGCCACCATTCCCTTCGGCAAGGGCGGAGAGATCAGCTTCTCCTGGATGGGCAGCGGCATCCTCGGCACCCCCTGGGGCGTGTCAAACCAGGTCTCCCTGGGCATGACCAACCTCGGCGCCGATTCCCACGGCGTGGCCTACACCCAGGGCGATGGCCGCCAATACGCCAGCTACATGGGCGGACGTCGGCCCTTCGAGCAGAACGACATCTACCGCGTCGACTTCCGCATGGCCTTCAAGGTGCCACTCTCTCTCTGGCGCGTGAACCTTTTCGGCGATGTCATGGTCAACAACTTCTTCAACACCATCCGTCAGGGCCAGTACGTCCAGAACGTCAGTGGCAGCGCCGCTGGCATCGCGAGTGCCGGTGCGGACATGGGCAATCCCAACTGGACCGACAACCGCATGTGGACCCAGCCCCGCTCCGTCACCGCCAGCCTTGGCCTGCGTTTCTAAGATCGAGAGGTTAACCCATGAATCGACTGATCTCATCCACATTCCTGGCCCTGGCACTGCTCGCGGGGACCTCGGCCTTCGCGCAGGAACAGGGCGGCTCCGTTGGAGCGGCCTACCTGGGCGACTACCAGAACCAGACCTGGGGCCTGGGCCTCGATCTCGCCTACACGGGCAAGATGGATAGCGCCGACCTGCCCTACCGCGTCAGCCTGGGCTACCTGAAGTTCCTCGCCGACATCGACCCGGCCACCAAGTCCCGCCTGGCCGACATCCAGGTCGCTGGCGACGTCTTCCTCACGAAGCCCAACAGCAAGCTGGGCGCCTTCGTGGGCCTCAGCGCCAACAACTGGACGGTGTCCTCGGATGCCTCCAATGCCGGCAGCAAGGGCGTCAAGCTGGGCTTCCGGGCCGGCGTGGAGTACAACTTCAGCCCCTCCGCCGCCGTCACCGCGATGTACCAGCTCACCGAGATGGGCACCGACGGCCAGTTCAAGAACAAGGAGGCCCTCACGGGCAGCCGTGGCATCAATCCCTCCTGGATCCAGGTGGGCGTCCGCTTCCACTTCTAGGAAGCCATGCATTGGAAAAGGGCCCGAGCCATCGGGCCCTTTTTTTGTTCCCTGGAAGCCGCCAGGATGGTGGCTCTGGCTCGCGTCATTCCTCCCATGCGAAAGGGCCCCCATGAACGGCCACGACACCTCACTCATCCAGGGCCTCTGGCGCATCGGCGCGTGGGGCCTCAGTTCCACCGAGCTGGCCCGCCTGGTGGAGGGCTGCCTCGACCTGGGCATCGACACCTTCGATCTCGCCGACATCTACCATGGCTACCAGTGCGAGGCCCTGTTCGGCGAAGCGCTGAAGGCGGCCCCTTCCCTGAAAGCCCGCATCCGGGTGATCTCCAAGTGCGGCATCGCCCTCGTCAAACCCGCGCGCCCACACCACCGCGTGCAGCACTACAACACCAGCCACGCCCACATCGTGGCTTCGGTGGAGCAGTCCCTGGCGGCCATGGGTCTTGAGCAGCTGGACCTGCTGCTCATCCATCGCCCAGACCCCCTGATGGATGCCGATGAGGTCGCCCGGGCCTTCGGTGACCTCCACCGTGCGGGCAAGGTGGCGGCCTTCGGCGTCTCCAATTTCCTGCCCCACCAGTTCGAACTGCTGCAAAGCCGCCTGGAGCAGCCCCTGGCCACCAATCAGGTGGAGGTATCCCTGCTGCGCACGGATTCGCTCTTCGACGGAACCCTCGACCAGGCCCAGCGGCTGCGCGTCCGGCCCCAGGCCTGGTCCCCCCTGGGGGGCGGACGGTTGAGCCGGGAACCTGTGGAAAGCGCCCTGGGCCAAGCCCTGGCTCAGGTGGGGCGCGAACTGGATGCCACCCCCGAACAGCTGGCCCTCGCCTGGCTGCTGCACCATCCGGCAGGCATCCAGCCTGTGCTCGGTTCGGGAAAATTGGAGCGCATTCGCGTCATGGCCCGGGCCCGGGATCTCAACCTGGATCGCCAGCAGTGGTTCCAGCTGCTGGAGGCGGCCCGGGGCTTTCCCGTGCCCTGAACCCGCTCGGCCTTCTGAACGATCTGGCAATCTGGCGCAGAGAATGGCCTGCGAGAAGGTTCTTCGCGAGGATTTGGGCTCGACGTGAAGACCGGCTCTTGCTCGACTGGAAGGGCCCGCTCTGGTTCGAGGGCCCTGCTGGCCTCTGCCTCGCCCCCCCTGCGAAGCCCCAGTGGCACGTTCCCGGATGCCCATGAAAAAAGCCACGCACCAAGCCACCAAGGAACACAACACGACCCTCGTGTTGAAGACCATCTACCACGACGATCAGATCAGCCGCGCCGACATCGCCCGCACCACCAGCCTCACCCGCACCACCGTCTCCGAAATCGTCACCGAGCTGATCGGAACCGGCCTGGTCAAAGAGACCGGCATCGCCCCCTCCACCATCGGAAAACCCGCCATCTACGTCGATTTCGACGCTCACGCCCGCCAGCTCATCTGTGTCGATCTCAGCGGCGACGAGTTCCAAGGCGCCCTGGTCAATCTCAAGGGCGATGTCCTCCTGCGCCACGCCCTGCCCGTGGGCGAGCGCAAAGGCGAGGCCGCCTTGCAACTGGCCCATCGCCTCATCGAAGGGCTCTGGGCCCAAACCTCCGCACCCATCCTCGGCATCGGCATCGGCACCCCCGGTCCCGTGGACACGGAGAAGGGCATCATCCGCCAGGCCGTGAACCTGGGCTGGGCCAACCTGGATCTGCGCGAGAACCTCGCCGGGCGCTACAACGTGCCCATCCACATCGCCAACGACAGCCACGTGGCTGCCCTGGCGGAATGCGCCTACGGCGGCCACGGGCGCACCCCCAGCCTGGTGCTCATCAAGGTGGGCGAGGGCATCGGCTCAGGCATCGTCCTGAACGGCAATCTCCACACCGGCGATGGCTTCAGCGCCGGTGAGGTGGGGCACCTCTGCGTCGTTCGGGGGGGCGCCCCCTGCACCTGTGGGAACCTGGGCTGCCTGGAAACCGTGGCCAGCACCCCTTCCGTGCTGGCGTTCCTCCGCGAAACGGCCCTGCACACACCAGAGACGCCCCTGGGCCGGGCCCTGGCTTCCCGCGAGGCCACCCTCGACCTCCTGCGCGCATTCAATGACGGCGGCGATCCCCAGGCACGGGCCCTGGTGAGGAATCTGGGCGCCCATCTGGGCGTCGTGGCTGCAAGCCTCGCCGGGGTGCTCAACGTCCATAAAATCGTCCTCTCCGGCATGCCCAGCCTCTTTGGTGAACCCCTCCTTGAGGCCATGCGCGCCGAAATCCGCGCCCGCATCCTCCCCGAACAGGCCATGGAGACCCAGGTCTGCTTCTCCTCCATCGGCTCCGACATCGTCATCCAGGGCGCCTGCGCCCTCGTTCTCCGCAAAGAACTCAACCTTCCTTGAGGCGGCGCGCTACTGCAGCGTCGAATTGACGATTTCCAGCTTGGAACTGGCATCCATGGACAGGCCGGGCTTGGCGTACCAGGAGCCGCCGATGTTCTTGCGGAGCACGGAATCCTCGAGGTGCACCCGGCCTGTGCCATTGTTGCTCACGAAGAAGATGGCGGAGCCGAAGGCGTTCACCTGGTTCTGCTCGATGAGGCTGCCATAGAGCGCCAGCGTCATGGTGTTGCCGTCGTTGTAGATGGCACCGCCGCTGCCGCCGCCGGGCGTGCCTGCGGTGGCGGGGTTGCCGCCATTGCCCAGGGCGCGGTTGTAGGAGAACAGGCTGTTGTAGATGGACCAGGACACGCCGATGCTGCTGAGGGCGCCGCCATTGGCGCCGCGATTGCCATAGCCATCGGCCCCGCCGAAGGTGCTGTGCACCACGTAGACGGGAAGCCCCTGGTACTGCTGGAAGACTCGGAGGGCACCGCCGCCCACATCGGGCCCAAGACTGGCGCACACATTGTTGAAGAAGCGGCAGTTGATGACCTTGAAGCGCCCCCCGCTGGCGTAGATGGCCCCGCCCCCTCCGCCCTCACCCGCATTGCTTTCATTCGAGGCGTTGCCATCCACGAAGGTGAGGTTCTGCACCGTAAGCTGCGGGTGTTCCTGGTTGTCGCAGTGGCTCGTGGTCCACACCTGGTTCTGATCGCAGGTGTTCATGTAGAGGATGCGCGTGGTGCCGCCGCCGCTGAGCGTCACCAGACCGCCCCCATCGATCACCACGTCGGGCTTGTCGTTGAAGACTTTCGCCGGGCGGCTGAGGGTGAGGGTGAACGGCTTCGCCCCGCCGTTGAAGGTGATCTTCCCGCCCTGCGCCACCGCGGCGATGAAGGCCTCGGCCGTGCAGCTCTCCGGGGTGCCCGTGCCGATCACATGGTCGGGGTGCGACACATCGGCCACCAGGCCTTCCGGGGGCACCAGGGCCTTCCCATCCGGGTTACCGGCAGGAGGGCCACTGAGCGGGACCGTGGGCGGATAGGCCGGAACCGTTCCGCCGCCACCGGCGGAAGGACCCGAGCCCTTCCCCCCTCCGCAGGCAAGGAGGAGCGCAAAGGTGGACGCCAGCGCGGGGAGAAGCGCGCGTTGCCTCATGATGGCGACCTCCGTTCCATCCACAGTACCAGGTCGGACGCCATGGGACTCCAGGCCTCACCGGTCATGGAGCCGAAGGCCTCCCGCACCTGCAGCCCAGTGCCCTCGGCCAGCGCCTCCAGTTCGGCGCGGCGCCAACCGCGCAGATTCACCGTTTCGGCAGCGATCAATGCCAGGGGATCAGCCGTTCCGGGGCGGTAGCTCAGCCGCGCGGGGGTGAAGGTGATCCGTCCCTGGCCGTGGTGGGTCATGAGACGCAGGAAGACCGTGTCCTCCGCTTCGTGTGCGCCGGGGCGCAGCAGCACGGGGAACGTCCTTTCACCCCGATCGAGGATGCGGTCGTAGTTCAACAGCTGAAGCAGGAAAGGCGCACCGGGCAGCAGACAGCGGGCCAGCCCCGAGAAGAAGGCGCGGACTTCGGCCTCTTCGCAGAGGTGCGGCAGGGTGTTCCCCAGGCAGAGGGCGCCGCCTTGGCCAGGTTCCACCACACCCTCCAACTCCACGAGTCCCGCTTCGACGTAGTGGCCCGCGGGATCGGCCTCCCGGGCCGCCTGCACCTGGCTGGCCGAGGCATCCACGCCGGTGACCTCGAAGCCCAGCGACTGCGGGAAGCGGCTGTGCTCGCCGCTGCCGCAGCCCAGGTCGAGGATGCGCTTCGAGGGCGCACTTCCCAGCACGCGCTGAAGCAGGGGCGCCTCGCGCTGCAGGCGCTCCGGCCAGGCGATGAGCCCCCGGTAGTCCAGCCGTCCATAGGAGTCGGAAGTTTCCTTGCCCATGGCCTGAGTCTACCCTTGGTGCTGCCGCCTGGCCCTTCCGGGAGCTCCCTCTGATGCTCAGCCTGCCCGTCTTCCTTCTCCCGGCCCTGACGCTGCTTACCTTCGCGCAGCCCCCCGCCCGGCCCATCCAGCGGGAGTTGCTGCAGGTGCCTTCCCGGCAGGGGGTGTCTCAGCCCTGCCTGCTGATCTCCGAGGGCCCGACCCCCAAGGCGGTGGCGATCATGTTCCCCGGCGGCAGCGGCATCATCGGGTTGGGCCGGAAATCCCTGGAAGCGGTGTTCAAACCGGAGGGCAATTTCCTGATCCGCGCCGCGGACCGTTTCCTGAGCCCCGACTTGGCCGTCCTGCTCATGGACTGCCCTTCGGACCGGCCCACGGGCCTGGACGATGGTTTCCGGGCCAGCGAGGACCACGCAGCCGACGTGAGGGCCGTGGCGAACGTTTTGCGCACGCGCTTCCCCGGGGCGAAGCTCTACCTGGTGGGCACCAGCCGAGGCACGGTATCCGCGGCCTATGCAGCGGAACATCTGGGCGCAGCGGTGGATGGCCTGGTGCTCTCTTCCTCCGTATTTCTGGCCAACCAGCGCAACGTGGGCCTCAGCCTCTTCCATTTTGACCGGGTGAAGGTGCCGATGCTGTTCGTCCACCACGCCGAGGATGGCTGCCCGGTTTGCCCCTACTCCCAGGCCATGAAGCTCGCCGGGAAAACCGCTCTGATCACCGTTCGCGGAGGCGCGGAACCGATCTCAGGCCCTTGCGACCCCCTCTCCCATCACGGCTATTTCGGGCGGGAAAGCCAAGTGGCCCAGGCCATTCGCGGATGGATCCTGGGCCAGCCTTATGAACGGGAGATTCCCTGAGACCTAGCGCGGCCAGAGCCAGCCGAAGACGCCGCCGCTGAGCAGACCGTAGATCAGCGAATCGGCCAGATCCTTGATGGCGCTGCTCCAGGGCTTGCCCATCCAGATGGCCTGGGGGATGCTGCCGAACCCGTAGGCCAGGAACGAAGTGGTACCGACCACACGGAACACCTGGAGGTAGTGGGTGCCCGGGGACAGCGTGCGGCTGGCCAGGTAGGCGGCGGTGAAGGCCACCAGCACCGAAAAGACGAACCATTTGCCCAGGGCGGCGCCAACGGCTGGCGCGCCATTGGGGGCCACCACCACGAAGGCCACCGGGCCCTCCTCGTACTTCGCCCGCATCTCGGGCTTCTCCATATCCTTCATGTCGGCGCAGCGCGGCAGCACGTACTGGCCAGGGGCCGGACTGCCCTTGCGGATGGCGGCGCGGACTTCGTCCTCATTGGACAGGCCGTTGTAATCCGAGGCGTGCCATTTCACCACCATGTGGATGAGGCTGCTGGCGGCGAAGACGCACACCGCCGAGAGGAGGATGGGAATCCAAAGATGCAGCAGGGAAACCTGGACCATGACGACTCCTGGGTGTCGGGACATCCGTTGCGGGGGATGGTCGAAAGGTGCGCCTCCGCTGGCCCTGCGTCAAGAGGATTCCGCTGGCCTCCTCGGCTTTCGGGGACCCGGCGCGGAGTGCGCCCCCGTGGCCGCATCGACCGCGTCGATCCACCCGGCGGCAATCCCCGGAAAGGCATCCGCGTAGGGCACGTAGGGTTTGAGATCGAGCACCGGCGTGCCATCCAGCAGATCCACGCCCCGCAACCGCAGGGTTCGACCCTCCACCGCCACCAGCTCTACGGCGGAAAGGCCGATGGCATTGGGCCGGTGGGGCGATCGGGTGGCGAGCACGCCCCGCTTGGCCTTCGGGCCCCGCGGCGGCTGCACCAGGGGCGCCCAGCCCTCGCTGAGGTGGAAGGCGAAGATGAGCCAGATGCGGGCGAAGCCCTCGAGATCACGCAGCACCGTTTCCGGCAGGGCGTCATCCAGTTCCAGGGTGGCCTCGGCCGGGCTGCCGGTCTCGGTGCCTTCCACCACCGTGGGCTGATGGGGGGCGTCGATGCGCCGCGCATAGGGGGTGCGGACAAAACCGATGGGGTGGTACGTGAAGAAGGCATCCATGGGTGAAGCGTAGCCGCCCAGATCGCTCTGAAGCCAGACCGCTCAGGAGGAGGTATGCCGCCCGGATGTGGCCAGCGCGCGTTTCAGGAAGGCCCGGCGTTCCCCGGGGTCTTCGATCTTCTCGGCCACCAGGAGGCGCAGTTCCTGCTCGTCCCGGGCCTGCCGGGCCGCCCGCCGGACCACCACCTGGGCCACCACGCCGATGTGGTGGGTCAGCAGGGTTTCCAGGCGCTCCAGCAGCATCCCATCGAAGGACACGGGGCCTGATTGACCACCGCCGGGCTGGCCAGATGGCGAGGACGGTGGCGAAGAGGGGGGTGTGGAAGGCGGCTGGGTGCTGCCCCGCACTTTCCGGAGGAAGCCAGATCGCTCCGTTTCGTCCTGGATCTCCGTGGCCACGGCCTCCAGCAGCGCATCGAAGGTGGTGTGCTTTTTGGTGGCCTTCTTCACCAGGAGCGAAGCAAGGGGGCCGATGTGCCGGGCCAGCTCGCTTTCGAGATCTCTCAGATGCTCCGCGCTCACTGGCGTGGAGTCCGGATGGGGACTGGGGATGAAGGTGGGAATGTCCCGGCTGGTGACGGCCGATGTGGCAGAGGGCACAGGCTCCGACAGCCCATCGAGACGGGCCATCAGCGCTCCGGCGGACTGGGGCCGCTGACGCTCGTCCATCATCAGCATCCAATCGATGAGGGCGAGGAATTCGGGCGAATAGGCCGACCGGTCGCCCGCCTGAAGCGCAGGCACATGCGGATCATCGCGGACACGCGCAGTGGCATCGACCGGGCGCTTCCCCGTCAGCAACCAGTACATGACACCGCCCAGCGCATAGAGATCGGTCCAGGGCCCCTGCACGCTGGATTCGCTGTACTGCTCGATGGGCGCATACCCGAAGCTGAGAATGGCCGTGTGCCCCTTCCCACCCGCGGTGGAGCGCGCGGCGCCGAAATCCAGCAACACGGGGCTGTCGTCCTTCCGGAGGTAGATGTTGCAGGGCTTGATGTCGCGGTGCAGATAGCCGCCCCGGTGGATGGCATCCAACCCTTCGGCCAGGGCGCGGAGCAACTTCACCATCCCGGCCTGGGGCAAGGGGCGCCGCTGCAGCAGCCAATCCGGAAGCGGCGCCCCGTCCACGAATTCCATCACCATGTAGGCAGTGGCATGGGCCTGGAAGTAGCGCATGACGCGGACGATGTGCGGATGGTGGAAGGCCGCCAGGGTGCGGGCCTCATCCAGGAAGCGGGCCAGCCCCCAGTCGAAGGTGGGCCTGTCTTCTTCCTTCATGGGATGCACGGCCAGCTCTGCATCCCGGTGGGCGATGCTGGAAGGCAGGTATTCCTTGATGGCCACCGGCAGGTGGAGGTTCAGATCGGTGGCGAGATACGTGAATCCGAAGCCCCCGACACCCAGCAGCTTGTCGAAGCGGTACTCGTGGAGGGTGTGCCCGGGAGGAAGGCTGGGAAGCATGGACGGCCGGGCTCCTTTCGCTGGGCTTTGGTGACACCCGACTCTAGCAGAGGATGTCTCCGGCAACGGGTTCGCGGGTGCGGCAGACCCGCGCCGTGGATGGCCTTCAGGCGGGTTCGAGGGTAAGGTTGTAACGACAACCTCCCCCCGGTATCCGACCCCATGCGCAGCTTGCTTCCCTTGACCGTCTTCGCGATCGGCCTCCTGGCTCTGCAGGCGCGCGCGGGCGAGCCCGCAGGGATCGCCACCATCGTGGATGGCAAGGCCTGGTTGGTACGAGGCGCAAACCTCCATCCTCTGAAAGAGGGCATGGCCCTGGCCGCTGCCGACATTCTGGAGACCGAAGCCCGCACCCATGTGCAGATCGAGTTCCCGGATGGCTCCGCCCTGGGGCTGGGACCCGCCACCTCCACCTATCTGTCGGCGCGCCCCCAAGGTGCCGGGAAACCCGGAGAGCTCCTGCTCCATTTGGGCTGGGTGAAAGTGTCCGGGCCCGCCAGTGCGGGCCTGCTCCGGGTGCTGAGCTCCTCTCTCTCCCTCCACCCAAAGAGCGGCGCCTTCGTGTTGCGGCGCGAGGATTCCGCCACAGAATGCTTCGTGGAAGCCGGAGAGCTGATTCCCTCCGCTGGGGGAAGATCAGGCCTTCGTTGGGAGCCGCGAAAGGCTGGCGAATTCGCGGAATTCAAGGCCGACCATACGCTGAACATTCTCAACCGGCCTACAGCGACCTTCCGGGCCGCGATTCCTCGGCCCTTTCTGGACACGCTGCCTTCGCGCTTCGGGAAATTCAGCGGCAAGAAGGTGGAGCCCGAAGGCGAGCGGCCCCTGAGTTCCGAAGAGGCTGATCGCTGGGTCCGTGCCTTTCCAAGTGAGCGCGGCGCCCTGCTCCGCCGCTTTGCCAACCGTCTGAAAGATCGCGCCACCAAGGGAAGCTCATGAAGCTCATCGTCAAGTTCAACCTCATCTTCCTGGCGGTCTTCGTGCTCGGGTTCGCCGCGGCGGCCTACGCTTCGCGCGCCTTGTTGCAACGGAACGCCCAGGACGAGATCGTGCAGAATGCCCGCCTGATCATGGAGGCCTCACTGGCCTCGCGCGCCTACACCACCAATCAGGTGGCGCCGCTGCTGCAGACTCAGATGAAGTACGAATTCCTGCCCCAATCGGTGCCGGCCTATGGCGCGGCAGAGCAGTTCAACGCCATGCGGGCGAAGTTCCCGGATTTCGCCTACAAGGAAGCCACCCTGAACCCCACCAACCTGCGGAATCGCGCCAACGACTGGGAAGCCGACCTGGTGAACCGCTTCCGCCAATACCCCGACCAGAGCGAGATCATCGGCGAACGCGATACACCCACGGGCCGCTCCCTCTACCTGGCCCACCCCATTCAAATCAAGAGCGCCGCCTGCCTCGCCTGCCACAGCACCGTGGATGCCGCTCCCAAAACGCTGCTGGAGAAATACGGAAGCGCCAACGGCTTCGGGTGGAAGCTCAACGAGATCATCGGCGCCCAGGTGGTGTCGGTGCCCACGGCCCTGCCTTTGAAGAAGGCCGACCAGGCCTTCCGCACCTTCATGCTGTCGCTGGGCGCCGTGTTTCTTCTCATCTTCACAGCCCTCAACCTGATGCTCTGGTACATGGTGGTCCGTCCCGTGACCCAGCTGGCCCTCATCGCCGAGGAGGTCAGCATGGGCAAGATGGATGACACCGAATTCCCGGCCTTCGGCAGCGACGAAATCGGGCGCCTGAGCCAGGCCTTCACCCGCATGAAGAAGAGCCTCACCCAGGCCATGAAGATGCTGGACGAATAATCGCCCCTAGTCGACTTCGGGGCGAGGGAGAAAAGCGATGCCCCTATCCGGTAAGTTATCGCTCCAGTCCCGCAATCTTAATGTTTTTTAACATCTGAAAGCGTTGACGGAAATGCGCGGATCGTGAAAAGTGGGTCTAGCCCCCCTTACACCTCAAGGCGTCGATGGCTCGGCAACCGAGCCCAACCAAAGGAGTTCGCCATGCGTTCTCGTCACCCCCTGTTCGCAGCGGGCCTCACCCTTTCCCTGCTCGCCGCCGGGGGCCTGCCCCTTCTGGCCCAGGCCGCTCCAACCACCGCTGTGGCCGCGGAAGTGCCCCAGACCGTTTCCCTCATCTTCAAGCTGCGGAACACCCAGGATCTGGAACGCTTCATCGCCCGGAGCGTGGATCCCCACAGCTGGCGCTACCGCGAATTCCTGTCCACTCGCGAGTTCGCAGAGGCCTTCGGACCGCGGGATTGGGAACTGGGCACGGTGCTGCATTTCATGCGGAAGAACGGCATCACGGTCAACGAAGTCTATGACAGCCACATGGTCATCCGCGCCACGGGCACCACGTCGCAGTTCAACGCCCTGCTGAATACGGAGATCCGCTCCTACCGCGATGAGCGCGGCCACTGGTTCCAGGAGGCCTCCCGCAAGCCTTGCGTACCCAAGGAAATCAAAGACATCGTGCTCATGGTGACGGGCCTGAACACCGCCCCGGCTCTGGTTCCCCACTCCCGCCGCACCCCCCAGGTGGAAAACCCCTCTCTGGGCGAACCGGCACCAGACGTGATCCTGCCCAATGGGGCGGTCGCCACCGGCGTCCCCGGCAACTTCACCGTGGGCGATGCCGCCAACCTCTACAACATCAACCCGCTCTACAAGCGCAACATCACCGGCCGCGGCAAGACGCTGGGCATCGCCACCCTGGCGACCTTCGATCAGGCCGATGCCTACGCCTACTGGAAGGCCGTGGGCCTAGACGTGGCCCAGGATCGCATCAAGGAGATCCCCGTGGATGGCGGCGCCGGCACCAAGGGCGCGGACGAAACCACCCTGGACGTGGAACAGGCTGGCGGCATCGCCCCCAAGGCCAAGATCCTCGTCTATGAAGCGCCCAACACCGAATCCGGCTTCCTGGATCTCTTCTACAAGGCCATCTCCGACAACAAGGTGGACACCCTCTCCTGCAGCTGGGGCACCGATGAGCTTTTCCTCGATGGCGACACCCTCACGGCCTATCAGCAGGTCTTCATGCAGGCCGCGGCCCAGGGCATTCCCGTCTTCGCCTCGTCGGGCGATTCCGGCGCCTTCGACATCAACCGCTCCCTGCAGACACCTGAATACTCGGCGCTGAATTCCGCGAACCATCCCGCGGCCGACCCCTACGTCACCGCCGCCGGCGGCACCACCCTGCCCTTCACGCTGAAGCTCCGCCACGGCAACATCGTCGTGCCGCAGGAACGGCCCTGGGGCTGGGACTACTTCAAGGATTACTACGTCACCTACTACGGTCAGTACACCTACGACCACTACCTCTTCCCTGTGGGCGGCGGCGGCGGCGTGAGCCTCAACTTCCCCGCCCCCTCCTGGCAGATGGGCGTCGCGGGACGCCGCACCAGCACCGCCGACTTCTCCACCCTGTATTTCTACCCGAATTACACCCCGACCACCCCTGACACCAGCGGCGCCGAAGTACTGGTGGCCCTGCCCGCGGGCTACGTGGGCCGCAATGTGCCCGACGTGTCCCTGAACGCAGATCCCGAAACAGGCTACCTGACCTATTTCCAGGGCGCCTTCTCGGCGGGCGGCGGCGGCACCAGCTTCGTGGCCCCGCAGCTCAATGGCATCGCCGCCCTGCTCAGCCAGTCCGCGGGCGGCCGTCTGGGCTTCCTGAATCCGCAGCTCTACGCCATCTTCGCGAAGCGCGGCTACGGCCCCAAGAGCCCCTTCAATGCCATCACCACCGGCACCAACCTCTACTGGGAGGCCGGCCCGAACTACAATCCCGCCTCCGGCCTGGGCACCCTCGACGTGACCAAGCTGGAAAAGGAACTCTGCGGGCACTGATCGCTCGGATCACCACAAGCGGAGGCCCTGGCTCAGCCAGGGCCTTTTTTTGGCTGCCTGTTCATGACTCTGGAATCGATTTGAATCCATCAAATCGGGAAAGGCGTGTCTGGATTTGAGTTGGCGGAGCCTGGGACCGATAGGCTGCTCAGACACAGACGCATCACACAGATTCGACTCAAGGACCCGCGTGGCAGACATGCTCACGCGATAGGTGCATTCATTTCCAGGAGTCATCATGAAACCTTCGCGGCTTTCCCTCCTTCTTGCCCTCGGGCTTCCCCTCGGCGCCCAATCCCCCACAGATCAGCAGAAGATCGATCAGGAGCTGCTGGATCTGCTCAATACCCCCGTCAGTGTCGCCTCGAAGAAGGCGGAATCTGTCGCCCAGGCCCCGGGCATCGTCACCGTCATCAGCCGTGCGGAGCTGGAGGGCTTTGCCGCCAAGAGCCTGGGTGAGGTCATGAGCCGGGTGGTGGGCACGGCTTTCCTGTCACCCGACGTGTTCAGCAATCAGAGTGTGGTCGTGCGCGGCCAGGAGAATACCCCCTACAACAACCACATCCTGGTGCTGCTCAACGGACGGCCCCTGCGGGATCCCATTTCCGGCGGCCTGAACGGCGCCATCTGGAATGCCGTGCCCCTGGCGGCTTTGGATCACCTCGAGATCATCCGGGGCCCTGGCTCGGTGCTCTATGGTTCCTGCGCCTATTCGGCCGTGGTGAACCTCGTCACCCGCAACACCAAGGAAAGCGGGTTGGGCGGTTCCGTGACCCTGAGTGGCGGCGCCTATGGCGGCCTCGGGCAGCAGGATCATGTGACGTTCCGGGATGGCGGTTTCCAGGGCATGGTCTCCGCCAGCACCTACCGGGACAAGGGCCCTGAGTACGCCTTCACCGACTACGACGGCCACCACAACGAGCATCCCTTCGATCGCCGCACCACCGGCGTTCTCACCAACCTTTCCTACCAGGGCTTCACCCTCAACGCCTACCAGGGCTCCTTTCAGACCTACGCCCTGAATGGCGGCTCCGAGGATTGGGATCCCGCCAACTACCAGCGGCAGGTCTTGTCCCAGATGGATCTGGGCTACTCCAAGGAGCTGAACAGCCTCGTCACCCTGGGTGCGAATGTCACCTACAACAAGATGAACTGGTCCACGGAGCCCGTGACCAATCCCGTGGAAACCAGCGCCAATGCGCTGTTGTACGAGGGCACCCTCCAGGTGCGGCCCTTCGAGGGGTTCAACATCGTGTTCGGTGCCGGCGGTGAGAAGGCCAGCTGGAATGGCACGGGCCTGCTGGTGCTGGGCGATCAGACCTCCAGCTTCCTCTACACCCAGCTGGACTACCGCATCAAAGCCGTGAAACTGATTGGCGGCGTGCAGTACAACAAGCTGGAGAACATCCATGGCAAAGCCTCGCCGCGCCTGGGCGTGGTGGTGGACTTCACGCCCGAGTTCGGCGGGAAGGCGCTCTACAGCACCGCCTTCCGCAAGGGCTACCCGCTGGAGACCGGCTTCAACCACCCGCTCTTCCGCGGCAACCTTGAGTTGAAGCCCGAACTCATCAGCACCACCGAAGTTCAGGTGTTCTACCAGGGCAAGACCGCGGGCCTCACCCTCACCTATTACTCCAGCAAGACGGACGACACCATCATCCGCAAGGTGCTGCCCTTTGCCACGCCCCCGCCGGGGCTGCCGCCCATCTACCTCAAGTACTTCAACGGCGATTCATGGAAATACAGCGGCTTCGAGCTGGAAGGGAAACTGAGCCTCTCGCGGGGTTTCATGGTCACCGGCTCCGCCAGCTATCAGACCAACGAGAATCCCGCCGGTCTGAAGGACGCGGCGCTGCACCCCAACACCATGGTCAAGCTCGGCGCCATCTACCAGAGCGAGGATTGGAGTCTGGGCATTTTCGACAACTATTCCGGGGCTCCCAAACCCACCACGCTGGTGAATCCTGGCAGCCTCAACGTGAACCATGCCGCCGAGGCCTTCCAGTGGATCACCGCCCGGCTCAGCTGGACGCCCTGGACCATCGGAAAGAACGCCATCAAGTTGACCCTGGATGCCGACAACCTGCTGGGTTCCGCCATCTACTACCCGGATTATCCGAACAAGACCGTGAACACGCTGATCCCGCTGTCCGCAGGACGCTCCTTCACCCTTGGCGCGGGCTTCACCTTCTGAGCCAATTCGCTCAAAGGAAACTCACCCGAACTTCCTTCAGATAGGTCTCCTGAAGCACCCTCTGAAGCCGCTGGAGCAAGTTGCGACGGATGTCCAGCTCCAGCGGCAAGGTGGGATCCTGCATGGCCTCATTGATGCGGGTTCCCGCCAGAACGTGGATGACATCGCTGTCCACCAGGGCCTCCGCAAGGCGCGTGGCGGGGCTGGGCTGGAACCGCTCAGGAACTTCCTGTGCTTCCAGCAGGCGGATGACCGCGGCCAGGGTGAGGGCGCCTTCGGTCACCAGGTCGAAGCCCTGCATCTGCGATTCCGGTGGCAGGGTTCCCCCCAGTTGCCCCGGTCGGCTCAGCAAGGACAGCCCCAGCTCACGGCTGAGGATCCGGGCGGTGGTGCCCCCGCAAATGATCTTCCGGCCTTGGAAGGCACGGGCCCGCTGGGCCAACATCGCGTCCCTGGCGGTGTCCACCGGCGCCCCCGTGAGCACCAGCACCTCCCGGGGCACACGCAGGTAGATCACCCCGCAGGTGATGTCGTCCTTGGCCCTCTGACCATCCAGCGCCAGGGCTTTCACCACCACCTGCCGCGCCAGCTGCCGGGCGGAGAGCCCTGGACTGCCCTGGAGCAGCTCCTTCAGGTAGGCGGATAGGGCCTGCTGCCCCCAGCCCAGCCTCGAAGGCCCACTGCCCGAAATTCCCGCCCTGGCCTGGGTCACACCATCTGAGCAGATCACGATGCGGTCCCCCGGCTGGGCCGTGAAGCGTGCCTCGCGCAGGAGCGCCTCCCGCCCATCCGCCGTGGGCAGCCGCCGCTCCTCCTTGGGCACGGCCACCACCTCTCCGCCCCGGATCAACAGGAAGGGTGGATTGTCGTACTCCACCACGCGGGTCTCCCCGCGTGCTTCCACATCCACGATGGTAAAGGTGGAATAGGCGATTTGGCGCTCGCTGCACACCGGCAGCGTTTCGAGGATGGTGGCCGCAGCACGGGTGATGTCGGCGTTCTCGGCGGCGTAGCGGGCGGCCATGGTGGCCGTGAGCTGGGCCAGCACCGAAGCCTTGATGCCACTGCCCAGACCATCGGCCAGCACGGAGACCACCCGATCGCCTTCCTCCAGCTTCTGAGAAAGGAACACATCGCCGCAGGCGGCCTGGGAGGCCTTCCGCTCCTGGGCGTGGTCCACCTCGATGAAGCAGGAACGGCTAGTTCCCACGGCGGGCATCCTCGGAGGACGCTGGTCCGCCCAGGGGGGAGGGTGTGTTTCGGAACGACGACGATAGCGATTCCAGCATCATCTCCGTTTCCGCGGCGTTCTCGCCCAGCAGGAAGGCGATCTTCTGCACCGTGGCCACGTTCTTCCGGATGACCTCCTGAGCCTGCTGGAGCACCTGCTCCCGCTGCACGGCGGGCTCGGTGATGTCCTGCAGCACGCCACCCACCAGGCGCCCCGCCTCGATGGTGAACACCGTGAGGCGGAGAATGCGGTCGCCCACCTGCACCTCGCGCCGCAGGGCCGACACCTCCTTTTCGAGGCCCCGGGCGAAGAAGCCCTTGAGCTCCGGCGCCAGGCGGCCCAGGTCGGCACCGCCCAGGCCCGGCTTCACGTCAAAGACATCCGGCGTGTCGCCGCCCAGGGTTTCCGCAAATCGCCGGTTGCACTCGATGACGTGCAGGTTTTCGTCCACCAGCACGACTCCCGCGGGCATGGAGCGGATCAATGTGTTGGCCTTGTTCATGGCGAGCTTGCGCATGTAGGACACGCACATGTTGGGCTCGGCCCGCTCCTCCAGCAGGGCCTCGGCCAGATTGCGGCAGGTGTCGTAGCCGCAGCCGCCGCAGTTGAGCTCATCCTCGGGCAGCGTCTTGCCTACCCGCCGCAGAGCGCCCTGGATGCGCTCGGCATCGTAGGCCACGTGCACCACGGGATCGGCGGTGGCCTCGGCGCGAAGGTCCAGCTCCAGCGCTGGCACTGCTGTTGGCACTGATTCACCAGTGCCCGCGGCATAGCCCATCACCTGCATCCACTTCAGGGCTGTGCCGCAGGTGCGCCGCACCTGCGGGCCATTGACGCAGCCCCCTTCGCAGGCCAGCAGTTCCAGGAAGAGCTTCTGATCCGGGATCTCCTTCAAACCCGCCAGGGCCCCCTGCAAGGAGTGGATGCCAGAGAAGGCCATGAAGGTGACGCCCTCGGGTCGGCCCCGCTGCGCGATGCTGCGGGTCATGCCACCATCGGCCGGATAGAGCGCCCCATCCCGGGCCAGCGTGGGTTGGAAGCGATCCAGCTCCGTGGGTTCACAGGCTGCGGGATCAACGCCTTCCTCCTCCAACCAGCGGTGCAGGTCGGCGAAGGTGAGGGCCAGGTTCAGCAGATCGGGTCGGCCGTCCGCCTCCAGCTTCTTGGCGATGCAGGGGCCCACGAACACGATGCCGATGTCCTCGCCGTACTCCTGGCGCAGCAGCTTGCAGTGCGCCAGCAGCGGTGAGAGCAGAGGCGTGAGCAGGGGCAGCTGCTCCACGTGGTAGCGGCGGATCAGCTCCACCACCGTGGGGCAGGCCGTGGACACATGGACGCCAGGTCCGCCCTTTTCCAGGGCCAAGGCGCAGGCCGAGGACACCGCCTGGGCGCCCAGGGCCGTTTCCGACACAGCCCAGAAACCAAGATTCCGGAGGGCATGGATGAGTTGGCGCGGTTCCAGGCCCGGGAACTCCGTCACGAAGGAGGGCGCCAGGCTCAGCACCACCCGCTCCTTGCGCCGCAGCAGGCGCCGGGCCAGCTCCAGATCATCGCGGACTTTCTTGGCGCCCACAGGGCAGACATTCACGCAGGTGCCGCAGTACACGCACCGCTCCGCCATCACCGTGGCGCTGTCCTCCACCACCTTGATGGCCTTGACCGGGCAGGCCCGCACACACTTGTAGCAGTCCTGGCAGCGGGCCTTCTCGGTGTAGATGGGCGTGCGAAAGAGCGGAATCAGCGGATCGTCCACAAGGAACCCCAGGCCTACCGTACTGAGTTCCCGCCCCTCCCGACCATGATGGAAGTCACGAGTGGCGCGGAAATTTAAGGATCTCAGGGGAATTCGAGGGGACGAGAAGCGGAACGCAGAAGACACAGAGCACAGCAGAGAACACAGAGGAGCAGCTTGACCGCACTCGGTTTAGAACCTCAGCCCCATCCACTGAGAAGGTGCCATCTCCCCGAACAGCATGCCCAGGCCGTTCTCTGCGTCCTCCAGAATCTCTGTGACCTCTGCGTTCCAGGTTTTTGAAACCCAGAACCCATTGGAGGAAGGGAAACGCCCGCAACCAAGCTGGGAGGTCAACGGGCAGGGAAAGCCTTACCATGCGGTATGAGCCAAGACGATCCCCCCCGCCAGCGCCGGGTCCGCTACAAGGGCACGCACCCCCGCCGCTTCGAGGAGAAGTACAAGGAACTGGCCCCCACCCAGCATGCCGATGAGCTGGCAAAGGTCATGGCCCGAGGTCACACGCCCGCAGGCACGCACCGCTCCATCTGCGTGGCCGAAATCCTGGAAGTGCTGAACCCGCAGCCCGGCGACGTGGCCCTGGATGCCACCCTGGGCTACGGTGGCCACACCCGCGAAATCCTGCCCCGCCTCCTGCCCGGCGGGCGCCTCTTCGGCGTGGATGTGGATCCGCTGGAGCTGCCCCGCACCGAGGCGCGCTTGCGCGATCTGGGCTACGGCGAGGACGTGTTCATCACCCGTCGCATGAATTTCGCCGGGCTGCCGCGCCTGCGGGCGGAATCCGGCGGCTTCGATCTGGTGCTGGCGGATCTGGGCGTCTCCTCCATGCAGATCGACAACCCCGCCCGGGGCTTCACCTGGAAAGCCAATGGCCCCCTGGATCTGCGCCTCAACCCCCAGCGCGGGAAATCCGCCGCCGACCTGCTGACGACACTGGACGAGGCCGCGCTGGCGGAGCTGCTGGTGGAGAACGCCGATGAACCTCACGCCGCGGCCATCGCCCGGTCCGTGCACGGCCAACCCATCCGCACGACGCGCGATCTTGCCGATCGCGTGAAGGCGGCGCTCCGCGTCGACGGCTGGGGGGACGATGACATCAAGCGATCCCTGCAGCGCACCTTCCAGGCCCTGCGCATTGCCGTGAACGACGAGTTCACGGTGCTGGACCAGTTCCTGTCCCTCCTGCCTGGCTGCCTGAAACCCGGCGGCCGGGTGGCCATCCTCACTTTCCATTCCGGCGAAGATCGGCGCGTGAAGAAGGCCTTTCTCCAGGGCCTTCGAGATGGGATCTACGCAGACGCGGCGCCAGAGCCCATCCGCGCCTCGCCGGAAGAACGCCGCGCCAATCCCCGCTCCACCAGTGCCAAGCTGCGCTGGGCTAGGCTTCCCAAGGATTGAAAGTCAGCCTCTGAAATCACGATAAAGTAATCAGATATGCCCACATCAGCCCCGTCCTCCCCGTTTCGTGCGGCCCTGCTCTGGCTGCTGGCCGCGCTGCTCATGGCCGCCACGGTCATCTACCAGCGGCGAACCGGGCCCACTCATCCCCTGCGGGGCACGGTGAGCATCCAGCAGAAAACCATCGCCTATCGCCTGATCCGCAGTGAGGAGACTGTGCGGGAGGCCCGCGTGGCCCTGCCCGATCCCGGCGTGCCCGGAACCCTGGTGTGGCGCCGCTTTCCCACCCAGGAACCCTGGACCCGACAGTCCATGGTGCATGAAACCAAGGATGGCAAGGCGGAGCTGGCAGGCTACCTGCCGAAGCAACCCCCGGCGGGCAAGGTGGAATACGCGGTGGAACTGGGCGCATCCGGCTCAGCGCAGCGCATCCCCGCCGGCGATCCCATCGTGCTGCGCTACAAGGGGCCCGTGTCCACGGCGCTTCTCATATCGCATGTCTCCATGATGTTCCTCGCGGTGTTCATCGGCCTGCGGGCGGGCCTCGGCGCCCTCTTCGGCACCACGGCGCCGCGTCGGCTCATGTGGATCACCCTGGGCTGTCTGACGCTGGGCGGTCTGATCCTGGGGCCCTTCGTGCAGAAGGCCACCTTCGGCGCCTACTGGACGGGCTTCCCCTGGGGCTACGACCTGACGGACAACAAGACCCTGCTCATGTGGCTGGCCTGGGCGCTGGCCGCCCTCGTTGCGGGCCTGCGCCCCCAAGCCCGCGACGGCCGGGGCCGCCTCGCCGTGCTGGCCGCCACCCTGGCCATGGCCGTGGTCTACCTCATCCCCCACAGCATGCGCGGCAGCCAGTTGGACTACAGCAAGGTGAAGGCCGGAACCAACGCCACCGACGCGGTCGTCACGGGACGCTGACCGAGGAAACAACTGAGCCCGCTCATACCAAATTGAGCTCAATCCAACTAGAAAAGGACTTCCACCACCAAGACACCAAGGCACCAAGAACTGCATGAATTGAAGCTCTGGTTTTCTTGGTGTCTTGGCTCTTGGCGTCTTGGTGGTGGTCCTTATCTGTTGAATTACAATCCGCATCATGGGAAGTGCGCCGCCGCGTAGCCGATGTAGGCTCCAGCTGGACTCGCATAGTCCCAGATGTTGACCGTCTCGTCTGAACCGAAGCGGCTGCGCCAGGTGGCGGAATCGATGAGCAGCAGCAGGCTGGGGGACGACGAGGCCCGCACATTCTGGTTGTAGGGATCGTCAGCGTGATCGAGGTAGAGATCCTCGCTGAGGAAGTGGATGAGCTCGTGGCCGCAGATCCAGATGGGTTGGGTGGGAATGTTCAGCACCCGCAGGCTGGCGTTCAGGAAACCGGTGCTGCCGTGGCAGCCCTCGGTGTAGTGCTGGGTTCCCTGGGCCGGATAACGGGTGTCCACGGTGCCCAGGACGATCTGGGACACCGGCGAGTAGCCGCGGTACCGCCAGATGGCGAAGTCCGATCCAAACGTGTCGGCACCGCCGTTCACGTGGTAGAGGTTCTGCCGCATGTAGTCGAGGAAGCCGCCGATGGTGGCCAGCCGAGAACCGCCGAGGATGCCCGTCTGCCTGAGCCAGGCGTAGGTCCAACGCGGATCGGCGAAGCCCGTGCGGGGCCGGTTGTTATTCCGCAGCGTGGGTTGGTTGGCGCCCGGGTAGGTTCCCAAGCCCACATTCCCATTGGGCAGCAGCCACCCCATGGTGGAGCTGTCGAGAAGCCAGCGCAGCCCATCGGTGTCGTAGTCCGTGAGGGACCAGGGCAGCTGATGGGAGGTCTCCAGCATCAGGGAGAAGGCCACATGGCTGGTGTAGAGCGTCCAGAAGTAGGCCGGGGTCACCTGCAGCATGGTCGAGTTTGAATCGATGCCGACCTGTGCATAGACGTTGGTGGGCCGGTCTGTCAGCGCCAAATCGCCGGGCGCAGAACCCGCCACCATGGTCACAGGCGCGGCCCCGGCGTTGAACCAGGCCACATGATCGAGGTAAGCCTGGTTCAGATCCGCCTGCTGGGAGCCGGACCAGGCGGGCCACGCCACCTTCTGCGCATCCCCCGGCGCGATGTAGTAGTTGAAGGGATCGCCGCTCTGGATCTGCCAGCGGACGGCAGCGGCAACCACAGGATGAGCCGCCAGCCAACCTCCGAGATCCTGGAAGGCGGACACCACAGCGGCCGCGCTGGTGACGCTTCCGCCTGCGCCTCCAGTGACCACCACCGTGAACGCGGTGCCATCATCCATGGCCGCGAAGGCCGGTGCCGTGTAGGTGCTGTTCGTGGCGCCGCCAATGGGAACGCCGTTCCGGCACCACTGGTACGAGAGGCCGCCCGAGCCCGTGGCTGTCACGCTGAAGCTGGGGATGTCGCCCGGGGACAGGATGAGTCCGTGCGGCTGCGCTGTGATCACCGGCGGCTTCACCACCACCGCGAGGCTCGGGCTGGTGGCGCCCGTACCGCCGGCATTGGTGGCGCTGATGGTGTAGCTGGCCGCAGGACTGGCCACCGTGGGGGTTCCGGAGATCTGCCCGGTGCTGGGATCAAGGTTCAGCCCTGCCGGCAGCGCGGGGTTGACGCTCCAGGCGGAGGAGGGCCCGCCCGAATTGACGGGCACCAGCGGGGTGATGGCGACGTCTTTGAAGAAGGTGTAGCTCCCGCTGGCATAGGCGATGTGCGGGGCGTTCTGGCTCACGGTCAGGCTGAAGCTGGGCGCGCTGGTGCCACCGGAATTGGTGGCCGTCACGGTGTAGGTGGCCGCTGCCGAAATGGCCGTGGGCGTGCCGCTGATCTGCCCCGTCACGGTGTTGAAACTGAGCCCTGCCGGCAGGGTGGGAAGGATGCTCCAAGCGGCCACCGGTCCCCCGCTGTTGACCGGCGAGATGGTCACCGGCGTGCCCAGATCCAGCGCATAGGACGCGTTGGAATAGGTCACGGAGGGCGGGGTTTCCACCACACCGATGGTGAGGGTGACCTGGGACATGCCGTAGGCGTTGGAGCCACGGATGACGTAGGTGTTGGTGCTCATGACTTCCGTGGGCGTGCCGGAAATGACTCCGGTCGCTGGATCCAGACTCAAGCCAAGAGAGGGCAGCGCGGGAAGGGAGACGTAGGACGTGATGGGACCACCGCTGGCGGTGGGCACGTTCGGCGTAATGGGCACGTTGCGCAGATAGGTGGCCGCCAAAGTCGGGTAGCTGAGGCCCACCGGCGGCCCCGAGGACACGGTGATCGAGGCGTAGGCGTGGGCGTTGTAGTCATTGCTGGCGGTGAGCCGATACGTGGTCGATCCCGTGGCTGGTACCACGTCCGCCGTGGTGGCCGTGGTCGCACCCACCACAGTGACGGGCCCCACGATGTTCTCCACCAGGTAGCTGGTGGCGCCGGTGGCGGACCAGGCTAGGTGCACCGTGCCTCCCGCCGCCACGGCCTGGGGCGCGGCCGTGAAGGATTGAATGGTCGGCGGCGGCACCACGGTGACGGTGAAGGCGCGGGTGATGCTGCCCACGGCATTCGTGGCCGTCAGGGTGTAGGTGGTGGTCGCGGTGGGATAGGCGACGGCCATGCCGCTGGTGGCGGCAACGGCCCCCACGCCGTTGTCGATGCTGGCACTGGTGTAGAAATTCAGGCCGGTCCAATTCAGCACGGCGGCCTGCCCCTTGCCGATGGTGCTGGCGGTGGGATAGAAGCTCGCCACCGCGGGCAGGCGGCCGAAGGTGGCCGTGATGGCCATGTCCGAGGTGACCTGGGTGACCGTAAGCGGATTGGCGGTCGTGGCGCTGAAGCCGCCCGTGCCCGTCCAGCCCACCAGGGCGTAGCCCGCATTGGGATTCGCTGTCACGGCACTGCAGTCCCCCCCGGCCAGAACGCTTTGGCTCGTGGCCCCTGAGAGGGAACCGTTGGCCCCGGCACTGAACGTCACCGCATGCAGCGCACCGAAGGTCGCGGTAAGCGTGAGATCCGAAGTCACACCGGAGACCACCAGAGGATTGCTGGTGCTGGTGCTGAAACCAGCACCAGCCCAATTGACGAAGCCATTGCCAGGGCTGGGCACCGCCATCACTGCGCTGGTAGACGCGCCGTAGGCCACAGTCTGCGTGGTGTTTCCCGACAGGCTTCCTCCGCTCCCAGCCTGGAAGTTCACCGTGAAGGTCTGAGGTGCGAAATTCGCCGTGAGCGTGAGGTTAGAGGTAACGCCGGGTATCACGAGCGGGTTCGCCGTACTGGCAGTGAAGCCCGGGCCCGTCCAGTTGAGAAAGGTGTAGCCCAGGGCGGGAACCGCCGTCACCGAGCTGGTGGAGGCGCCGTAGGCCAAGGTCTGCGTGGGGCTGCCCGTCAGGCTGCCGCCCGTTCCGGCGGCAAAGTTCAAAGTGAAAGTCTGTGGCGCAAAGTTCGCCGTGAGGGTGAGGTTGGACGTAACGCCGGAGATCACCAGCGGGTTCGCCGTGCTGGCAGTGAAGCCCGGGCCTGTCCAATTGGTGAAGGTGTAGCCCAGGGCGGGCACCGCCGTCACCGAGCTGGTGGAGGCGCCGTAGGCCAAGGTCTGCGTGGGGCTGCCCGTCAGGCTGCCGCCCGTTCCGGCGGCAAAGTTCAAAATGAAAGTCTGTGGCGCGAAATTCGCCGTGAGGGTGAGGTTGGACGTGACGCCGGAAACCACCAGCGGGTTCGCCGTGCTGGCCGTGAAGCCCGGACCCGTCCAGTTGAGGAAGGTGTAGCCCGGGGCGGGCACCGCCGTCACCGAGCTGGTGGAGGCGCCGTAGGCCAAGGTCTGCGTGGGGCTGCCTGACAGGCTGCCGCCCGTTCCGGCGGCAAAGTTCAAAATGAAAGTCTGTGGCGCAAAGTTCGCCGTGAGGGTGAGGTTGGACGTGACGCCGGAGACCACCAGCGGGTTCGCCGTGCTGGCAGTGAAGCCCGTGCCCGTCCAGTTGGTGAAGGTGTAGCCCGGGGCGGGCACCGCCGTCACCGCACTGGTGGAGGCGCCGTAGGCCACGGTCTGCGTGGGGCTACCCGACAGGCTCCCTCCGCTCCCAGCCTGGAAGTTCACCGTCAAGGTCTGTGGCGCGAAATTCGCCGTGAGCGTGAGATTCGACGTGACGCCGGTAACCACCAGCGGGTTCGCCGTACTGGCAGTGAAGCCCGTGCCCGTCCAATTGGTGAAGCCATACCCCGCACTCGGCACCGCCGTGACCGCGCTGGTGGAGGCGCCGGAAACGGGGTTCTGCGTGGTGGCCCCCAGCAGCGAACCACCATCGCCCGCGAGAAAAGTCACCGCATAGACTGTGGGCACCGGTGAGGTGGAACCACCGCTGGTGCTTCCACCGCCGCCTCCGCCGCCACAGGCGGTCCAGGTGAGGAGTGCCAGCAAGCAGAGCAGCCAGCGCAAACGGGTCCAGGCCCCGAGGGGCTCTGCTCCCGTCTGCACCGGCTTCATCACGCGAAGGCTCCTGCGGCCCTGAGGCCTTGAGTCTTCTTTTCGGTCAGGCGGAGCCCGCCCTGGATCGGTATGGACTGCCCATCACTCGGTCCCGGAACCTGTGCATTCGGGAACAGGAACGCGCCCCTAGCGGGGGTTCGGCACCGTGCCCGCCAGCCGCCCCAGTTCCAGGGCGAAGCGCACCTGCTGCATCAGGCCTTCCAGGTTCCACTCGGGGTGGTAGCGGTCCGTGGGCCGGTGGTAGTGGTTCAGGAAATCCGAGGCCTTGGCCTGGGCCGCAGCCTTGTCGCCCAGGTAGTCCCAGCCGCCATCCAGGGAGAAGCCTGGTGACAGCGCAGGCACCCCGGCCTTGGCGAAGGGGAAGTGGTCCGAGCGGAAGCAAAGCCCCGCGGGATCGGCCTTGGCTGGCGTGATGACGAGGCCCGTGGCGGCGGCAGCCTGGGCGCAGAGGGCCCGCATGCGCGGCTCGCTGGAACCCAGCAGGCCGATGTCGCGGGTGGGCCCCACCACGTTGAGGCTCTCCAGGTTGATGTCCAGCACCGTGCGCTCCAGGGGCCAGAGGGGCGCCGCCACGTAAGCCGAAGAACCGATGAGGCCCTGCTCTTCCGCGCAGGGGAAGAAGAACATCACGCTGCGTTCCAGTGGTTCATGGACCAGGGTCTGGGCCAGGGCCAGCACCGCAGCGCAGCCGGTGGCATTGTCCACAGCACCGGCATAGATGGCGCCATCGGCACCCTTGCCGAAGTGATCCCAGTGTGCCGAATAGATCACCACCTCTTTGCGAAGGTCTGGATGTTTGCCCGGTAGGAAACCAGCCACATTCCACTGTTCGAGGGAACGCACGGTGGAGCGGACCTGCCCTTTGGCCTGGATGGGCAACACCACGGGCTGGAAGGTCATCGCATCGGCCCCCTGCGCCAGGGCCTTGAAATCCTGGCCTCCGAGGGCAAAAAGCTTGATCGCGGTGGCCTCGGTGATCCAGCCCTGCACGGCTCCGGGCTGGCCTGAGCCTTCCCGCTGGAAGCGCTCCTGCGTCCAGCCATTGCGCACCACCGGCCAGCCATAACCGGCTGAGGCATCGGTGTGCACCAGCAGCGCCCCCGCCGCGCCTCGACGGCGGGCCTCCTCGAACTTGTAGGTCCACCTCCCGTAGAAGTTCTCGGGCTGGCAGCAGAGGGGCATGGGCGGGCCGCTGTGCCGATCCCCCACCAGCATCACCAGGATGCGGCCCTTCACATCCACGCCCTTGTAGTCATCGCGACTGCCATCGGACGCTGCGATGCCATGGCCCACGAAGACGAGGGGCGCATCCACCGCCAGGGAGGTCTCCGCAGCGGCGGCGCCCAGAACCAACTCACTGCCCAGGGTCGGAGCCAAGGTTCCCTTGAGCCCCTCGAAGCGCAGACCGCTGCCTTCTTCCTGAAGGCGCATGCCGGAAAGTTTGACGGTCTGCCGATAGCTGGGCCCGTTGGCCGGGGCCAGGCCCAGCACCTGAAGTTGCGTTTCCAAGTAGCGGACTGCCAGTTCGCCACCCCGCTGGCCCGTGCCACGGCCTTCCAGCACATCGTCTGCCAGGAAGGCCAGATGGGCCCGCAGCGCCGATTCATCCACCTTGGGCCCTTGGGCCCACAGAGCCATGCCCATCAGGGCAGCACAGATAACAGGTCGCACGGCGGCCTCCATGCCTCTCACTATAGTTGGCCTGGTCGGCCATGAGGGGCTCAGCGCGGTTCAGCCAGCCAGGCCACGATGACGGAAATGAAGTAGAGGCCCAGCAGCACCACGCTGAAGAAGATGGTGGTCACCACCACGTCGCCCGGCGTGAAGAAGGCGCTGAAGATGAGGATGGCCATGGTGGCGTGGCGCCAGTACTTCAGCATCAGCTTGGCGGTCACGATGCGGAAGCGCGCCAGGAAGAAGAACAGCACCGGCAGCTCGAACATCACCCCGGTGATGAGGGTGGTGGAGATGAACAGATCGAGGTAGTCCGAGGCGTGCAGGTTGGCCCGCAGCCCCGCCGAGGCCGCCTCCTGGAAGAGGATGTCGCCGAGGAACTTGAAGGCCTGCTTGTAGGCGAAGGCGGCACCCGCCAGGAAGCAGCCGGAGGTCACCACCACGAAGGGGATGACGAGGCGGCGCTCCTTGGGCATGAGGCCAGGCCGGATGAAGGCCCAGAGCTGATAGAAGAGGAAGGGCGCCGACAGGAAGCCCGCCGCCCAGAGGGACAGCCGCATCATGCTGAAGAAGGGCTCGGTGAGATCTGTGAAGGCGAAGGGATCGAGGGCAGCGACGGCCTTGCCCGTCTGGCGCGCCATGGCCTCCAGGAAGGGCTTCTGGGCCCAGGCCCAGAGTTTGAACCGGAAGGCGTAGGTAACCGTGAACACCACCGCCACGGCCAGCAGCGAGCGCACAATCCGCACCCGCAATTCCTGCAGGTGCTCCCAGAAGCTCATCTTGTCAGGCGGTGCTTCAGGCAGGGGCATGTTCAAGGTCACCGTCATGAAAAGCCCGGCCCCGATGGGGCCGGGCGGGAGATACGGGCTGGTGGCGCCTCAGTCCTTCACGGGGTCCGTGAGTTCCTTGGCAGCCTTCTTGAATTCCTGGATGCCCTTCCCCAGGCCCTTGCCGAGTTCTGGCAGGCGCGAGGGGCCGAAAAAGATCAGCAGGGCGATGCCGATCAGCAGGATTTCCATCATTCCAAGGTTGCCCATGGTGCACTCCGAAAAACAGGTCAGTGAAGGTGAGTCCGTTAACCGATCAAGGCACCTTGAACGGGAACTTGTGGCAGGGAAGGCAGAGGTTTTCCGAAGCCACATGCTCGTGGTGGCAGCGGTTGCAGTCGGCCTCCGTTCCGAAATGCCGGTTCTCATGGGGATTCGTCGGCTTGACCTGGGCCGTCCGGGCGGCCAGATCCTTCGTGTCCCCATGGCAGCTGAGACACTTCTGCATGGGGACCGCCACCTTCTGCGCAGCCTTGCCATGGCATTGGATGCAGGTCACACCATTGTCGGCATGCTTGGACGGACGGGCGGCCTTCCCTTTCGCGGTCGCCCCGGCAGCGGCGAGGTCGCCTCCGCAGAGCAGCATCGTGAGCAGGACCAGCGACGCCGCTGCAAGTCTTGGAACAGTCGTGCGGTTCATATCGTCTCCAATCGAATGGGTGAGTTGGACCGGGCCTGGCCCCGGGGCTCAGAGCTTCGCAACATGCCTTCCCGTGAGGTAGCCGAAGGTGTAGCAGCGCCCCAGCGAGAGGCCGAAGACCGTGAGCGGATAGTCCACCCCTCCGTAGAATCCGCCGCCCAGGTTGCCGATGAGGAAGAGCCCCTTGATGGGCTTGCCGTCGGCGTTGAGGGCCTGGTGGTTCTCGTCCACGAGCATGCCGGAGCAGATGGCCGAAACCCGCACGCGGCGGTGGATGCCGTAGAAGGGAGCTTTGATCACGGGGATCAGGCGGTCCGCGGGCTTGCCGAAGTCGCTGTCCTTGCCGGAGGCCACCAGATCGTTGTAGCGCTTGACCGTGGCCACCAGGGTGGCCGGATCCGCCTCGATCTTCCGGGCGAGCTCCTCGATGGTATCGGCCACGTGCGTGTTCACCTGGGACTCGAACACACCCTTCTTGGGACCGGGATCCTCGGGCATGTAGTGCTTCAGGCCTTCGGGCGGCACCAGCTTGCCCGGCCAAGTGGCGGCCTGCGTCATGTAGTTCGAATCGAAGATCTGCGAGTAGTGGCCGGCGTTCTCCGCATCCTTCAGGTAGTTGTTCAGCAGCGACATCTCGACGGTCTCGTTCACGAACCGCCGCCCCTTGCGGTCCACCGCCAGGAAGGGCATGTCGCACATGGAGGCGGGGCCCGCATCGAAGTCGTGCAGCATCTTGGTGTGGCCGATGGGCTCGAAGACGCCGCCCGCCCAATAGGCCATGGCGAAACCATCGCCGGTCTTGTCGAGCTGCTTGCGGCCCAGGTGCTTCACATCGGGGACGAAATAGTCGGACATGGCCTTGTTATTCTGGTAGTCGCCCGTGGCGAGAATCACCCCCTTCCTTGCCAGGAATTTCGTGTACTTGCCGCTCGCATTCCGGGCGATCACGCCGAGGACCTCCCCTGCCTTGTTCTGCACCAGCTGGACCGCAGGCATGCTGAAGAAGAAGCGGACTCCGGCCTTCTCGGCGGTCTTTGCGAGGTGGCGCATGCCATCACCCGTGGTGTAGGGCTTGGGGCCGAAGAAGGAGGTGACATAGCCCAGGCCATAGCCGTTGACCTTGAGGATGGCCCGCTGAGCGGGACTGCCTTGGTCCACCACGGGAGACCCACCCTGGCGGGCGCGGTCGATGACCCACTTGACCGCTTCGCCCGAGTTGTAGGCCCACTGCCGAACGAGCTTGGGGTTGCAGCGGTGGTTGCTGTCGGCGATGAGCCGCGCCACCAGGGCCTCGATCCCGGCCTTCTCGCTCACCGCCAAATCAATGCCGGCCCCGGTGTTGCCCTGGGAGAGGGCGAAAGGCGCCTTCTGCACCACCGCCACCTTGGCTCCGTTTTCAGCGGCGGAGAGCGCCGCCGGAACGCCCGAGGCACCGGCTCCGACCACCACGACATCGAAGGTCAAGGTCTCGCTGATCTCCCGGTCACGGATGGGTTTCGGCTTGGGCAGGAAGGTGAGGGTGGCACCGCCATCCGAACTCTTCGCATAGTCCAAGCCCTTGGTATCCGGAATTCCTACGGCGGCTGCGGCCGAGGCTGGCAGGCCCGAGAGGCCGAAGAGGCCCGCAGCGGCCGCGCCACCAGCCGCCCGCGACAGGAAGCTGCGGCGCGACAAGCCGTTCTCAAGTGCCTGTCGGGTGTAGGGGTCGGGTTCTTGTTCGTCTCTGAGATGATCCTGGCTCATGCTTCATTCCTCCTGAATGGATGGGTTCCCGTCGCGGGTCGGGCAGGCGGGCCGGAAGGGCCGCCTGCCCGGTGGCCTGGCTACCTGGTCTTCTCCCCGGATGCGCCCAGCTCGCTGGCCGAATCGGTGAGCTCGCGACCAGCCTTCTTGAATTCCTGGATGCTCTTGCCCAGCGACTTGCCCAGTTCAGGCAACCGCGAGGGCCCGAAGAAGACCAGCAAGGCCGCGCCGATCAAGAGGATTTCCGTCATACCGAGATTGCCCATGCGGCGCTCCGTAGGTGGTGGGGTCGGGTGGGGGGCTGGAGCGCGGGTTCTGGCGGTCCGCCATGGAACCCGCGCTTCCGCCTGCTAGAAGGTGTAGAGAATGCCGAGGCCGAATCCGGTGGTCGAGGCGCCGGGCGCCACCTTGCCCACGGGCGGGAACAGGGCGTAGCTGGCCGAGCGGTCGTTGTTCATCCCATAGGCCGACACATACAGATCCGCGGTCTTGGTGAGGCTGTAGACATAGCCCGCACTCCACTGCGTACCCCCGAGACCGTTCGTGGTGGCGGGTCCTCCGCCGAGCACCGTGACGCTGCCGGCATTGGCCTTGCCGTAGGCGCCGAACAGCTGGTGGGTGCCCCACCGCTGCTGGACCAGGAGGTACCAGGCGTCGCGCTCGTAGTGGTTCACCTTGCCCGCCACGGTCTCATCCGTGTCGTAGGTCAGCCGCTCGGCGATGGCCGAAACCTTGGTGCCAGTGCTGAAGGCGTAGGCCGCCACCAGCTCATGGCCCACATCCTTCGAGGAGGCGTTGGTGGCCGTCGCCCCCGTGCTCCCGCCCAGTTGGGACAGGCCGAAGTAGTTGTTGTGCTGCTCGAAGCCGTAGCTGATGTTGAAGGCCCCCTGCTTGTAGGTCAGCAGGGCCGACCACAGATCCGGACTCACCGACGGCACCGTGGTGGTCGCCGTGGTCTTGCCTTCATTCACGGAATAGGCCACCCGACCCGAGAAGCCGTTCATCTCAGGTGTCCAGTACTGCACGCTGTTGCCCTGGCGGCGGTTGAAGGCCGCATCAGCCGAGGTGTTCGCCCGGCCATTCTGGGTGGTGGTGCCCGGCACATTGAAGCCGGGATTCGCGGTCAGCGCGTTGTCGAAGGGATTGAGGCCCCGCAGCGCGCCCACGAACAGGAGCGGAACCTTGTAGGGCGTGTCCCAATTGCCGTAGAAGACACGGCCCCAGCTACCTTCCAGGCCCAGGCAGCTGTTGCGGCTGGTCAGGCTGTTGGGCGCGTCACCATCCGGGCTGATGGCGCTTTCGATCTGCCAGATGATTTTCAGATCGTCGTTCACCCTGTAGCTGCCCCTGAAGCCCAGGTTCGACGTTCCCGAGGTCATGCGGTTGCGCGCGGGCAGGTTGCCCAGGTCGCCCGTGTAGGCCGTGGCCGCCACCTGGGTCGCGCCGCCTGTGGCCGGGGAAAGCCCGGGCGCCGTGGCACCACTGGTTTTGATGTGGTCCATGAAGGGCAAGAGCGTGCCATAGATCTGCACGTCGCTGGCCTGCGCCGATGCGCTGAACGGAAGGGCACACGCTCCTGCCAAGGTGAGGATCAGGTTCCTGGATTTCACGACAGACCTCCGGATGGTTGCTTAGTCGCAACTTTTTTGTATTTAGACCACTGTTTACCCATGGGTGTTCAATAACCAAGGGCATGGGCAAGCGTAGTCCGAGGCCGTTCGATTCTCCTGGTACGCAGCTGCCGAATTCTGGTAAATCCAGGATCAGAGTGACCGGCCCGGGAACTTCGCCCTGTTCAGCTCACCCGGGAGGCCGCGGGCACGCTGAGGCTCCTGGATTTCCGATAGCCCGAGGGCGTCTCCCCGGTGGCCTTCCGGAAGGCCTTGGTGAAGTTGGATTGGTCCTCACTGCCCAGTTCCGCGGCGATCTGCTGGACGCTCAGGTCCGAGTTCAGCAACAACCGTTTGGCCTCAAGCATGCAGCGCTCGATGATGAGGTTCTGCGGCGTCTTTCCCAGCACCAGCTTGCAGACCGCACCGAGTCGCCGCGTGGTGCAGCGCAGCTTCCGGGCGTAGAACTCCACATCCTTCTCGGTTCCGAAGTGGCTGTCCAGCTGCTGCAGAAAGGCCTGGAAGAGCTTGAACTCAGAGGACAGGTGGGCCTGGTTCTGGGCGCCCCGCTCCCGAATCCGGGACTGGAGGAGGTGCAGGAACGCCGACAGCAGGTGCCGCAAAACCGGTCGGGCTTCGTCAGACTTGATCTTGCCGATGTCCCACATGAGCCGGGCCAGGGTCGCCGCCTGCTGGCAGAGGTCATCTTTGGGAAGGGGCAGGTTGGGCGAGGCCAGAAAGTCCGAGAACACCCAGGAGGCACCCTGGTCCAGGAAATCCTCCCCGAAGTCGAACATCCAGCCTTCGTCCTGCGTGTCCGGCAGATACAAATGTTTCTTCCCCTTGGCCACCAGCATCACCCAGGGCCCGTGGATGCGCGTCTCCTCCCCATCCACCCAGTGGGACCCCGAGCCACGAAGAATGAAGAAGACCTGATGGAAGGGGTGACAGTGAGGCCCAGGCTCACCCATGCGCCAGTTCAGATTGCTGCGCTCATCGAGGGGCCACACACTGAACAACGTATCCATGGTCGAATTCCAGATGGTTTGATCGCCAAGGTTGCGATTATTAGCCGACTTGTTGATTCTCGCAAGAACTCGGGAGAACTCAACCAAGCAGCCCCCTTCACGTAAGACACGTGGACCCCTCATGAGCCCAGGAGTGTGCATGCGCCTGCTTCCCCTTTTCTCGACTGCCCTCGTGGTGGCCGCCTCAGTCAGCGCCTCGGCGCAGATCGATGCCCGGCTCATGCGGTATCCCGATGTGTCGGCCACACAGATCGCCTTCACCTATGCCAACGACCTCTGGCTCGTGCCCAAGACCGGCGGCGTGGCCCAGCGTCTCTCCACCCCCAAGGGGGAGGAATCCTTCGCCCGGTTTTCACCCGATGGAAAGGAACTGGCATTCAGCGGCAACTACGATGGCAACCTCGATGTGTACACCCTGCCCGTCACCGGTGGTGTGCCGACACGGGTGACCCACCATCCCCTGCCCGACCGCCTCGTGGATTGGACACCGGATGGCAAGGCTCTGCTGATCGCCTCGCCCATGGAATCGGGCAAGGATCGCTTCAACAAGTTCTTCCTCGTGCCCAAGGGCGGCGGCCTGCCGCAGCCCCTGCCCCTGCCCTACGCCGAATTCGGCGCCTTGTCGCCGGATGGCAAAGTGCTCGCCTACCAGCCCATCAGCACCGATTTCCGCACCTGGAAGCGCTACCGCGGCGGCATGGCCTCGGAGATCTGGTTCTACAACCTGGAAAAGAAAACCGCAGAGCGTCTGCCCAGCCTCAATGGCTCCAACGACTCCATGCCCATGTGGCACGGCGGGAAGCTCTACTTCCTCTCCGACCGCGATGGCGTGAAGCGCAGCAACATCTGGTCCTATGATCTGGCCACGAAAGCGTTCAAGCAGATCACCTTCTTCAAGGAATACGATGCCCACTTCCCCGCCATCGGGCCTGAGGACATCGTGCTCGAGGCCGGAGGCCGCCTGCACCGCATCGAGTTGCCCTCTGAAAAAGTGGTGGAGGTCAAAGTTGAGGTGGTGACCGATCAGGCCACCCTGAAACCCCGCAGCGAAAACGCCGCCAAGCTGCTGCGGAATCCCGATCTCAGCGCCCAGGGCAAGCGTGCCGTCTTCGAGGCCCGCGGTGAGATCTTCTCCGTGCCTGCGGAAAAAGGCTACGTCGTCAACCTCACGCGCACACCCGGCGTGGCCGAGCGCCACCCTGCACTGTCTCCTGACGGCCAGCAGGTGGCCTACTTCAGCGACCGCAGCGGCGAGTACGAGTTGTGCGTCCGGCCGGCAGACGGCACGGGCGAGGAACGCCAGGTCACCCACATGGGCCCCGGCTTCCGCTACCACATCAGCTGGTCGCCCGATGGCAAGCGCGTGGTCTTCGCCGATCAGGCCATGCGCATCAACCTCTGCGATCTCGACACCGGCAAAGTCCAGGTGGTGGACAAGGGCCACTTCATGTTCGAAGATCCGCTGGAGGCCTTCCGCGCCAACTGGTCCGCGGACAGCCGCTGGTTCGCCTATCCCATCGACACCCCCAACCAGAACAGTGTGGTGGTGGTCTACGACACCAAGACGGGTCAGCGCCATCCGGTGACCTCACCCTTCTACAATGCCGGCGATCCCACCTTCGATCCCGAAGGCAACTACCTGTTCCTGTCCACGGGCCAGCAGTTCAGCCCCACCTACAGCGATCTGGATGCCACCTGGGTCTACACCGCCACCACCCGCCTGGCCGCCCTGCCCCTGCGCAAGGACGTGGCTTCCCCCCTGGCGCCCAAGAACGATCTGGATGCGCCCAAGGATGAGAAAGACAAGGACGACAAGAAGGCCAGTGGCAAGAAGGACGGCGACAAAAAGGACAACGCAGACAAGAAGGACACACCTAAAGCCGTCGACATCGACCTGGAGGGCATCGAGTCCCGCATGGTGCTGTTGCCCCCTGCGGCAGGCTACTACTCGGATGTGGCCGCAGCCAAAGGGAAACTGGCCTACCGCCGGGCCGCCCAGCAGAACCCCAACGGCGAGACCAAGACCACGCTCTACGTCTACGACTTCGAAGAACGCGAGGAGAAGGCCGTGCTGGCCGATGTGGAGGGCGCCCTCCTCAGCAGCGATGGCAGCAAGGTGCTGGTGAACCGCAAACAGGACTACGCCCTCATCGACCTCAAGCCCGATCAGAAATTCGAGAAGAAGCTGCCCACGGGCGAACTGATGATGACGGTGGATCCCAAGGCCGAGTGGCAGCAGATCTTCAACGATGCCTGGCGCCTGGAGCGCGACATGTTCTACGATCCCGGCCTCCATGGCGTGGACTGGAAGACCATGCGCGCCCGCTACAGCAAGCTCATCCAGGACTGCGTCACCCGCGAGGACGTGAACTTCGTCATCGGCGAACTCATCTCCGAATTGAACGCCTCCCACACCTACCGCGGCGGCGGCGATGTCGAACAGCCCGCCCGCATGAACACGGGCCTGCTGGGCGCGGACTTCGCCCTCGAGAATGGGCATTTCCGAATCAAGAAGATCCTGCGCGGCGCGGACTGGGATGCCCAGGTGCGCGGTCCCCTGGCCCAGCCGGGTCTCAGGGTGAAGGAGGGCGACTACCTCCTGGCCGTGAACCGCATTCCCCTGGATGCGGCCAAGGATCCCTGGGCCGCTTTCCAGGGCCTGGCGGGCAAGACGGTGCTGCTCACCGTCAACGACAAGCCCACCACCACCGGCGCCCATGATGTGATCGTGGAAACCGTGGCCAACGACTACCAGCTGCGCTACTGGGACTGGATCGAGGCCAAGCGGCGGTATGTCGAGAAGACCACGAACGGCCGCCTGGGCTACATCTACGTGCCCGATACCGGCATCGGTGGACAGAACGACCTCGTGCGGCAGTTCCGCGGCCAATGGGACAAGGCGGGACTCATCATCGACGAGCGCTTCAACAGCGGCGGCCAGATCCCGGATCGCTTCGTGGAGCTGCTGAGCCGGAAGACCTTCAACTACTATGGCGTGCGCGACGGCAAGGACTGGCAGTGGCCCGCCGTGGCCCATGACGGGCCCATGGCCATGCTCATCAACGGCTGGAGCGGATCAGGCGGCGATTGCTTCCCCTTCCTCTTCAAGAAGTCGGGCCTGGGCCCTCTCATCGGCCGCCGCACCTGGGGCGGGCTCATCGGCATCAGCGGCGCGCCCGGCCTCATCGATGGCGGCAATGTGACCGTGCCCACCTTCGGCATCTTCTCGAAGGAAGGCCAGTGGATCGTGGAAAGCTACGGCGTCGATCCCGACATCGAAGTGATCGACGACCCCGCGCTCATGGCCCAGGGCAAGGATCCCCAGCTGGACCGCGCCATCCAGGAAGTGGAAGCGGCCATCAAGAAGAACCCCCCCGTGCCTACGCCCAAGCCCCCCTATCCCAACCGCGCGGGCTACTGAGGAGAGATCCCTGCTGCGCCTTCCCCTTCTGGCAGCCCGCTGCCTCGGCCTGCTTCAGGCCGAGGCTCCCACGAAGGGGGAGGTGCACCTCAAAAATTTCCGTTTTCGCTCCGGCGGCTAGGCGTGAGTTCCGCAGACGATCTCATCAATCCACCCGAGACAGGGCATCCTCGTGCATGAAATCATGCGCGAAGCCACGGCAGCCACAGCATGGCGGCGCTTTAGAAGGACCTGCTTCTCGAGTTGTTGAAACAGTCCGAACCGAAGCCTTAGAAGATCTCTTTGAAGAAATCTTTCATATGCTGCCAGCTTCGGCGGTGCGCGGCTTCGTTGTAGGCACCCCCCTTGTTGTTGTCGTTCCCCGCTTCCTTCTGGGTGAAGCTGTGGACGGCGCCCGCATAGGCCACAAACACGTAGTCCGCCTTGGACTGGCGCATCTCCTCCTGGAAGGCGGCCACATCCTTGGCGGGCACGAAGGGATCGTCGGCCCCATGGCAGACCAGCACTTTGGCGGCAACGGCGGCTGGCGCGTAGCCCTCGGGCACATCCAGGCCACCGTGGAAGGAGACCACGCCCTTCACCGGCAGGCCACCCCGGGCGGCTTCCAGGGCGCCGGTGCCGCCAAAGCAGAAACCGATGACGGCGATGCGCGAGGCATCCACGCCCTTCTGGGCCTTGAGGGTGTCGATGGCCGCGGCGATGCGGCGGCGGTACAGGGCCCGGTCGCCCTTGAACGCCCCCGCAAGCTTGCCCGCCTCGGCCGCGTTGGCGGGGTGCACGCCGTCGCCATAAATGTCCGCCGCCAGGGCCATGTAGCCCAGCTTGGCCAGATCATCCGAGACCTTGCGTTCATGCGCCGTGACGCCCATCCACTGGTGCACCACCACCACGCCGGGCACCTTGCCCTTCACCGCTGCGGGCCGGGCCACATAGCCAGTCAGCTTGGTGGCCCCCTCGGAATAGGCCAGAGGCTGCCCCGCGAAGGCGGGCATGACGCCGAGAGAAAGAGCCAGGGCAAGGACACGCATGGGACCTCCGGGGTGGGAGTCCGATGCTATGGCTGTTTGAACGGGCATTCCAGCAAAATCACTAGCGCCCTGTACTGCCGTAGCCGCCGCTCCCGCGCGCTGTGTCGCCCAGGGCCTCCACGCTGGCTTCCGGTATCCAGGTCCAGCTTTCCACCGGCGCCACCAGCAGCTGGGCGATGCGTTCACCGCGCCGCAGATCGAAGGGCGCTTCCCCGTGGTTGATGAGCAGCACCTGCACCTCGCCCCGGTAGTCCGCGTCGATGGTGCCGGGCGCGTTGAGCACCGTGAGCCCGTGCTTGAGGGCCAGCCCGGAGCGGGGCCGCACCTGTCCCTCGAAACCCGGCGGCAGGGCCATGACCAGGCCCGTGGGGACGAGACGCCGCTGCCCCGGGGCCAGCGTCCAGGTTTCACCATCGGGAAGGGCCGCCCGCAGATCCATGCCGGCCGCATGGGGTGTGGCCGCCGTGGGCAGATCGAGGCCCTGGCCGTGGGGAAGCTGGTGAACGGGGATGCGCATGCTTCGACCTTCCCATACATCCGGGGAGCGCAGCCAGCCCCCATGGATGGTCGTCGCTTTTTGCCCACTTCAGGCCAGGAATCCCCCAAAAAATCATCCCCCGCGACTCGAAGGCCGATCTCGATTCATGCCGCACCGGGCATCCCGATCCTGGCGCGAGGGAGGCTGTCCCATGAGTCGACTCCGGCAGGCCTACAAACTTCAGACCATGGTCATCGGTCTGGTCTCCCTGGTCATCGTGATCGCCTTCACCGTGGTGGCCACCCTGGTGCGCAGCGAGATGAGGGCTAAGGCCATCGACGCGGAACTGGTGAAGGCCCGCACGATCACCCTGCAGGCGGAATCCACCCGGGATTACATGGCCAAGATGCGGGCCAGCGGCGTCTATGACGACGCCAAACTGGCGAAGGATGTGAACCTGCTGATCCAGGCCGTGCCCATCGTCACGGCCATGAAGACCGCAGGCGAAAAAGCCAAAGAGGCGGGCTTCGAGTTCCGCGTTCCCAAAGAGTTCCCCCGCAATGCCAAGAACCAGCCCGATGCCAAAGAACTGGACGTGCTGAGGAAGCTGGCCGCGCGCCAGGGCGAGGAAGGCACCCCGGACAGCTGGTTCGAGGACACCACGATGAATGCCGTGCGCTTCTTCCGCGGCATCCGTCTCACCCAGGATTGCCTGGCCTGCCACGGCGATCCCGCCACCAGCAAGGCCCTGTGGGGCCGGCAGGATGGCACCGATCCCACCGGCGCGCGCATGGAGGGCTGGAAGACCGGTGAGATCCACGGCGCCTTCGAGGTGATTTCCTCCCTGGAGGCCCTGGACCGCGACATGGCCCGCGTCACCGGATGGATCGTGGCCCTGGGCGCCATCGTCTGCACCCTCAGCATCCTGGCCATCACCTGGTTCCTCAAGCGGCGCATCTTCAGCCGCCTCGCCTCCGCCACCGCCCTGATGCGCCAGGTGGCCGAGGGGGATCTCACCGCCCACATCGAAGATCACCGGAACGATGAACTGGCCGAGAACTTCGACGCCTTCAACACCATGGCGAAGAGCCTCAAGGAGATTGTGCTCCGCATCCAGGACAGCGCCGAGGCCATCCAATCCGCCTCCGGCGAGATCGCCGCCGGCAACCTCGACCTGAGCCGCCGCACCGAAGCCCAGGCCGCAGGTCTGGAGGAAACCGCCAGCTCCATGGAGGAAATCACCGCCAACATCAACATGACCGCCGAGAATGCCCGGGGAGCCGATGACCGCGCCGTCCAGGCCCGCAACGTGGCCGCTGAAGGCGGCACCGCCATGGGCCAGGTGGCCGAAGCCATGGGCGAGATCGACACCAGTGCCAGCCGCATCCAGGAAATCATCACCGTGGTGGAGGAGATTGCCTTCCAGACCAACCTGCTGGCCCTCAATGCCGCCGTGGAGGCGGCCCGGGCCGGCGAGATGGGCCGCGGCTTCGCCGTGGTGGCTGCGGAAGTGCGCAACCTCGCCAAGCGCTCCAGCGACGCTGCCAAGGAGATCAAAGGGCTCATTCACGATTCCGTGGCCAAGGCCAAGGAGGGCTCCAGCATCGCCTCCCGCGCCGGGCGAACCATCCAGGAAGTGGTGGAGAACGTGGAACGCGTCACCGAACTCATCTCCGACATCGCCCGGGCCACGGGCGAACAGAGCCTCGGTCTGAATGAGGTGAACAAGGCCGTGTCGCAGATGGACGAGGCCACCCAGGAGAACGCCGCCCTGGTGGAGGAAGCCAGCGCCGCTGCGGAATCCCTCAACCGCCAGGCCCAGGAACTGGCGGCCATGGTGGCCCATTTCCAGACTGGCGCCTCGGCCCGTTCCCACGCCATCGCGCCAAACCCGGGCCGCGCCCTTGCCGGTCAGCGCCCAGCCCTGAGAAACCGCACCACCCGCTAAACACGGGCCAGTCATCGCGCCAGGAAGCCGCCCCGCATACCCTGGAGGCACAGGCGGGGCGGTTCCCCGTCCCAGCTGGAGAAGGAAGGCTCATGGCCCGAAAGGACCCGCGGTCACAGGAGGCGCTTCGCAGATCCACCCTGTCGCTGGCCTTCCTCCTGGTGGGAGTTGGCCTGGCCTGCAAGCGGGAGGATCCCCAGATCCGCACCCTCACCGAGCAGGCCGCCCACGCTGACGAGGCGGCCCAGCAGTTGCGCCAAGCCTGGAGCGATCAGTTCAGGCGCCTGACACGGGCCAGGGTCGGCCCGCTGCCGCCCGAGGCCAACCTTCTGCTGCTCACCCCCGAGCAGAAACAAGCGTTGGAAGCCCGCGTCCGCATGGAGAAGGACAGCTCCCGGAAGGGCCTCCTGCGGGAAATCCTGGAGAAGGATGCCGAGCTTCAGACCCTGAACGGCCAGCTGGCATCCCTGCGGGCGGCCCTGCCCGAGCCCGAGCCCGTGCGTCCCAACGACAGCCACTACGGCATGGCCCTGCGCTTCCTTCGCGCCCAGGGGCAGTCCGAGGCCGAGGCCCGACAGACCCTGAGCCGCGTGCCCATCTTCGAGCGGCTGCTGCCGGGATTCGAGGTCTACCACTTCTTCCACCAAGGTGAGTACGGCACCTGGGTGTCCCGGGGCCGAGCGGCCATCTCGCCGAAGGATTACGCCCGCCTGGACCCCGATCTGCCCATCAACGAACGGGACGCCGCCCGAGCCGTGGGACAGCGGCTGCGGCGGGAATTGGCCGCCCTCGAAGCGGAGCGGCGGACGGTGGAGCAGGAGGTCGCGGCCCTGCAGGCGGAACAGGCCCGTTACATCGAGGGGCGGACCGCGCTCCAGTCCGAGAATGCCCGCGACCTGGCCCGCCTGAACTCCCTGCACTACCTCGTGGGCGTGCGGGACCAGCTGGAGGCCGCCGGCATCATCGCCATCCCCCTCTTCGGCAAGGACCACTCGGGGCCCACCTGGAACGACTCGGCGTTCACGCAGCACCTGGACCTCCGCACGGGCAGCACATTGACCCTCCGGGCCCAGGACCTGGGCCTGAAGGAAATCGGCCAGGTGAGCGTCGTGCCGGGCTCCTACACAGCCGGAGAGCACTACCGCCTGAGCCTCAGCGCTGATCGCCAAGTGGCCACCATCGAACTGCTGGCCCTGCCCCGCTTCAAGAACGACAAAGTGGTATTCGCCCTCGCGGAGTGAGGGCGCGAGCGGCGCCATGGTACGATGCTGGATCCGTCCGGCGCCGCCCAGGGCCCCCCGCCTGCGCCGACGGCCACGCCACCCTCCGCCGGGATCGCCATGTCCTCCCTCTTCGGCCACGCACTCGCGGGCCTCGCCATCAGCGCCGCCTGCACCCGGAGCCGCCCGCCGCGCCGGGTCTGGGCCTTCGCCGTGGCCTGCGCCGTGGCGCCGGATCTGGACTGGTTCATGGAGTTCTTCCAGCTTTCCCAGAGAGCCAGCCTGGCCCACCGGGGGATCAGCCACTCCCTGCTGGCCGCCCTGCTCATCGCGGTGGCCGCCATGCTCATTGGCTTCAGGCCCCAGCTGCGCAGCGCCCGCCTCTGGACCTGCATGCTGGCCGCGTCCTTCTCCCACGGCCTGCTGGATGCCTGCACCTTTGGTGGCACCGGTGTGGCCTTCCTGCTGCCCTTTTCCAATGCGCGATTCGTGGGCGCCTGGCAGCCCATTTTCGTGTCGCCCATCCCTCTCTCGGGCAAGCTGCTCGACTGGCTGCTGTTCTCCCTGGGCACCGAGATCGTGTGGATCGGCCTTCCCGCCGCCGTGGTGTTCTTCGCCCCCCAGACCATGCAGCGGCTGCGCCTGTCCATGCAGAGGCTGCGCCTGCGCTGGAAGCAGTCCGAAGAATCCAGCTAACAGTCGCGGTTACGGTTTTTCGCCGGATCCCCGCGCCTTCACCAGCTGCCCGCAGGCGCCCTGCACGTCGCGGCCCCGGCTGCGGCGCACGGTGACGAAGCAGCCGCGATCCTTCAGCCAGCCGGCGAACTGCTGCACACGATCTTCACCGGGCTCGCGGAAGCCGCTGGCCGCATGCTCATTCATGGGAATCAGGTTCAGGTTGTGGCCGCGGCGCAGGTCCCCCAACCAATCGGCCAGTCGCTGGGCATCGGCCTCGGTGTCGTTCTCGCCCGCCAGCAGCACGTACTCGAAACAGAACTTCTCGCCGCGCGCAGGCCCCCAGGCGTCCAGCGCCTGCCGGAGCCTCGCCAGGTTCCAGACGCGGTTCACGGGCATGGTGCGGCTTCGGGCTTCGTCCGTGGTGGCGTTCAGGCTCAGGGCCAGCAGCGGGCGCGGTTCCATCCGCGCCAGTTTCTCGATGCCGCTCACCAGGCCCGAGGTGCTCACGGTGATGCGGTTCTTCCCCAGGCCCAGGCCCGCGGGATGGCACATGAGGCGGATGGCGCGATGCAGGTGGTCGAGGTTGTGCAAAGGCTCACCCATGCCCATGAACACCAGGGTGACGAGGTGGCCGCGGTCGGGACCGAGCTGGGCCATGAGGGCCAGCACCTGGCCCAGGATTTCGCCGGGCTGCAGGTTGCGCAGGATGCCCATGCTGCCCGTGGCGCAGAAGGTGCAGCCCATGGCACAGCCCACCTGGCTGGAGATGCAGTAGGTCACGCGCGGGTGGCGCACCCGGCGCGGCATGTGGACCGCCTCGATGCGCTTGCCATCGGCCAGCTCCAGGGCCAGCTTGGTGGAGCCATCCCCAGAGGGCTGCTGCTCCACGAGGCGCGGCAGATCCAGGTCGGCCACGCCTTCCAGCCAACGGCGGATGCCCACGCCCAGATCCGGCGCACCCTCCTCCCAGGTCCAGGGGCGATGCAGCCGCTTGAAGGTTTCGAGGGCGCTGCCCGGACAGCCCAGAGCCTCAAGATCCTCTGGAAACAGGCCCCAGGCCGAAGGCAGGCCACCTCGCTCGGGGGCGGGCACATCCCAGGGCATGGCTGTGGCCTTCGTCATCCCGCCATTCTATCGGCCCCGCTCAGATGGCGCTTTCCGCAGTCCCGCCTTTCGCCGTCTGTGGCGCCCGGGGCAGTATCAGGACATTACCCAGCAGGCACAGCAGCACACCAACCAACAGCCAACCATGCCATCGGAGCCCTTCGAGGGCGGTGGAAAGGACCAGCGCCACGACAGGGATCGCCACCATGGCGTAGCCCGCCCGGCCTGCCCCGATGCGGCCGACCAGGGTGAGGTAGGCGCCGAACGCCAGGATGGAACCGAAGACGGCCAGGAACGCCAGGGAGCCCATGTACCGCAGAGAGCTGTCGAAGACGAAGGGACGCCCCGCCGCCCATGCGTAAAGCGCCACAAAGAGGGCGCCGTAGCCCATGCTCACCGCGTTGCCCTGCACCACAGGTATGCCCTGGCGCTGGTTCCGCTGGGAAACCAGGTTGCTGAGGCTCGCCGCCACCGTCCCCCCTACGGCCAACGCCAGGCCCGCCCGCAGGCCGTGTCCCGGCATCGTGGTCCCGGCTCCGGGGAGGCAGATGAATCCAACCCCGGTCACCCCGAGGGCGGTACCCCAGAGGGCTTTCCCCGGCACCGGCGTGCCGAAGAACACTCTTGCGCCCAGCAGGTTCAGGATCGCCATCAGGGAAAAGATCACGGCCATGAGACCCGACGGAATGCGCTGTTCCGCCAGGTACACGCAGACGTAGTTCAATCCGAACATCAGCGCCCCCTGGAGCGCCATCCACCCATGCTCCCTCAGGGTGAAACGCAGCTTCAGGCGGCGGAGGAGGGACCAGCCCGCGAGCAGGCCCGCCGCCAAGGCGAACCGGTAGGCCACCGAGACCTCCGGCGCCACACGACCGTACTGGAAGGTGATGGCGATCCAGGTGGATCCCCAGATCAGCACCGAGACGAGGTAGAGGGTGAGGTTGTTCATCGCACTCCAGGTTCGCAGCTGCGCGGCCCGCGGTCGTTAAGTCGTTGCCACCCGGCCATCAAGCCTTTGCCGCCAGGTCGGTGTGCTCGGTCTGGAAGGCCTTGATGGAGGGCATGCTCCAGCCTCCGCGGGACAGGCGCCACCCGTTCTCCACCTTCTCCCAGCCCACATGAGCGTAGTAGTCCTTGGCGATGGGCGAGGCCAGCAACACCCACTGCACACCCTTACTCAGGCCCTGTGCAAGATCCAGCAGGCGCCGCCCCACGCCTCGATGCTGGTAGGCGGGGTGGATGGCCAGGTCGCAGACATAACCATCGAAAGCGAAATCCGTCCAGCCCCGCAGCAGGCCCACCAGGCGCTCGCCGTCATAGGCCGAGATCACGACGTTGGAGCCCTCGAACATCCGGCGGATCCGCTCGGGGTCGTGGATGGGACGGCGCAGGGGCGCTGCGGCGTAGAGGGCTCGGATGGCCTCCACCTCGGGGCGGCGGTCCAGGTGGAAGGTCAGTCCGGCGCTCATGCGGACTCCCCCGGAAGGTCTGGCTGGAAGGCCACGCCCAGGCGGTTCCATGCGTTGATGAGGGCGATGGCGTAGGTGAGGTCCACCAGCTCCTGCTCGGTGAAATACTGCGCTGTTTCCCGGTAGAGGGCTTCGTCCACCTCATGGCGGCTGAGGAGCGTCAGGGCCTCGGCCCAGGCCAGCGCCGCCCGCTCCCGGGGCGTGAAGAGGGGCGCCTCGTGCCAGGCCGCCAAGACATTCAGCCGACGCTGGGATTCGCCGCCCTTCAGGGCGTCCGTGGCATGCATGTCCATGCAGAAGGCACAGCCATTGAGTTGCGACACCCGCACCTGCACCAGTTCTCGGAGGCTGGACTCCAGTCCTGAGGCTCGCAGGTGTTTCGAGACCTGCAGCAGGCCCTGGAAGGCGGCTGGGGCCAACTCGCCGTGGTAGATCGAGGTGCGCATGTGAACTCCGCGGCCAAAAAGCCATCTCCAGAATCGGCTTGCATGGCCTATTGAAAAGATCCATTTTTGAAATTTGGACTAGACCATGCGCCCCTGGACCTTCCCCATCGCCCTCCAAGGCCCTTCCGAAGCTGGCGCCCGGGATCCCCTCTTCCAGCAGATCGCCCAGGCCATCCGCAGCGACATCCGGCGGGGCCGCCTGAAGCCGGGCGATGCCCTGCCCGGTTCGCGCAGCCTCGCCCAGACCCTGGGCGTCCATCGGAACACCGTGCTGGCCGCCTACCGGGAGCTGGAGGCCGAAGGCTGGACCACTACCGGGCAAAGGGCCACGCACGTGGCCGCCGACCTGCCCGAAGCGCCCGCGCGCAGGGGCCGCCGTGAGCAGGGTCCCGGCTACGACCTGGAGATGCCTCACCCCGCGCCAGCCCGGCTCAGCCTGCGCGACGCCCCGCCGCATCGCCTGCTGTTCGGTGGAGGGCTGCCGGACCTGCGCCTGGTACCAACGGATCTGCTGGCCCGAGCCTATCGCCGGGCCCTGAAGGTGCCCTCATTGCTCGGCTACGGTGATGCCCGGGGCGAGCCGCGCCTGCGCACCGCCCTCGCACACCTGCTATCGGAGACGCGCGGCCTTTCGGTGAGCGCCGAGCAGGTGCTGGTCGCCTCCGGCAGCCAGGGTGCGCTGGATCTCGTGGCCCGGAACCTCCTGAAGCCCGGTGACCGGGTGGCCGTGGAGGATCCTGGCTATCCCGCCGCCTGGGCCACCTTGCGGGCCTCGGGAGCGACCCTGCTGCCCCTGCCCGTGGACGCCGCGGGTCTCCGGGTCGAGGCCCTGGAAGCCGCGCTGAGGGAAGGCCCGGTGCGGGCCATCTACCTCACGCCCCACCACCAGTTCCCCACCACGGTCACCATGAACGCCGCCCGCCGCCTGCGGCTGCTGGAGGTGGCCCGTCGGCATCGCATCGCCCTGCTGGAAGACGACTACGACAACGAGTTTCATTATGAGGGCCGGCCGGTGCTGCCCCTGGCCAGCAACGATCCCGGCGGCGTGGTGATCTACCTGGGCACCCTGTCGAAGATCCTGGCCCCGGGGCTGCGCATCGGCTTCCTCACAGGTCCGCAGGCACTCATCAACGCCCTGGGCGCCCGTCGCGCCGCCTCTGAAGGCCAGGGGGACCACGCCATCCAGCGGGTGGCGGCCGAGCTGCTGGAGGATGGCCTGCTCCAGCGCCATGCCCGGAAAATGCGGCGGACCTACCTCGCGCGGCGCGGCACCCTGGCCGCTTCGCTGGAAAAGCACCTCCACGGCGTGGTGCACTTCGAAGTGCCTCCAGGGGGCATGAGCCTCTGGCTCCAGGTGGATCCCGGGCTGGATGCGGACCGCTGGGCCGAACGGGCGGAGCGGCAGGGCGTCACCATCTACACGGGCCGCCGCTTCGACTTTCGCGGCCAGGCACGGCCGAACCTGCGCCTGGGCTTCTCATCGCTGAATGAGCGGGAGCTGGAGGAGGCCGTGGGCCGCCTGGCCAGGGCGCTGCCCTGAAGGCTCAGGCCACCAGATCCTTCGGTCGGATGTCCGCGCCGCGCCTTGTGCCCAGGGCGCTGACGCCGAGCTGGGCGGGATCGAGCAGTTCCCGGGCCACCCGCAGCACATCGGCGGTGGTCACCGCGGCGATCTCGGCCATCTGCTGATCGAGGCTGCGCAGTTCCCCCAGGTGAATGGCCTGGTGGGCCAGGCTGAACATGCGGCTGCTGCTGCTCTCCTGGCTGAAGACCAGGCTGGTGCGGGCTTGGAGCTTGGCGCGCTCCAGCTCGTCATCCGCCACGCCCGCCTCGCGGATGCGGGCGCACTCTGCAACGGTGCGCTGCACCAGCTCGCGCAGCTGGGCGGGAGCGCAGCTGGCGCTGATCTGCAGGGCGCCGGTGTCGGCGTAGGGGCTCATGTAGCTGCCCACCTGGTAGCAGAGGCCCCGGCGCTCACGCAGCTCCATGAAGAGGCGCGAGGCCATGCCGCCGCCCAGCACGTGGCTGAGCAGGTGTGCCGCGGCGCGGTCCGGCGAGTGATGCCCCGGCGCCGGGAAGCCCAGGACCAGGTTGGCCTGCTGCAGATCCTTGCGGGGCACGTTGAGCAGGAAGGGGCGGGTGCTGGCCTGGGCTTCCGGGGTGTGGGCAGTGCCCTTGGGCAGGCGATCCAGGATGGGCTTCAGCAGCTCGAGGAAGGGCCCCGGTTCGATGGCGCCGGCGGCGGCGATCACCAGGTTGGGCGCCCGGTAGGTGTGCTCGAAGAAGGCGCGGGCCTCCGCGGGGCCATAGCCCGACACCTGGTCCCGGAGCCCCAGGATGGGATGGGCCAGGGGGGTGCCTTCCCAGAAACCGCCATAGAACAGTTCGCTCACCCAGTCGTCGGGCTGGTCTTCGCTCTGGGCGATCTCCTCCAGGATGACGCCCCGCTCGCGGACCAGCTCCTCCGGCTCGAAGCGGGGGGCGGTCACCAGGTCGCCCAGCAGGTGGATCAGCTCAGGCAGCTGGTCGGCCAGCACCTTGCCGTAGAAGCAGGCCACCTCCTTGCCGGTGAAGGCGTCCACATGGCCACCCAGGCGATCCGTGGCCGCGGCCAGCTCATCAGGCGTGGCATAGGCTTCCGTGCCCTTGAAGACCGTGTGCTCCAGGAAGTGGGCCAGGCCCTCCTCCGCGGGCCCCTCGTGGCGGGACCCCCGCCGCACCCAGAATCCCACCGCGCAGCTGCGCACATGGGGCAGCGGCTCGATCAGGATCTCGGTGCCCTCGGGCGTCAGGGTTTGGAACGGGGTTTCGGCCATCCCATCAGTTTACAGGGGGTGGTTCATGAACCTGAGTTGGAAGCTCACCAAAGGGAACCCACGGCCTCCACCTGGAGGGTCACCGGCGGTCCGTCTTGGCCAAACGGAATGCCGCCCTTATTGGAAAAGCGCAGGGCGCCGAGATACGGTTTGGCCGCCGGATCCACCCGAACGGTGATGGAGCCGCCCAGGCCGCCAGGCCCGTCACTCCCACCGGGGCCGTCGGACCCGGACTGGCCATTGCTTCCATCCGGACACCCATGCCCGCCCGAACCACCGGAGCCGCCCCGTCCGCCCCGGCCGCCGGGCCCCCCTCGCCCGCCATCGGCGATGAGCAGGAGGCTGCCGCCGTCCGGATCCACGAGGAAATACCGGGTCTGGCCTGGGCTCACGGCCTTCACCTGCAGCAGGGGATGGGCGCCAGGTCGCAGTCCCACCCACACCTGGAGATCGGGCCCAGGGGCGCCGGGGCCGCCGTCCCAGCCGGGGCCCCCGGACCAGCCATCGGAGCCGTTGCCCCCGGCCTGGGGATGGTCTGGGTCACAGGATCCGATGCTCCCCGACAAACCGGACGTGCCATCGTACCCATCAGTCCCGGGAGCGCCGGGATTCCCAGAATGATCGCTGATGAAGGCCCCGTTGTAGCGGACCGGAACATCCAGGTCGGCGGTGAGATCTCCCCGACCCACTGTTGCGGCATGAAGATGCGGAAGCATTCCGTCACTGCTGCGCGGATCCTCCGGCAGGGATACGCTTCCGAAAGCATCCACTTGAACCCCAGTGGCCTGGAAGGTGAAGTTGTCCCATCCCACCTGCCCTCCGCCCCGCCCTTCCGTCAGCAGAACCGGCCCCGCAGGCTGAGTGGCCGAAATCACCAGCGGCAGGCTGTGGCCCGGCAGGAGGGCGGGCCCCTCGGGAAGTCGGGCCTGAAGGCCGCTGATCGCCACGTTGGCCAGCCAGATGCGCACGTGCAGCGTCGCGGGGTAGCTCCAGACCGTGCCATGGCCGTTGGTCACGGAGGCCCGGAATCGGGCCCCGTCTTCGTCCAGGCTGGCGGCAGACACCGTGTATTGCAGAGTTTGTGCGCCTGGGATGGGCACATCATTCCGGTACCACTGGTAGATCAAACCACCTGCGCCCGTGGCAAGGCAGGTGAAGGTGACCGATTCCCCCACCTTCACCTTCTGATCCAAGGGTGAAACCAGAAAGATGGGACCTTCCTGGATGGGGCTGGACGGCTGCACGGGTGAGACCGTGCGGCGGCCCATGCAGCCCAAGAACAACAGCCCCAGAACCCCAATCAGGACAGCAGGCGTGCGACTCATGGCGTCTCCGAGGCACCGGGCATCCGGTATCAGAGGTGAATCTGCCTCTTTCCCAAGCCAAGGCCATCGGCCGAAAGTCCTGATGTTCACGTTCCCGACTTAAGTCGTGCCTGGGCGGAAAGCCTGACCGACCTACCCCTCCGCCTCGCTGCCCGCCAACCCGAGTGGCGTGCGTTGAAGCTTCCAGCCGGCCAGGCCCCAACAGAGGGCGCCGAAGGCGAGAAGCGCGAGACAGGCCAGCACGGGATGGGTGCTCACCTGCTCCTGGGCCAGCAGCTGGCTGGTGCGCACCTCGGCGGCGCGGCTGCCCGCCAGGCTTTCGATGTGATGGGTGAAGGTGAGGCGCTGCAGGATGGGCGGGAAGATCCGCACCAGCGGTTCCCAAAGGAAGAAGTAGAGGGCGCCCCAGAGCGTTCCCCGCTTGAAGAGCAGGCCCACCAGGGTCATGAGAGCCAATTCACCCCACCAGGCGCCCACCAGCGCCACCAGACGGCCAGGCAGCAGGGTGGGATCCCCGCCGATGATCTGAAGACCCAGGGTACCGAGGATGAGCCAGGCGGCGCCCCAGAAGAACCAGGGCAGTCCCTTGCCCAGGGGCAGAGCCCAGGCTGGAGCGGGACGCACCAGCATGAGCGGCAGGGTGCGCTGTTCCATGTCCTCGCGAATCCCCGCTGGAGCCGCCACCAGGGCCATGATGGGCAGCATCATCTTCACCAGCACTTCATGGAAGATCTTGAGCACCTCACCCGAATGGGGTGCGCTGTCCCCCGGGCCCTTGATCTGGATCGCGGTGTAGATGAGGAGGCTGAGCCCCACGGGCACCATGACCAGGGCGGCCAGCACCCAGCCGCGACCTTGGAACACGCGGGGCAGGTAACCCCGCGCCGTGGCACGGATCGTCGCCAGGGGAGAAGGTGCGGCAAGGGTCGTCATGATGTCCACCTAGACTGTCGGAGATCGAAAATCACAGAGAGGAGCGTGCGGGTGAGGGCTTTGCCCGCGCAGCACGCGGGGGCCCGGGGATGTTCACGCAGCGTGGAACCCCCGGAGAAGGAAAGCCCGAAGCGGGCTCCGCCCGATCCGGGCGCGGGGGCCCGGGGGTGTTCGCGCAGCGAGGAACCCCCGGAGAACATCAGGCGTGATCCTTCGTGAGGTACTGGAAGACCGCATCGAGGTTGAGGTCCAGGGGGTCCAGCGCCCGCAGCGGAATGCCGCCCTCGGCCGCCGCCTTCTGCAGGCGGGGCAGGATGTCCCGGGGCGAGCGCACGGAAATCACGACGGCGCCATCCTCCACGCGCAGGGCCGCCAGTTCCGGCTGCTCCACCGCCCAGCGGGCCAGCACCTGGGCCTCGCCCGTGAGGCGCAGCTCCACGGGGTGCCGGTCCAGCAGCTGGCGGATTTCCGTGACCGAGCCTTCTGCCAGGAGCCGCCCGCGGAACAGCAACAGGATGCGGTCCGTGAGCTGGGCGATCTCACCCAGGATGTGGCTGGAAACGAGGATGCGGGTGCCGTTCTCCGCCAGGCTGCGCAGCAGGGCCATGAGCGTGAGCCGCGCCTCGGGATCCAGCCCGTTGAAGGGTTCGTCGAGGATGAGCAGTTCCGGCCCGTGCATGAGCGCCTGCGCCAGGCGGATGCGCTGGCGCATGCCCTTGGACATGCGCGTGAAGGTGAGGTGCGCGCGGTCTGCCATGCCCACCGTGGCCAGGGCGCTGGCCACGGCCGCATTCAAAGCGTCACCCGACAGACCCGACAACTCGCCCATCATGCGCAGCCACCGGTCGGCACGCAGGCCCGTGGGCAGGCGGTCGCCCTCGGGAACCAGGCCAATCCGCGCCAGCACGGCGGGGTTGCGGAAGGGGGCCTGGCCGAAGACCTTCACATCGCCGCCCGAAGGGGGCAGCAGGCCCGAGAGCAGCTGCAGCAGCGAGGATTTCCCCGCGCCGTTGGGCCCCAGCAGGCCCGTGATGCCGCCGCCATCAGGCAACTCAAAACTGGTGGGGCTGAGGCCCAGGATGGGGCCGTAACGCAGGGAGGCGCGGTCGAGGCTGATCATCAAATCACCGCTTCAGAGGGCCGCGTGCGCCGGGCGGCCACGAAGGTCCAGAGAGAAATGTGGAAAGCCGTGCCCAGAATCGCAGGCAGCCAGGCCACCAGTGGATGCTCCATGCCCACCAGGAGCTGGGGCCAGGCCTCCGCCAGCATGATGGGGTTCAGGGCGTCCACCGCGGCGAGGCCCGTGAGGCCGTGGATCATCGAGGCCAGCGTGCTCGATCCCAGCACCAGGCCCAGCACCCAGCCGATGCCTGCGCGGGGCGTTGACGCCATGCTGGAAGCCCCTATGGCCAACGAGCCCATGAGCACCGAGCTGATGGCCATGGCGGGCAGGAGGTGCAGCGGCGCCGTCGCCCACACGGGGCCGTGGAGGCCCGCCAGCAGCAGGGACAGGAGCCAGGGCAGGATGGCGAAGGGCAGCAGGACAAGGAAGGGCAGCAGAGAGGCGAAACCCAGTTTGGCGAGCAGGTAGTCCTTGGGCGAGACAGGGTGGGCATACATGAGCGGCCGCACGCGGTAGAGCGTGTCCCGGGCCACCAGGCCGCCCCCCACCAGGGCCACCAGGAACCAGAGCAGGTAAGTGGCGGGATCGAGCAGCTTGGCCTGGAATTCCGGCCCCTGGCTGATCACGGTGCGGGCCAGTTCCTCCACACCCTTGAGGGCAGGGTTCGTCTGCAGGAGGAATTTCACGTAGATCCACCCCACCTTCACCAGGAGAAGGAGCAGGAACCCGAAGCTGAAGAAGCGGCCGATCTTCTGCCGCCAGAGGCGGGTGAAATCGAAGCGCATGAGGACCAGGAAGGGCGGCTGGCCCTGGTGGAGATCCGGCGCCGGCGGAAGCGTGGGGGCGTAGATGGGCATGGGTTCAGGCTCCCTGGCTCGAAACCGTGGCGGCGCCGTTTCCGTGAAGGGCCCGCAGCAGCACTTCGTCCAACCGGTCGTGCCTGGGCGTCACCTGGACCAGGGTGGCACCCCGGGCCTGAGCCCAGCGGAAGGTGCACGCAGGATCGGCTTCGATTAGCTCCAGATCGTAGAGGCCGTTCCGGGCCTCCAGCACCTCGCCCAGGTCGGCCAGCGCTGCTTCCTGGGCCGCGTTCAGGGGATCGAGGAAACGCAGCTCCACCCGCTTGGCCAGAGCTTTGCGCAGGCCCGCCATGGAGCCCGCAGCCTTGATCTGGCCCTGGTCCAGGATCACCAGCTGGTCCGCCACGCGCTCCACGTCGCCCAGCAGGTGAGAGGCCAGGATGACGCCCGTGCCCAGCTCTGCATGGACGCGCAGCACCAGGTCCAGCATGCGGCGGCGGCCATCGGGATCGAGGCCGTTGGTGGGCTCGTCCAGGAAGATCAGCTCAGGGCTGTGGACCAGGGCCTGGGCCAGCTTCACCCGCTGGCGCATGCCCGTGGAGTAACCGCTCACGGGCCGGTACCGGGATTCGTCCAGCCCCACGAAATACAGCACCTCGTGAGCGCGGTCCCGGGCCGATTCCGGGGCGAGGCCGCTGAGCTCGCCCCAGAAGGCCACCTGCTCGTAGGCAGAGGCATCTTCGATGAGGGCGTCGTACTCGGGCATGTAGCCGATGCGGGAGCGCAGCTTCGCGGATTCGGCGCCGCCCAGGGGCACATCCAACACCAGGCCCGAACCCCGGGAAGGCGTCAGCAGGCCCAGCAGGGCCTTCAGAAGGGTGGATTTCCCGGCGCCGTTGGGCCCCAGCAGCCCCACGATGCCCCGCTCCAGCGACAGGGTCAGCCCCTTCAAGGCAGGGGTTGCCGTGGCGGCATAGCGTACTTCCAGGTTCTCGAAGGCGATCAACAGAGCCTCCAGGTCATATTCACGGCAACTCCAGGATGAAGGCGGCTACGAGGCGGCCCCCGAATGGATTAGGCTGTACGGCATCATCCTCCCACCCTCCTGAAAGTTCCGCATGCAACTCCTGGACTGGCCCTTCCTCGATGCCTTGCAGACCGGGGCCCTGGCGGCCCTGTTCGTCAGCTTCGGCAGCGATGCCCTCACGCGGCGGGACAAGATGATGGGCTGGCTTTCCATCACCAGCTTCCTGGTGGGACTCCGCCACGCCACCCTGGCCATCGGCACGCTGCCCACCATGAACCCTGATTTGGTGGACCGGGTGCAGAGCCTCCTGGTGGCCTTTGGCTTCATCGCGCTCTGCCTGGCCCTCACCAGCCTCTTTCCCAGGCACGTGCCACCGGCCTTCCCCGCATGGATGGCACTGGGCATGGTGCCGAATTTCATCCGGAACCTGGTGCTGGCCCACCCGGGCTTCTGGGATTCCGTCCTGCACAATGCCGCCAACCTGACCTACCTCCTCGGCTGCGGCCTGATGATCGTCTGGACCCTGAAGGCCAGGCAGGACAAGGATCCCATGGGCCGCAGACTGTTCCTGGGCTTCCTGGGCCTCACCCTGCCCGTGGTGGTGGAGATCGTGGCCCTGAGCCTCTTCGATCTCAAAATCCGCCTCTCGGGTTTCAGCCTCATGATCCTGGCCATGGCCATCGGTACCTCCTGGCAGTGGCTGGCTGTGAACAGCATGGAATCCCGTATCCAAACCGTGGAATCCGAAGTGGAGGTTTGGCGCAGTCTGGTGCCGGGGCACGCCTTTCGCACCGACCGGCCCTCGGCGTCCATGACCACCCTGTTCGGCCCCAGCTGGGCGGATCGCATCAAAGCCGCGCCGGAAGCCCACCTGCTTGGCAGCGACGGCGCCACCTACCGAGTCAGCAGCCGCCCCCTGCCGCAGGGAGAGCGCCTCGGCTGGTACCTCCGCCAGGAGGATACGCAGCCCGGCCACCATGGCTTCCTCTCTGGCTGGACTGTGGGTCTGGGGCTGGACGATCCCGAAGAGCACACCCGGATCCACGACCTCCTCAAGGGCTGGGGCGCCGATGTGCATGTATGGGGCACGGTGCCGCCCCGGGAGGGCCCCTATCCCAGTGTGCTGATCTGGGCCCGGGAACCGAGCATCCTCGCCGTGTGGCGGGAGGATGACTTGCTGCGGCGGCGCACGCGCTGGATTCAGATCGGGGGCCCCAACACCAAGGGTCCCCATGCGCGGCTGGAGCCGGGAGCCGCCCAGGAAGTCATCCAGCTCACCCTGGAGCAGCTGCTCTCCCGGCGCTGACCGCCTTCCGTTTCTGGCGCTGAGGTTGGTGGACTTGCCCGAAAGCGGCCCATCCATCGGAGAATGGATGGATGAGCTTCGCCCATCTCCACCTGCACACCGAGCATTCCCTTCTCGACGGCCTCACGCGCATTCCCGATCTCGTGAAGAAGTGCCGCAACTCCGGCATGCCCGCCGTGGCCGTCACCGACCACGGCAACATGTTCGGGATGATGAAGCTCTTCGACGCCTGCGAAAAAACCAAGGATGCCGAAGGCAACTGGGCTGTGAAGCCCATCCTGGGCTGCGAAGTGTACGTGGCCCCCAAGACCCGCTTCGACCGCAAGCTGGAGGCCAAGAACACCACGGGTGAAGAGGGCCTGGAAGACTGCGTGGATCCCAGTGGCAGCCGCGACGCAGGCTACCACCTGGTGCTGCTGGCCAAGAATCCCGTGGGGTTCGCCAACCTGTCCAAGCTCGTCTCTGCGGGCTTCACGGAAGGTTTCTACTACAAGCCGCGCATCGACAAGGACATTCTCCGCGAACACAGCGAGGGCCTCATCGCCCTCTCCGCCTGCCTCGGCGGCGAAGTGCAGGCCCGCATCCTCCAGAACCGGCTGGATCAGGCCGAACGCGTGGCCCGCGACTTCCGTGACCTATTCGGCGACGACTTCTACCTGGAGATCCAGGACCAGGGCTTCGAGAAGGAAAAGGAGATCATCCCCTTCCAGCAGCAGCTCGCAGAGCGGCTGGGCATCCCGCTGGTGGGCACCAATGACGCCCACTACCTCAACCACGAAGACGCGGACCTGCACGACACGCTGCTCTGCATCGGCACCAAAACCACCAAGGCCAAGGAGCGGCGCATGCGCTTCTCCACCGACCAGTTCTTCGTGAAGACGCCTGAGGAAATGCGGGCGGTGTTCCCGGATCACCCCGAGTATCTGGAGCGCACGCTGGAGATCGCCGCGAAGGTGGATCTCTTTCCCATCACGCGCAAGCCCGTGACGCCGCGCTTCCCCGTGCCTGAGGGCTACGACCTGGAATCCTACTTCGTGCACGTGGCCAAGGAGACCTTCGAGCAGCGGCTGGCCGAATGCAGGCCTCTGTGGCAGCTGGGGGCCCTGAAGCACGCGGAGGAGAAATACCGCGAACGCCTGGCCTTCGAGCTGGACATGATCCTCAAGATGGGATTCCCCGGCTACTTCCTGCTGGTCTGGGATTTCATCCGGAAGGCCCGCGAGATGGGCGTGCCGGTGGGCCCGGGTCGCGGCTCGGCGGCGGGCAGCATCGTGGCCTGGTCCATGAAGATCACCGACATCGATCCCATGCAGTACGACCTGCTCTTCGAGCGCTTCCTCAACCCCGAGCGCGTGTCCATGCCCGACGTGGACATCGACTTCTGCCGCGATGGGCGCCAGCGTGTCATCGACTACGTGACGGAAAAGTACGGCCAGGACAAGGTCAGCAGCATCGTCACCATCAATCAGCTCAAGACCAAGGCCGTCATCAAGGACGTGGCCCGCGTCTTCGAGAAGGATTTCGCCTTCGCCAACAACCTCACCAAGCTGGTGCCCCAGGAGCCCGGCAAGCCCATCACCGTGGGCGAGGCGCTGGAGAAGAGCGACAAGCTGCGCGAGCTGTACGAGAGCGATCCCGAGGTGAAGAACATTCTCGACATCTCCGCACGCCTCGAGGGCCTGGCCCGCAACACCGGCGTGCACGCGGCGGGCGTCATCATCGCCCCGGACGAGCTCACCCAGTTCGCCCCGTTGAGCATGGATAAAGATAAGAAGGTGATGGTGCAGTACACCATGGTGGAGGCCGAGCGGGCGGGCCTGCTGAAGATGGACTTCCTGGGCCTGGAGACGCTCACGCAGATCGCCAAGACGCAGGAGGTGATCACCCGCCGCCATGGCAAGCCCATGGACATGACGACCATCCGCACCTTCGACGACAAGAAGACCTTTGAGCTCTTCGCGGCGGGCGATACCGATGGCGTCTTCCAGTTCGAGTCCGGCGGCATGAAGCAGCTGCTGCGCCAGTTGGGGCCGGATCGCTTCGACGACCTCATCGCGCTCAACGCCCTCTTCCGCCCGGGCCCCCTGGGCGCGGGCATGGGCACCACCTATGTGGAACGCCGCCACGGCCGCGAACCCGTGACCTACATGTTCCCGGATCTGGAGCCCATCCTCGCCCCCACCTACGGCGTGATCCTCTACCAGGAACAGGTCATGCAGATCGCCAGCCTCATCGCCGGGTACTCCCTGGGCGAGGCGGACATGCTGCGCCGCGCCATGGGCAAGAAGGACAAGGAGAAGATGGCGAAAGAGAAGACCAAGTTCATCGAGCGGGGCGCCGAGCGGAAGTACGACAAGACCAAGGTGGCCGAGCTGTTCGACTTGATCGAGTACTTCGCAGGCTACGGCTTCAACAAGAGCCACAGCGCCGCCTACGCCATGGTCGCCTACGAGACCGGCTACCTGAAGGCCAACTTCAAAGTGGAGTTCATGGCCGGACTGCTCTCCACCAAATCCGGCCGCACCGACGACGTGGCCAAGTACGTGCAGAACTGCCGCGAAGGCGGCATCGAGGTGCTGGGCCCCGACATCAACGAATCGGCTCTGGACTTCACCGCCACGGGGGACCGGCAGATCCGCTTCGGCTTTGCCGCGGTGAAGGGTCTGGGCGATGCCGCGCTGCAGGCCATCATGGAAGCCCGCCAGGCAGAGGGGCGCTTCAAGGACCTCTTCCACGCCCTCAAGAGCACCGACCTGTCCAAGGCCAACCGCAAGGTCTGGGAATGCCTCATCAAGGCCGGGGCCTTCGACAGCCTGGAACCCAACCGCGCCGCCCTGCTGCAGGGTCTCCCCGACGCCGTCTCCGCGGCGTCCCGCGGCAGCGACGACAGCGGCATGACCAGCCTCTTCGACGATGCGGAGATGGCCACCCTTCAGGACGACTGGCGCGTACCCGAGAACATCGAGCCCTGGGACCGCAAGACCCGCCTGGCCGCCGAGCGAGAAGTACTGGGCCTCTTCGTGAGCGGTCATCCCCTGGAAGAATTCGCCGACGCCATCCAGGTGCACACCCACGGCACCCTGGCCAAGGTGCTCGAAGACGCCACCTCCGGTCGCCTGCGGGATCGCCAGGAGGTGACCATCGGCGCCATGGTGTCCACCGTGGCCTTCAAGACCAACCAGAAGGGGGAACCCTGGGCCATCCTCGTGGTGGAAGACCTCGCGGGGAAAATGGAAGTCCTCCTCATGGCCAGCAAGTGGGACCCCGTCACCAAGAAGCCTGGCGGCCGGCCCTTCGAGAAGTTCCGCCACCTGGCCGTGCCCGAGGCCATGCTGCGCATCACCGGCGAACTGCGCGTGGAGACGATCCAAGGCAACGGCAACGGCGCCGAGGGCGAAGAAGAGGAAGAGCAGACCGTGGTAAAGATCTTCGCCACGCTCCTGGAACCCTTGGAGGGCTTCCAGGGCCTGGGCTTCACCGGCGCCCTGGTGCGCCTGCCCCCGGGCGAGTGCCCGCCTCGCATGGCGACGATCCTCGCCGGCCATAAGGGGGACCTGCCCGTGACCTTCGAGTACCGCTCGAAGGAAGGGCTCGTGGCCCGTGTGAAAGCCAGTCATGATCTGCGCCTGAAGCACGATCCTGATTTGGCGGAGAAACTGGCCAAGGAAACCGGCTGCGCCCTCACCTGGACCTACTGAGCCGACACCGGAGTATTCTCTCTCCCATGTCGAAACCCTGTTCCGAATCCCCCGCGGACCTGCAGGTCATTGTCGAAGCCTTGACCGAGGCCTCGGCAGCCTTGTCCGAAATGCCCCTGGGGCGGCGCAAATTCCCCTCCCGCACGGTACTGGAAACCCTGGTGGAGGAGCTGCGGGCCCTGCTCTTCCCAGGCTATTTCGGGGCCTCGGAGTTGAAGGCGGAAACCCTGCCCTACCACCTGGGGGCCCAGTTGGAACGGGTGCGCCACGGCCTTTCGGATCAGATCCAGCGCGGCCTCATGGCCTCCGATCCCGCCTGCGGCGACTGCGGGGCGCGCTCCCTCGAACTGGCCAGCGCCTTCCTCGCCCGCCTGCCGGAGGTGCGCCGCCTGCTGGGCACCGACATCGAGGCCGGTTTCGAGGGTGATCCCGCCGCCGTGAGCCCCGAGGAAGTGCTCTTCTCCTACCCTGGCCTGCTGGCCATCACCAGCCAGCGCCTGGCCCACGAGCTGCTGAAACTGGGGGTGCCCCTGCTGCCCCGCATGATCACCGAGCAGGCCCACAGCCTCACGGGCATCGACATCCACCCCGGCGCCCAGCTGGGCGAACGCTTCTTCATCGACCACGGCACGGGCGTGGTCATCGGCGAGACCTGCGTCATCGGCCGCAATGTGCGCCTGTACCAAGGCGTGACGCTGGGCGCCAAGAGCTTCCCCCTGGATGCGGAGGGCCACCCCACCAAGGGCGTGCCGCGTCACCCGGTGGTGGAGGATGACGTCATCATCTACTCCAACGCCACCATCCTGGGCCGGGTCACGCTGGGCCGGGGCTCGGCCATCGGCGGCAACGTTTGGCTCACCCACAGCGTGCCCCCCGGCAGCGTCATCACCCAGGCCAACGAAAAGGACGGCATGCCCGCATGAACACCGTGTTGCGATTCCTCTTTTCCGCCATCGGCCTGCTGGTGGCCTGCACCTTCGTCCGCGGCCTGGGCCACGGCACCTTCCTTGATCTGTTGGTGGTGGCCGTCATCCTCGCGGCCTTGAACACCACCCTCGGCAGCCTCCTCAAACTCATCGCCTTCGTGCCCATGGCCTGTTCCTTCGGCTGCTTCAGCCTGGTCATCAACGGCCTGGTCTTCTGGCTGGCGGGATCGCTCTCCAGCCGCTTGGGCCTGAACTTCACGGTGAGCGGCTTCTGGGCGGGGTTCTTCGGCGCCCTGGTCTCCAGCGTGGTGGCCTCCATCCTGGGCGCGATTTTCATCCCCAAGGACCGGCAGCGGCCGCAAGGGCCCGCACCCCGCATCAAGGTCGTGAACTAGCCATCAGGCTGGCCACGGCGCCCTCGGCGGCCTTCAGCAGCGCATCGCGATCAGCGTAGCGGCTGGGGTCCAGCGGCTCGCCCACCCGGATGCGGTAGGGCCCTCCAGACACGCGCCACGTGTGCTTCGGCAGGATGTCCAGGCCGCCTTCGATGGCGAAGGGCACCACGGGAACCTCGGTGGCGAGCACCAGGTTGAAGACGCCTTTCTTGAAGGGCAGCAGCTTCCCATCGCGGCTGCGGGTGCCTTCAGGGAAGGCCACGATGCTCTGCCCTTCGCGGATGCGGGCCGCCGCTTTTTCCAGGCTGTGTTTCGCCGCGCCACGCTGATCGCGGTCGATGAAGATGAAATCCGCCAGCCAGATCACCCAGCCCAGGAAAGGCACCCGCGCCAGCTCCCGCTTGGCGATGAACACAGGACGACATGGCAGCGTGGAGATCATCAGGGGCGGATCAAAGAGCGAGGCGTGGTTGCCGATGAACAGGGCCGCCTGGGAACCGTCCCGGATGGCCTCGGGCAGCGCCTCCCACCCCTCCAGCTCCCGGCGGATGCCAAAGGCCCAGGCCGTGAGCCGGATGTAGCGCGGAGCCACCAGCCAGAAGGCCCGGCGGCCGCCCATGAAGGGCGTGAGCAGAAAGCACAGGCTCACCGCCAGGGCCAGGGCCAGGCCCCCCAGGATCCAGATCAGCAAGGGCCTCAGCCAGGGACGATGGGGCATGGCCGCTACTGGGCCGACAGCAGCACTGCATCCTTGATGAACACGGCGAACTGCGGAATGTCGCCCATGCCCCTGCGCCATTCGGTGCGCACCTTGCCGATCTTATCCACGGCCTCCATGCCCGACACCACGCGGCCGAAGGCGCAGTAGCCATAGCCTGCCGCGCCGGCGCCTTCCCGGGGATCCAGGCTGGGGTTGTCCGCCAGGTTGATGTAGAACTGCGACGAGGCGCTGTGTGGGTTCTCAGTGCGGGCCATGGCGATGGTGCCGCGGCTGTTCTTGAGGCCGGCCTTGAAGGTCAGGGGCGCCTCATTGAAGAGGGCCGCGTGGGTGGGCTTCTCGTCCAGGTTTTCGGTCATGCCGCCACCTTGGATCATGAAGCCGTCAATCACGCGGTGGAAGATGGTGCGCTTGTAGAAGCCCTCCTGCACGTACTGGAGGAAGTTCGCCACGGTCTTGGGCGCCAGTTCCGGTTCCAGCTCCACCACCACCGGGCCGTAACTGGTCAGGATCTGCACGCGGGGCTTGGCCACCGGAGCAGGCGTGGCCTCAGGCGCAGGTGCCTGATTGGGAGTGGCAGCCGGGGCTTGGGCCACCGCAGGGAAGGCCAGGGCCAGGGTGCAAATCAAGGTGCGGATCACGGACACTCCAGGGAAGGACACTCCATTCTGACGTGTTCGGATCCGTCCGGGGGTTCCTCGCTGCGCGAATCCCCCCAGACCTCGCTATCGTGGTGCCATGGCCTTGTTCGACCTGCCCCCCTGGATGGTTTCTCTGCTGCTGGCCCCCTTCGGGCTGGTGCTGGGCTCTTTCGGCAATGTGTTGATCCACCGCCTGCCCCAAGAGGAACCCGCCGACCGCAACGTCATCACCAAGGCCAGCCACTGCCCCGGCTGCAAGGCGAAGATCAAGCCCTGGCACAATGTCCCGCTCTTTGGCTGGCTGTGGCTGCGGGGCAAATGCGCGGCCTGCGGCTGGAAGATCCCCTTCCGCTACCCCCTGGTGGAGCTGCTCACGGGGCTGCTCTTCGCGGCCTCCCCCTGGGTATTTCCCTTCGGTACGCTCATCTGGTTCAAGGGTCTCGTTTGCGGCTTCGCCCTCATCGTGCTGTTCTTCACGGATTTCACGGAAATGATGCTGCCGGATGTGCTCCAGTTCCCCCTGATGGTCCTGGGGGTGCTGCTGACCCTCCCGCAGATCTTCCGGCCCGAGGCCTTGGTAAACGTTTGGTCTGGCCAGAACACCCTCCTTCAAACCCTGACCTTCCACAACGGCCTGCAGCCCGCCCCGGCCTACCATGGCTTCGAGCCCGCGGTCACTTGGCAGGCCAGCCTCATCGGGATGACCGTGGGCTACGGCGTGCCGGCCCTCGTCAACCAGCTCTACAAGTGGATCCGCAAGGCCGACGGCCTGGGCATGGGCGATTTCAAGATGCTGGCCTGGCTGGGCGCCTTCTGGGGCTGGGCCCCCATGCTGGGCATCCTCTTCGTCGGAGCGGCCCTGGGCGCCGCCGTGGGTGTCCCCCTCATGCTGCTGCGCCGCTCCAACGGCCAGACCATGCTGCCCTTCGGCTGCTTCCTGGCGGTGGCCACCCCGGTGATCGTCTTCTTCGGCCGGGCCCTGTGGCTGGGCTACCTGGGCTGGATGGCCTGAGGCGTTCGTTCAGGGCCGCTTCTGCGCGAAGAGCCACTGGATGAAGGCAGCGGAACCATAGGTCGCATCCCAGGCGTTGTGGCCAACGCCCGGGTACTCCGTGTACTGCACCGGAGCGCCAATGGCCCGCAACGCCTCGGCCGCTTCCCGCGAGGCACCGACCGGCACAAGGGGATCCTGGTCGCCGTGGAAGATCCAGACCGGCGTCTTGGCCAACCGCAGCGCCATGGTGGGCAAGGCCGTGCCTTGGTCGAAGGGCACCGCCGGGGCCCCCAGGGGCGAACCCGGGCGGCCCTTGATCCAGCCGCAGATGGGCGCCACCGCCGCAAACCGCTTGGTTTCCCGGTAGGCGAGGTGCCAGGTGCCATGGCCCCCCATGGACATCCCCGTAAGGTAAATGCGGTTGGGATCGCCGCGGTACTCACCGAGGGTTTTGTCGAGAGCGGCCAGGGCCAGATCCGCCTCCGCCCCCACCCACTGGGTGTCCGGGCGGGCCTGGGGAAACACCACGATGGCGGGAAAGCGGGCGGGGTTCTTCCGGATGGCCGGTCCTAAGCCCACAGCGCTCTGCTCACGACCATCCTCCCCGCGCTCTCCGGCCCCATGGAGGAAGAGGATCACGGGCCAGGCCTTGTCCGCCGAATAATCGGCGGGCACGTAGATCTGGTAGCGACGCTCACGGCCCTCGGCAGTGATGGTGCGGTCGAGGAATCCCGTCTGCACAGGTTGGGCCTGGAGTGCGCCCACTCCCAGCGTCATGCCCAGCGTCAGGCCCAGCGCTGGGCTCAGCCATCGGGTTGCAATCAGGTGGCGCATGGAGGTCCTCCGAAGGGCCGGGTGCCGTGGCCTACAAGGGTATCGGATCTCCCGGGAAAACCGCGTTGCCGTGGGCCGCTGCCAGCCAACGCGGCGAGGCAGCCGGTCACTCCGCCGGGCCGGGCCGAATGCCGATCACCTCCAGCCGCTTCTGGCCGGCTGGCCTCCGCCACACCACCTCGTCGCCAACCTCGGCGTGCCGGAGGGCCTCTGCCAGGGGCGAGACCCAGCTGATCTTCCCCAGCGCGGGGGCGGCCTCATCCTCACCCACGATGCAGTAGGTCTCAATCCGGCCCGCCTCGTCCTGGACCACCACGATCATCCCAAAGCCGACCCGCTCGGGCGACTGGGCAGCGGGCTCCACCCGGATGGCCCGCTGGAGCCGCCCCTCCACCCAGCGCAGGTCCCGCTGCACCGTCGCCAACGCCTGCGGATCGGCGAGCTTCCCATCCTCGCGCAGGCGGTCGCGGCGAGCGGAAAGGTCCGCGGCCAGCAGCTCCAGCTGCCTGAGCCCAGTCGGCGTCACATAGTTCGGGTGGGGACTCTGCGGGCGTTCAGGCACCTCTTCCGGTCGCCCCGCGTCGTCCGGATCCTTCATGAAGGCCCGGTTCAACAGGGGCTCCCGGGCCGGTGGGCTTCACCCATGGGCAGGCGTGGTCCCGGATCCCTGACTCAGTTCCATCAGCACACCACCGGTTTCCGCTGGGTGGATGAAGGCCACGCGGCAGCCATGGGCGCCGCTCCTCGGGGCCTGGTCGATCATGCGCACCCCCTTGGCCAGCAAGCCCGCCACGGCGGTGTCGATGTCATCCACCTCGAAGCAGACATGGTGGATGCCGGGGCCGCGCTTCGCGAGGAACTTGCCCACGGGGCCTTCAGGGTCCGTGCTCTCCAGGTATTCCAAGGTGCTTTCGCCCACGGGGAAGAAGGCCGTCTTCACCTTTTGCTCGGGCACGTCTTCGGTGTGATCGGGGGCCATGTCGAAGAGCTTCGCCATGCGGGCCATGGCCTCGTCGAGGCCGCTGGCGGCGATGCCCAGGTGGTTGATGCGCAGCAGTTTCATCTCATCAGTCTAGGCCATCGGCCGACCCCTGCGCAGACCCTGCTCACTGGCCGGGCTCAATGCTGGCAGCCTCAGTGCTGACAGGCCGGAGCCATGCCCAGGCTCACCGTGCCATCCGCCACGCGGACTTTGCCCTTGCTGCCCAGGAAGGCGATGACGCCATCGAAGTCGAAGCTGTCGCCGTGGCAGTTGCAGTAGATGGCCGCAGGGCCATGGGCGGCGACCGACAGGGTCCGCAGCTCATCCAAGGCGCAGGTCCCACCCTTCTCCACCAGCAGGCTCAGCAGGTCGTGGCCGTAGAGAGGTTCAGACATGGTGATCTCCGGTTTAGGAGTCAAAACTCCTGAACCCATTCTAGCCCGGGGCCCAGGCCCCGATGGGTGATGGCCGTCACGATCCGAGGGCCAGAGCCACTTCCCGCAGCAGCGGCTCGGGGCTGAGGTTTCTCGGCAGGTGCCGCAGGGCCTGCAGCACCGCTTCCTGCGGCGCCTTCAGATCCCGGCCGGGCGTGGCCAAGGGCGTCAGCTCCTCGCGCCAGGGCGCCAGGGCTGGGCTTTCGCCCGCCCGCAGCCGAGCCAGGTCCGCCAGCAGGCGCAGCAGCAGCTCCAGGGGCTGGCGCAACTGCTCGCCCTGGGCCAGGGGGGAATCCTTTTCAGGCAGCAGAGGCTCGGCCCACTCAGCAAAGGGACGGCCGCTCAGCAGGGCGATCCAGGCCTCCACCTGGGCTTCAGCGCGACGGAAGGCAGCTTCGTCGAGAAAGCGCAGGCTGCCCTCACCCAGGGCGGTCCAGCGGTCATGATCCTCGTCCTGCCAGCCCTGCCGCTGGGCCACGGCCCAGGCTTCCCGAGGGGCCAGGGGCGCGAAGGGGATGCGCTCACAGCGGCTGCGGATGGTCTGCAGCAGGGCTTCGGGCCGGTGGGTGACCAGGATGAAGTGGGTGTCCGCCGGGGGCTCCTCCAGCGTCTTCAGCAGGATGTTGCCGCTGGATTCGTTGAGCCGGTGGGCTTCCTCCACCAGGATCCAGCGGTGGCAGCCCAAAGCCGGCGCCAGGGCCGCCCACTCGATGACACCTCGGCTGAAGCGCGGCTGGTTGTTGGAATCGAGCCCTTCGCGGATCTGATCGATGCGGATGACGCCGGCCTTGCCCTCCGGCGTGATGCGCAGCAGGTTCGGCAACTCGAAGGGCAGATCCTCCCCCGTGAACAACCGGCAGCCTTCGCATTGCCCGCAGGCGCTGCGTCGCAGGCAGATCTCCCGCTGGGCCAGCTCCAGCGCCACGCGGCGCTTGCCGATGCCCTCGGGCCCCGTGAACAGCAGGGAACCGCGGATGCGGCCGCCGTTCAGGCGATCCAGCAGGCGCTCACGGATGGCCTGGTGGCCCGCGATGTCGGGTGAGTACATCAGTCGACCCCGAAGCCAGCGCTGCGCAGGAGCGGCGCCACCCGCTGCCAGATGACGGCTTCCACCTGGTCCACGGGATCCCGGGCGGGGATGAGGGCCACGCGGTTGGGGTGGTTCTGGGCGATGGCCAGGAAGCGGTTGCGCACCCGCCGGTGGAATTCCAGCTCGGCTTCATCAAAGCGCGTTTCCGCGAATTCGGCGCCCAGGGCCAGGTTGCGCACTTCCACGCGCTGCAGCGAGGCCTCGGGATCCATGTCCAGCATCACGGTGAGGTGGGGCCGCAGGCCGCGCAGCACCAGCTCATTGAGGCGATCCATGGAGGATTCAGCCACGCCGCTGGCGCCCTGGTAGGCCCGGGTGGAATCCTCAAAGCGATCCACCAGAACGATTTTCCCTTCTGCCAGGGCCGGCCGGATGGTGGTTTCAAGATGCTGGGCGCGGTCCGCGTAGAAAAGCAGCAGTTCCGCCTCGGGACACCAGGTTTCGCCGCTGGCGTGGCGCTCCAACAGCAGGCGTCGCAGTTCGCGGCCCAGTGCGGTGCCGCCGGGCTCTTTCGACACCACCACGGGCAGTTCCAAATGCCGCAAGCGCTCGGAGAGACGAAGCAACTGGGTGGACTTGCCCGACCCCTCCACGCCCTCGATGGTGATGAACACGCCCTGCACGGAACCTCCCTGGGTTTGAGGATACCCGGCCCGGAGGACAGACCCCGGGCACAGTGCTATCCTGCTCGAAACACCAGGAGTTCCAGGTGGCCGAAGCGATCCATTGCCCGAGCTGCACCACGCGCTACCGCCTCAGCCCCGAGCGGCTGAAGCCGGTCATCCGCCGTGCCAAATGCTTCCAGTGCGGGGGCGTGTTCCCGGTCGGAGATGTCGTGCAGCGGCTGCTGGCGCCTGCGTCCCAGTCCGTTCCCCAGCCCGCGCCTCTGCACAGCGGCACGGCGGGTTTCACCTTGGATGATGTGGCCGCGGCCCACGCCTATGTGCCGGAACCCAGCCCACAGCCCCAGCTTCAGCCCGACCCCGACAAGGTGCCCACCCTGGAGTTGAGTGACCTGGATGTGGCCGATGCCGAGATCCTCGAAAAAACCCTCGTGGAGTCGCCCGGAACCTTGCCCGAGACCAAGGCCGGGGTGGCCGGAGGCCCCATTCCCTTCCCCCCGGAAATCACGGAGACCACCCTCTCCGGCTATACCTCCGCCCGGGATGCCATCGAGAAGCTCTTCGGCAATGTGCCCGCTGCCGCCTCCGCCCTGAAGGTGAATCGGGAACCCGGCACCATGGACATGGAAGCCACCATGTCCGCCCTGGACACCACCCTGGGCGCACCCACACCCCCCTCGGCCCGTGGCGCCGAATCCCCGGGTGATGGCCCCACCGCCTCAGGCCTGACGGAAGAAGATCTGGCCGGGCCGTCCAGTTCCACCATGCGCCTCTCCCAGGAAGACCTCCAGGCCATCGTGGACGCCGCTCCGCCCGCCACGGCCAAGCCAGCTGAACCCACTGTGGCGTTGCGGGCTTCGGACCTTCTTGCCGCCAAGGGATCTCCCGCCGGGACGCAGGCCCCCACCTTCGCCCCCCTCAACGAATCCCAGGAGACCGGCGCGGAGCTGCTGCGCCTCAAGATCGGCGAGGACATCTACGGCGGCCTCACCATGCCCCAGATCATCGCCTGGGTGGAGGAGGGCCGCATCCTCGAGAACCACCTTGTGGCCCGGCAGCAGAGCGAGAACTGGCTGGAAGCCCACAAGGTGCCCGGCCTGCGGCCCGTCTTCGAGCGGCTCCGCCGGGAACGCAGCGGCGGCGCGCCCAGCCTGAACCCCGGCATCGGCGAGATCGCCCCCAAGAAGAGCCTCTTCGGCGGCCTGTTCGGAAAGAACTGACATGCAGACCCTCCTTCTCGCGGCCCTCCTCGGTCTCCCCCAGGAACCGCCCATGCAGATCCCGCCGCCGCCCCAGGAGGCCCCGGCCCCCAAGGAGGAGAAGGCAGCACCCAGCGCGCCCCAGACCGCAGGGCCTGCACCGGCCAAGCCCGCCGCGCCGGTGGCCCAGGCCCCGGCCAGCAACGCCCCGCTCTCCTACTTCTCTGAGAGCTACAGCTACGCCTGGGATCGCATCATCCCGCTCTCCATCAATCTGGACGGCCTCAAGGTCAGCAAGATCTTCTTCAACAAGCGGGTGGTCGAGCCAGGCTTCTTCAACATCCTCAAGGGCGCCGAGTTCGGCACCCGGGCCCAGGTGGAAGTCACGAACACCGGCCGCTACCCCAAGATTCCCGGCTTTGCCGTGGCCGTGGTGGACAAGGAGGGCCGCCTGCTGGGAGTGGCCTCCGGCGGCACCAAGGTCGGCACCGTCAAGCCCGGCGAGACTGAGACCTTCGATCTGAACTTCAGCCAGGTCAAAGAACGCCTCGCCTCCGGCGACAAGTTCTACCTGGCCATCGAACTGCGGAACTGAGCGGCCCTAATTCGCTTCCTGCTCGCGGTAATGCTCCAGCAATTCGGCAGGGGTGACGGTGGCGGTGCCGACCTTGGCCACCACCACGCCTGCGGCGGCATTGGCCAGCATGGCGGCCTCGCGCCAGTCGGCGCCAGCGGCGATGGCGGCACTGAAAGCGGCGATGACGGTATCCCCGGCACCGCTCACATCGAAGACTTCGCGGGCCTCCGTGGGGATCATCCAGGGCGCGGCGTGCTCGGCATCGGGCGAGAAGAGCGCCATGCCCCGCTCACTGCGGGTGACCAGCAGGCCCCTGAGTTCCAGCTCCGCCATGAGGGCACGTCCCGCGACGGTCACCTCCATGTCAGAGCGGGCAGGTCGCGCCGTCAGCTCCGAGGTTTCCTTGGTGTTGGGCGTCATCAGGGTGGCCCCACGGTAGAGGGCCTTGTTTCCGGGTTTGGGATCCACGATCCAGGGCAGGTTCCGCTCGGCGCAGAGTGAGCGGACCGCTTCCATCACGGGTGCGTTGACGGCGCCCTTGTTGTAGTCCGAAACGATGAGTGCCGAGGCTGAAGCCAGGGCCCGCTCCAGGCGGTCCTTCAGGCCCAGCAGCACTGCGGCCTCAGGCATGCCCGGATCCTCGCGGTCAATGCGCAGCATCTGCTGCTGCTGGCCGATGACGCGGGTCTTGATGATGGTGGGGCGGGAGGCATCCAGCACCAGGCCCGAGATGGAGATGCCCAAGTCGGTCAACAGGCCCAACAAACGGTCCCCGGCCACATCCTTCTGCAGGGTGCCGATCAAGAGGGGCTCGGTGCCCAGGGCTTTGAGGTTGGCCGCCACGTTCGCGGCGCCGCCCAGAACAGAGCGCTCCTTCAGCACCCGCACGATGGGCACCGGCGCCTCGGGGGAAATGCGGTTCACCTCGCCGAAGAGGTACTCATCCAGCATCACATCGCCCAGCACGGCCACCTTGCGGCCTTCCATGCGCTGGAGCAGGGTTTCGGCCTGGCTCCGGTCGAGTCTCACAAGGCCACCTTCTTGGCAGAGTCGATCAGCATCACGGGGATGCCGTCCTCGATGGGATAAAGCAACCCACAGCTCTGGCAGTGCAGTCCCTCGGCCCGCTCCAGCAGGTCACCGTGGCAGGCCGGACAGCAGAGGATCTCGAGGAGGCGGGGATCGAGCGGCATGGGGCTAGCTTAGCGGAAATGAGGGGATTCACCACGGAGGCACGGAGCCCACGGAGGTGGCGCGGAAGGTTTCAGGGGCGCTGTGCCATGGGCAGGGCATAGGGCCTTGCCGCGGGAGCCGTGCCCCAGGCTTTGTTGGGCTTCGGGCCCATGTGGTAGACGATCTCACCGCCCTTCACCAGGTCCTCATGGCGGAAGTAGGCCTTGTCCCAGGGGCGGCCGTTCAGGGTGATGCCTTGCACGTAGGTGTTTTTCGCGTCCAGCTTGGGCGCACGCAGCACCAGGCGGCGGCCATCCTCGAAGGCAATGGCCATCTCGCGGCTGGCGGGAGCGCCGATCACGTACTCGTTGCTGCCGGGGGCCACGGGGTAGAACCCCAGGGCACCGAAGAGGTACCAGGCCGACATCTGACCCACATCGTCGTTCCCGCAGAGGCCATCGGGGCGGTTCTGGTACATCTGCTCCAGAATGGCCCGCACCTTCTCCTGGGTTTTCCAGGGCTGGCCCGCCCACACATACAGGTAGGGCACGTGGTGACTGGGCTCGTTGCCGTGGGCATAGTTGCCCATCATGGATTCGCGGCCAAGGTCCTCCGTTTCCGCGAAGAACTTGTCGTCCAGGTGCATGGTGAACAGCTCATCCAGGTGCTTGGCGAAGGCTTCGCCACCGCCGGATTGCGCCACCAGCCAGGCCGCGTCATGGGGCATGTAGAGGCTGTAGTTCCAGGCATTCCCTTCGATGTAGCCCTGGTCGTGGGTCTGCATGGGATCGAAGGGTTCACGCCACTGCCCGTCGCGGCGGCGGGCCCGCATGAAGCCCGTCTTCGGATCCCAGAGGTTCCGGCTGGAGAAGGCCCGCTTCGTGAAGGCGGCCTCGTCCTCCTTGCGGCCCAGGTCACGGGCCATCTGCGCGATGGCCCAGTCATCGTAGGCGTACTCCAGCGTCTTGGAGGCGCTGGAGCTGTGGCCGTCATCGGGCACCCACCCCAGCTTCATGTAGTCGCCCAGGCCGTCATAACCCAACGCGGTGGCCGTGGCTTTCATGGCCTCGAAGGCCCGGTTGCCGTCAAAGCCGCGGATGCCCTTCAGCCAGGCGTCGGCGATGACGCTCACAGCGTGGTAACCGATCATGCACCAGTTCTCCTGCCCGTGATGGCTCCAGATGGGCAGCATCTTCCAGGGGGATTGGTCGTAGTGGGCGAGCATGGACTGCACCATGTCCCCGGCCCGCTTGGGCTCGATGAGCGTGTAGAGCGGGTGCAGGGCCCGGTGGGTGTCCCAGAGGCTGAAGACCGTGTGATTGGTGAACCCCTTGGCCTCATCGATCAGCCCATCGACGCCGCGGTAGTGGCCATCCACATCCTGGAATTCCACGGGCCCCAACAGGCTGTGGTAGAAGGCGGTGTAGAAGCTCCGGCGCTGGCTTTCCGTTCCGGCGAAATCGATGCGGGCGAGTTCCCGCTCCCAGGCATCAGCCGCCTCATGACGCACCCGGTCAAAGTCCCAGTGGGGAGTTTCGGCCCGCAAGTTGGCCAGGGCGCCCGCCTCGCTCACGGCGGAGAGGGCCACCTTCACCTGGATGGCCTCGCCCGCCTCGGTGTCGAAGTCGAAGTGGAGCTTCAGTGCCTTCCCAGCCATCTCCGGAAAGTTCGACGTCTGGTCCCACTTCCGCCAGAAGCCCTGGTAGACCGAGCGGGGCTCCTGATTCTGCTGGCCGTAGGCCTTGAAGGGCTTGCTGAAGGCCATGGCGAAGTAGAGGTGGCGATCCCGCGCCCAGCCCCGCACATGGCGGTACCCCGTGACCAGATCCGGCCCCTGCACCTGCACGCGGGACCAGAGCACCTTGCCTTCGTAGTTGTAGATGGCATGCACCAGGTCCAGCACGATGCGGCTGTCGGCGCTCTTGGGGAAGGTGTAGCGGTGGAAGCCCACACGGCTGGTGGCGGTGAGCTCGGCCTTCACGCCGGGGTCCGTCAGCTCCACGCCGTAGTAGCCAGGCTTGGCCACTTCGCCGCGGTAGCGGGAGCGGTACCCGCTGCCTGGCTGCTCCACAGTGCCGGGATCCAGCTTCAAGGCGCCCACGGTGGGCATCACCAGCAGGTCGCCCAGATCCGAGTGCCCCGTGCCATGCAAGTGGGTGTGGCTGAAGCCCACGATGGTCGGGTCACCGAACTGGTAACCCGCGCAGTAGCGATAGACATCCTTGTTGTAGGTCTTGCCATCCAGGGAGTAGGTGGCCGTATCGGTGTCGGGGCTCAGCTGCACGAAGCCGAAGGGAACAGTGGCACCCGGGTAGGCGTGGCCCATGCCCTGGGTGCCGATGAAGGGATCCACACTATCTACGCGTCGCGGGCCCTGGGCCAGGAGGGCCGTGGCCCCGAGGCACAGCATCGAAGTGAAGAGCAGAGGCTTCATGTCGGATCCTTGCGAGGTTGGGGCGTCCCCCAACTGTACCGGATGAAACGGTCAGTTTTCTCCAGCGAGGCGTTCTCGACCACCCGGTAAACTGGAATACCCGTCAACGAGGAAGCCCATGAGACCCATCGGAACCGCCGCCCTTCTCATCGCCGCCCTGGCCAGCCCCATGGCGGGCGCCCAGGCCACCGCCCCGGCCGGCGCGGTCCAGTCGGGCCTGGATGCAGCCTCCGCGGCCCTGACCCGGGACCTGCTGGCCCAGCACGGGGAGGGCCAGCGCGCGCGCATCGAACGCGGCGTGAGGCAGGCCCGGGCTTTCTGGCGGGCGGAAGATGGCGATGACAAGGCCTTTGCGGCCTTCGCGCGAGCCCAGTTCGCCGGGGATCCGAAGGCCCTGGATGCCCTGTTCGGCCGCCTGGAATTCGTGCTGGAAAGCTATTTCGGCCACGCCCTGGAAGTGGGCCGCGACTTCAAGTGGCACACGGAGCTGGACCTGGGCCCCGTGCTGCCCGTGGATGAGATTCTCTCAGGCTTCGACCCTGGCGCCCACTTCATCGACGATGCCTTCGCCAACAAGCTGGCCTTCGTGGTGCTGCTGAACTTCCCCCTCTCGAACCTGGAGGAGCGCCTGAAGGGGGGCGACACCTGGACCCGCCGCCAGTGGGCCGAGGCCCGGCTGACGGATCTGTTCGCCCGCCGGGTGCCCGCGGAGGTGAACCAGGCGGCTGCCGAAGCCAGCGGCCAGGCCGAGCGCTACATCGCCTCCTACAACATCTGGATGCACCACCTGGTTGACGCCAAGGGCCAGCGCCTCTTCGAGCCCAAGAAGCGGCTGCTGACCCACTGGAACCTGCGCGACGAGCTGAAGAGCCGCTATGCCCAGGGACCTGCGGGCCTCGCACACCAGCGCAGCATCCAGAAGGTGATGGAGCGCATCGTCACCCAGACCATCCCCGCCGATGTCATCGACAATCCCACGGTGGATTGGAACCCCTACACCAACGAGGTCAGGCCAGCCGCGGTGAGCGACAGCGACCGCAAGGCCCCCGCGGGCTTCAAGCCCACCGCCGCCCCCGAACCTGACACCCGCTACAAGGTGCTGCTGGACTGCTTCCTGGCCATGAAGAAGGCCGATCCCTACAGCCCCACGGCCCCCACCCACATTGCCCGCAGCTACGAGGAGGGCCGCCAGCTGCCCGAGGCGCGCGTGAAGCAGATGCTGGAGACGGTCTGCTCCAGCCCGCTCCTGAAGCAGGTGGCCCAGGTCATGGAGCACCGGCTCGGCCGCAAGCTCGAGCCCTTCGACATCTGGTACAACGGCTTCCGCCCGGGCGCGAACCTGGACGAAGCCAAGCTTGATGCCATCCTGAAGGCCAAGTACCCCACCGCCGCCGCCTACAAGGCCGACATGCCCAACCTGCTCAAGGGCCTCGGCTTCAGCCCCGAGCGGGCCGCCTGGCTGGCCAGCCGCATCGAGGTCGATCCAGCCCGCGGTTCGGGCCACGCCATGGGCGCCCAGCGCCGCGCGGACAACGCCCACCTGCGCACCCGCGTGGGCGCCGACGGCATGGACTACAAGGGTTTCAACATCGCCGTCCACGAGATGGGCCACAACGTCGAGCAGACCTTCTCGCTCGTGAACGTGGACCACTGGCTGCTGAACGGCGTGCCCAACACCGCCTTCACCGAGGCCCTGGCCTTCGTGTTCCAGGCCCAGGACCTCAAGCTGCTGGGCCAGCCCGCACCCGATGCCAAGGCCCTGGCCGAGAAGACCCTCAACGACTTCTGGGCCACCTACGAGATCGCGGGCGTGGGCCTGGTGGACACCGCCGTGTGGCACTGGATGTACGAACATCCCAGCGCCACACCCGGCCAGCTGAAAGAGGCCGTGCTGGCCATCTCGAAGGAGGTCTGGAACCGCTACTACGCACCGGTGCTGGGTCAGAAGGATTGCGTGCTGCTTGGCATCTACAGCCACATGATCAGCAGCTTCCTCTACCTGCCGGACTACCCCATCGGCCACATGATCGCCTTCCAGATCGAGCACGAGATCGAGAAGACCGGCAAGCTCGGCGAGACCTTTGAGCGCATGGCCACCCAGGGCCGCCTGACGCCGGACCTCTGGATGAGGAAGGCCACCGGACGTCCCGTGGGGCCCGAGGCCTTGCTGGAGGCGACGGAAAAGGCCCTGAAAGTGATTGGCAAGTAGGAATTCCAGACTTAGGAGATGCCCATGCTCACAGGCCGTCCCCGCAGCGCTCTCACCACCGGGTTGCTCGCAGCCCTTGTTGCCATGAGCCCTGCGGTCCGGGCGGCGTCCGGGCCCCAGGGGCGCCCGGACGCCGCGGCACGCCGATTCAGCAGCGAGGCCGTGGAAGCCACCATCCGGGAGGTGACCTCCGCCTGCAACCCAGAGCTCGCACGCCTCTTCGAAAACTGCTTTCCGAACACGCTGGACACCACGGTCACCCACCGCCTGAAGGCCGGGGGGCCCGACACGTTCATCATCACGGGGGACATCCCGGCCATGTGGCTGCGGGACAGTACCGCACAGGTCTGGCCTTACCTCAGCCTGGCTCCCAAGGATCCCAAACTGAAAGCCATTATGGCCGGGCTCATCCATCGCCAGACCGCCTGCATCCGCCTCGATCCCTATGCCAATGCCTTCAACGACGGCCCAGGTGAAAGCCCCTGGGCCAAGGACCACACGGCCATGAAGCCTGAGCTGCATGAGCGCAAGTGGGAGGTGGACAGCCTCTGCTGGCCCATTCGACTGGCCCATGGCTATGTGAAGACCACCGGCGACACCTCGGTGATCGATGACGCCTGGAAGGAAGCCATGGGCCTGGTCCTGAAGACCTTCCGCGAGCAGCAGCGCAAGGTCGGACCGGGGCCCTACCGCTTCACCCGCACCACCTCCTGGCAGCACGACACCCAGGCCCAAGGCGGCTGGGGCAACCCGTGGAAACCCTGCGGCCTCATCGCCAGCGCCTTCAGGCCTTCGGATGATGCCACGGTGTTCCTGTTCCTGGTCCCGTCCAACCACTTCGCCGTGGTGAGCCTGCGCCAGATGGCCGACCTCGCGGAGGGGCCGGGCCATGATCCGGCCTTGGCCCAATCAGCCCGGGCCCTGGCCGATGAAGTCGCCGCCGCCCTGCAGCAGCATGCGCTGGTGCAACACCCCAAGTACGGCCGCATCTGGGCCTTCGAGGTCGATGGCTTCGGCAATGCCCTGATGATGGACGATTCCAACGCACCCAGCCTGCTCACCCTGCCCTACCTCGGCGCCTGCCGCCTGGATGATCCCATCTACCAGGCCACGCGCCGGTTCGTGCTGAGCGAAGACAACCCGTATTTCGCCAAGGGCAAGGTCGCGGCTGGCATCAGCAGCCCCCACGCCGAGAGCTTCCGGATCTGGCACCTGGCTCTCATCGCCCAGGCCCTCACGGCCCAGAGCGATGCGGAGCTGAGCGCCTGCCTGCGCACCCTGCAGGGCACGCACGCGGGCACCTACTTCATGCACGAGGCCTTTCACAAGGACGATGCCAGGGACTTCACACGTCCCTGGTTCGCCTGGGCCAACTCCTTTTTTGGGGAGTTGATCCTGCAGACCTACCGCACAAAACCCCACCTGCTGAAGTGAGGCGGGGCGCCAACTAGAAGGCTTTGGCCAGGGTGAAGGTCAGCCGGCTGCCACCGATGTTGCGGCCCATGACGTTGAGGTAGACCGGGGTCTGGCCATCAGCCGCCGCGTCCTTGCCGTTGGCACCAGTGGCCGCCAGCGTGAAGGTGTAGCCGCTGATCTCCTTGGCCACGCCCACCCGATAATCGGTGTAACTGAACACCGAGTTGTCGTCGAACTTCCGGGTTCCCGCGTAGAAGAGGGCGTTGTCGTTGGCCGCATAGGTGGTGCGCCCGCCGTGGGCCAGCAGGGTGAAGCCGCTGTCGCCGAGGGGGATGGCCAGGGACAGGTCCACATAGGTGGTGCCCTTGGCGTTGGCCGTGCCGAAGGTGGTCGCGCTGAGGACCTGCGAGCACTTCAGGCTGGCCCAGCTGTACGTGAGGCCCAGGTAGGCCTCGGTGGTGGCTGGATTCCGGAACAGGCCCAGGTTGTTGTAGGTGCCTGGGTAGAGGTAGCGGTAGAGGCCCACATCCAGCGTCCAGTCCTTGGCGAAGCCCCACTTGTAGCCACCGAAGAGATCCAGTTCCACACTGGCGGAGTTGGTCTTGTCCGGGAAGTACGGCGCGCCTCCGGGGCCGGGGGCGCCCAGGGACACCGGGGCATTCACGTAGCCCGAGTTCTGGTCGGTGTACCACGAAATGTTGCTCAGGCTGGTGCTGAGGTAGAACCCCGAAGGATGCACCAAGTCCAGCTCGCCCTGGATGGTGGGCTTGCCATCGGTCTGCGTCAGGCCACGGAAGATGTACTGGGAGCCGATGGTCGCGGAGCCGCTCACCGCAAAGCCCAGGAGGGTCGGCGGCGCGGGGGGCGCGGCCGCAGGACTCTGGGCGGCCAGGTTCACGGACAGGACTCCGAGGATCGGCAGGAGGTTGAGCAGGCGCATGACGAACTCCGGAATAGGGTGCACGACGGTTCTAGGACAGCGGACTCGCACCATTTTCGGGAGCTGCGGGCAGACTTCCGTCACATTCCCTGAGTCCGGGCCTCTTTTTGACGCAATGGCGCCTTGTCGTTGCAGAACCGGTGGCTCATGGCCCGATGGCGGCACTGCCGGTTTCGCCCGTCCGCACCCGGAAGCAGTCCTCCAGGTTCAGGACGAAAACCTTGCCGTCGCCCAGGTGGCTGGGCTCTGACTTGGCCGCGGCCATGATGGCCTCCACCGCGGGTTTGACGAACTCCTCATTCACGGCGATCTCAAGCTTGACCTTGGGCAGCAGGCGGACCAGCCCGATCTTGTTGCCCCGGAACTGCTCGGCAAACCCCTTCTGGGTGCCGCAGCCGCGGACATCGGACACCGTCATGAGGTAGATGTCCTTGGCTACCAGGGCAGCCTGCACAGCCTCGAATTTATCGGGGCGGATGATGGCGATGATCATTTTCATGGATGGCTCCTCAGCTCAGGCACAGGGGGATTCTGCTCACTCTTCCGCATGGGCATGCACCCGGATGGGGGCTCCCGCCGGCGAAGCCAGCGCCGAAATCACATATTCGGGATAGGCAGAGATGCCGTGTTCGTGCAGGTCCAGACCGTCATGCTCACCTTCCTCGGAGAGCCGCAGGAGCCCCTTGGCATCGATGGCAACCATGACAGCGAAGGACACAGCCAGGGTGGCCCCAGTGACAATGCCGCTGCCGATGGCCTGGGCGATCAGCACCTTGGCGCCGCCACCATAGAACAGGCCCGTGAGCTTGGCGGAGAGGTCAGGTGCGATGGGATCACTGCCCGCCGCGGCATACTGCCCGCTGGCGAAGAGGCCCAGGGCCAGGGTGCCCCAGATGCCGTTGACCATATGCACGGGCACGGCGCCGATGGGATCGTCGATGCGCAGGTACTCCATCAGGTCCACCGCGAGGATCACGAGCACCCCTGCGATGGCCCCGATCACCACAGAACCCAAAGGGCTCACCCAGTAGCAGGGCGCCGTGATGGCCACCAGGCCCGCGAGGAAGCCATTGGTGATGGCACCCGGATCCCATTTGTCCGTGCGGAAGTAGATGTAGAACACGGCGGTGAGCCCGGCGGCACAGGCCGCGAGCGTGGTGTTGGCGGCCACCCGGCCGATCCCCTCGAAATCCATGGCCGACAGGGTGCTGCCGGGGTTGAAGCCGTACCATCCAAACCAGAGCAGCAGGCCGCCGCACACGGCGATGGTGAGGTCGTGGGGCGTCATGGGGCCGCCGCCATCCCGCTTGAACTTGCGGCCCAGGCGCGGGCCAAGCACCACTGAACCCGCCAGCGCCACGGCGCCGCCGATGGTGTGGACGACGGTGGAGCCAGCGAAGTCATGGAAGTTCATGCCAAGCGAGGGAAGGAACTTGCCCGCACTGCCCATGGTGGCCAGGAAGCCGTCGGGGCCCCAGGCCCAGTGGCCGATGATGGGGTAGATGAAGCCGGATACGGCGAAACTGTAGAGGATGTCGCCTATGAAATCCGTGCGGCCGATCATGGCCCCAGAGGTGATGGTCGAACAGGTGTCGGCAAAGGCGAACTGGAAGAGCCAGTGGGCCATCAGGGCCACGCCCGTGGTGCCATAGGTCACCGGTGCGCCCTTCAGGAAGAACCAGTGGTACCCGATGAAGCCGTTGCCTTCACTGAACATGAACGCATAACCGAAGGCCCAGAACAGAATGCCGCAGAGGCACGTGTCGAAGACGCACTCCACCAGCACGTTCACTGTTTCGCGGGAGCGGCAGAAACCCGCTTCCAGCATGACGAAGCCCGCCTGCATGGCGAACACGAGGAAGGCCGCCACCAGCGTCCACAGCGTGTTGAGCGGGTTGATGATGTCCTTGGCGACCACCGCTGGAGGCGGAGGAGCAGGGGCTGGTGCTGGGGCCTGGGCGGTCAAAGAAGGAGCGGCCGAGACAACACCGGGCGCTGGGGCTGTGGCCGGAGTATCAGCCCGGGCGGAGGTGCCGGTCAGGACCATCGGAATGAGGATCATCATCCCGATCACCACGATCAGGCCCAGCAGTTTGCCGGAGGCCAAGGTGAAGCCGTAGCGCCGCCATTCAGGGTCCCTCAGCCGCTGGTTCAACCGGGCGACTTTCGCTTGAAGGGAGAGCCGTCCTTCAGGGGGGGTGGTTCGTGCCATCTCGGGCTCCTTGAATGCAGGGGTCGATGCTTCGTGCGCTTCGTCCGTCCGTAGGAAGTAAGGGGCGGGCCACCGGCGGGGTTCGCCGGTTCAGTGGGCGTTTTCCCGCATGGTTGGCGGTGGATGGGATCGGCGTGGCCTGCGCCGTGGGAATCCGGTGAAGGCAGGTCACGCTCTGGTTTGCTCCGATCCCATCCCCCAGATCCAGGGGCCGACCATCGGTCCCCATGCCCTGAATCCAGAGCAGGGACCGTGCCTAGGGGCAGCACGGATAATTTTTTGTTTTTAAATATTAAAAATAAATACTTTAACTACATTTTGAACAACAAAACACGCCATCAAACCATGAACAGAAATGTCATATAAACGCTTATTTTCTACATTTTTGTAACTTGCGATTACGCCGAGCGGAACCGCTCCGGCTCCAGGCCGTACTTCTGCACCTTGTAGTTCAGGATCCGCTCGGTGGTCTGCAGCAGCCGGGCAGCTCTGGAACGGTTGCCGCGGGCGGATTTCAGGGCATCCTGCAACAGGTCCCGCTCGAAGGCCGCCACGGCATCAGCCAGCCCGGCTCCGGGCAGGGTGTCGGACACTTCGGCGGTCTGCAGCGAGGGCGGCAGGTGGTGGGCATGGATGACGCCCCCCTCGGCCACGAGGATGGCCCGCTCGATGCAGTTCTCCAGTTCGCGCACATTGCCAGGCCAGTGGTAGGCGACCAGCATGTCGATGGCTGATGTGGAAATGCGCCGCACATCCTTGCCCTGGGCGGCGGCGATCTTTTCCACAAAGTGGTCCGCCAGCAGCACGATGTCCGCCTGCCGCTCTCGGAGCGGGGGCATGAACAGCTCGAAGACATGCAGGCGGTAGTAAAGATCCTCTCGAAAGGTCCCGGCCCGCACGGCCGCCTCCAGGTCGCGGTGGGTGGCGGCGACAAGGCGCACATCCACCTTCACGGGGCTCACACCGCCCAAGCGCTCGAACTCCCGCTCCTGCAGCACCCGCAGCAACTTCACCTGGGTGGCCGGAGACAGCTCGCCCACCTCGTCCAGAAACAGGGTGCCCCCGTTTGCCAGCTCGAAGCGGCCCTTCTTCTGATGCCGGGCATCCGTGAAGGCCCCGGGCTCGTAGCCGAACAGCTCCGACTCGATGAGGTTCTCCGGCAGGGCGCCGCAGCTCACCTTGATGAAGGGCTTGTCAGCCCTGGGCGAATTGTAGTGGAGGGCGTGGGCCGCCAATTCCTTGCCCGTGCCGGACTCGCCGCGGATGAGCACGGTGGTACTGCTGGGCGCTGCCTGGGCCACGGCCTCGTAAACCCGCTGCATGGCGTGGCTGTGGCCGATGAGATGACGCAGGTCGTAGCGCTCCCGCAGATCCAGCCGCAGCTGCTGGTTCTCCTCGACGAGGCGCTGGCGATCCGCCGCCACCAGCCGCGCCACCTTCATGGCCAGGCCCACCATGGAAGCGGCAATCTGCAGCACCTTGGAGTCCCGCTCGTAGTCACGCCGGGGATCGTGGCGCACCGTGAGACAGAGGGTGCCCGCCGTGCGCTGATCCAGGAAGACCGGCACGCAGAAAAAGGACAGCTCCACCTTCTTGCGCTTCTGCTCCTTCAACACGCCAGTGCGGTCCAGGAACAGCGGTTCCTGGCTGGCCCGGGGCAACACCACGGCCTTCCCACTGGCCAGGACTCGGCCATTGATGCCCTCGCCCGACTTGTAATGGGCCCGCTCCGTGGCCTGCCGGGAGAGCCCCCGCGCGGCCTCGATGCGCAGTCCCTTCCCTTCCTCATCCGCCAGCAGAATGGCGCCGTTGATGGCGCCAAAGGCTTCGGAAAGGATCTCCAGCGCCCTGGGCAGGGCCACCCGAAGATCTGCGACAGCCAGGGCCTGACTCACCTCCAGGAGGGGCGAAAGGCGATGGACCTCGGAGGAGACCATGGGCACTCCAAAAGTTGGCCTACAAAATTGTAGTTCAATTTACGAGAATCGACAATTTTGTAGGCTCACCCTCTGGAGCACGTTTAACGGGTCTCTTCCCCCGCGCTGACCAGCACACCGTTGATGACGGTGCCCACGCAGTGGGTGGTGTACTCGAAGGGATCGCCATCGAACAGGGCCACATCGCCATCCTTGCCCGCCTCCAGGCTGCCCACGCGATCGGCGACACCGAGCAGCTTGGCGGGGGCCAGGGTCAGGGCCCGCAGCGTGTCCTCGAAGCCGAGGCCGTTGGCGGCAGCCATGGCGGCTTCCCAGAGCACCACGCGGGTCTTGGGCACATAGCCCTCGAAGCCGCTCTGGAACGAGAAGGGGATGCCTGCGGCCTGCAGCTTGGCGGCGGTCTCCAGGCTGAGGTTCTCCATGTCGCCAAAAGCGCGGGACATGGTGGGATGGAGAATCACGGGCACCCTGGCGGCCTTGAGCTCGTCCAGCACCAGGTAGGCCTCCGCGCCGCCATCCAGCACGATGTCCAGGTCGAACTCCTTGGCGAGGCGCAGCAGGGACAGGATGTCCTGGGCGCGGTGGGCGGTCACCAGCAGGGGCACCTCCTTCTGCAGCACCTGGGCCATGACCTCTTTGCGGAGGTCCCGGGCGGGCTCCTTGCCCTTATCGCTGTCCTTCAGCTTCTTCGCGTATTCCTGAGCCGCCACCAGCTCGCCCCTCAGCATGGCGATCTGCTTGGCGCGGGTGCCCGGGGCCTTGCTCGCCTCCCGGGCCCGGGCTCCGTCTCCCAGGGTGGCCGCGACCATGGCCTGGGGCTTCAGCACGCCGCGGGTCACCTCGGTGGCGTCGGTCTTCACCACGAAGGTCTGGCCGCTGATGAGAGCGCCGGGGCCATGGCCCGTGTGCACGGTGGTGACGCCCAGGCTGCGCACGTAGCTCACCAGGGGATCGCGGCCGTTGTAGGCGTCCATGGCCCGCAGCTCAGGCTGCATCGGTGCCGAGGTCTCCAGCTGGTCCTGGTCGTGGGGCTGGTTCAGCAGGCCGGAAAGCCCCACGGTGCTGCGGCCATCCACGATGCCGGGGATGGCCACCTTGACGCGCTTCACCGTAAGCCCCGAAGGCACCTTGACGTCCGAGGCTTTGCCCACGGCGGTGATCTTGCCGTTCTGGATGAGCACCACGCCATCGGTGATCACAGGCCCTGCGGCCGTGTGCAGGGCTTCGGCCCGCACGGCCAGGGACTGGGCCTGGAGCGCGGCGGAGAGGGTGAAGCAGAGGATAAGGGCGAGGCGGCTCACTGGTAGGTCTCCTCGGCTTCCAGAGCCAAGAGGTGCGTGAGGTCGGCGGTGTCGTGGGTGGCCCCGGGCCCGCCCACGGCGTAGAGGCGGTGCTTGGGATTGGCGCGGTCGAAGACCTTGACCCCCTCCACCCAGGTTTCCTCCACATGGCTGTAGACGCTGAGGGGATCAGCGCTGAGCAGCAGGAAATCCGCATCCTTGCCCGGTTTCAGCGAGCCGATGCGGGCCTGCAGGTCCAACAGCTTGGCGCCGTTGAGGGTCATGGCCTCCAGGGCCGCCTTGCGGGTCATGCCCGCACGCACCGACAGCCCGGCCTCGCGGACGAACCAGCGGGAATCGGTGATGGGATCGTCCGTGTGGAAACCCGCCACCACGCCGGCCTTCTCCAGGGCGGCGCCGTTGGTCATGCGCAGGTCCTTGGTCTCCAGCTTGCCGCCGGGGCTGTCCAGCGCGATGAAGGAGGCTCCCACCCCTGCCTTCGCGATCTCATCAGCCACCATCCAGGCATCGCTCACGTGGTGCAGCACCACCTTGAAGCCGAACTCCTTCTGCAGGCGCAGCACCGTGAAGATGTCATCGTGACGGTGGGTGTGGTGGTGGACCACGCGCTTGCCCTCCAGCACCTCCACCAGGGCTTCCATGGCCAGGTCGCGGGCGGGCTTCTTCTTGGGATCGTCGCCAGCCTCTTTCAGCTTGCGCTGGTAATCCTGGGCCTTCACGAACTGCTCCCGCACCAGCGCGGCGCTCTTCGCCCGCGTGCCCGGGAAAGGGCCCGTGGTGCGCCGGGGATTCGTCCCGTTGGCCATCTTCATGCCGCCGAGATAACTTCCGTTGGGCAGCTTGCCCATGGCCAGCGCGTCGATGGTCTGCCCTTCGCGCAGCTTGAGGTACATGGTCTGGCCGCTGAGCAGGTGACCCGATCCGGGCATCACGTTCACGGAGGTAATGCCACCCGCGCGGGCGCGCATCACCGTGGCGCTGGCCAGGTTCAGGCTATCGGATACACGCACATCGGGCTGGATGGGCGCGGTGCCGTCGGCCCCCTCGGCGCTGCCGATGTGGCTGTGGGTGTCCACGAAACCGGGCATGATGACCTTGCCCTTGGCATCGTGGCGAACGGCATCGGCGGGAATGCTCGTGCCGGGGCCACCCAGGGCGAGGATCTTCCCCCCCTGGACCACGAGCACGCCATTGTCGATGTCGAGGCCTTCCACGGGGATGATCCGGGCGCCAAGGAATGCCTGGGGCTTGTCCTGGGCCGCGAGGGGCAGAAGCGCGAGGTTCCATGCCAGGGCATGGGCCAGCGCGGAATGCAGTGGTTTCATGGGGGGGCTCCGCCCCCGATTCTAGCCATCACCTTGTGAGGTTCAATCAGAATCCCGTGTCCCCACAAGATTCCTGCGGAACAGCCAAGGGTCGCCCCATGAACAGCGTGCCCTGCGCGATGCCCCGCAGGGTGTTCACCAGGATGTAGGCCCAAAGGGCGATGAGCAGCAGTGTGAGGAAGATCGCGTAGCCCTGGGTGAGGGCCGATGGGAACCGCGCCGCCACCTTCTGGCTGCCGATGGTATAGGCCGCCAGGGGGAACACGAAGGCCCACCAGCCCAGTCCGAAGGGGATGCCGCCACGGCGCAGCTGGTAGAGGCAGATGAGCGCGATGAGGGCCAGAATCCACATGCCGAAGCCCCAGACCGTGGCTGCGGCGATGGCGAAGAGGCCGGTTTCCGTCACCAGGCCCAGGGTCTTCGCGTGGCCTCCCAGATCCAGCAGCCCGCTCATGGCGAGGCCCGCGGCGCTGAGAAAGATGCCGAAGGTGGGCGTGGTTTCCGCCGGGGGCAGCGGGTGCTGGGCCAAGCGCACGAAGATGATGGCGCCCACGAAGAGAAGCAAGAAGAAGCCGATGCCGAACATGGCGGCGTTCATGGCGAAGACCGTCAAGGCCCAGGCGGGGTGGAGGGAGAGCACGGAACCCAACACCTGGTTGCCGAGCAGGAGCAGAGCCATGTTGGCGATGGGCGCCATGATCCAGGAGAAGTTCATGGTGTCCGGATCCGGCGGCGTCTCCGTGCGGATGAAACGGAAGGTGGTGAAGAGCGTGAACGCGGCCACGCCCACAATGGCCACCGCCCAGCAGCCGAGCATGAGAGCGAAGGTCCATTCCCGTCCCAGGAAGGGGGCCCAGATGAGATGGATGTTGGTGCCGAGGATCACCGTGGCCACAGGCATGGTGACGAAGAAATTCGTGGTGATGGGATGGTGCAGATCCCGCCGCACGTACTCGAAATGCCGGAGCCAGCGCAGCAGCCAGGGGAAGAGCAACACGAGGTAGGTCAGATCCGCCAGGGCCGCGATGGCGAAGCTCCCACGCCAGAGGGACGGGAATTGCCGCTCCCAAAGGAACAGGATGTTCGCCAAGCCGCCGGTGCCCATGACCACGGCAAACCACCCTGGCGCGAAATGCTTGATGGCGTGCTTCTCCTGCATCCTCAACCCCTGCTCGAAATCTAGCAGTGGCTCGCCACCTCACCAAATGGAGCGCCGCAGATCGCAGGCTCAGTTCCCGTTTCGCCTTCCGAGGGCTTCCGCGGCCCGGCGCTTCGCCTCTTCGATCTGGGAGCGAGTCAGGCTCCGCTCCACCACCCGGAGGGATTCCGAAGCCTGCGGATTGCCGCCCTCCTTGGCCCGCAGCAGCCAGGCATAGGCCTGGACGCTGTCCTTGGGTACGCCATCGCCTTCTGCGCACATGAGGCCCAGGCAACCCTGCGCATAGGGCTCGCCCTGCTTCGCGGCGCTGTCGAGCCATTTCAAGGCTTCCCGGGAATCCCGCGGCACCCCTTCGCCCAGGTAGTACATGGCCCCCAGCCGAGCCTGTGCCTCCACTTGCCCCTTCTCGGAAGCCAGGCGGAACCACTTCGCCGCCTCGGCGATGTCCTGGCGTACCTCTTCACCCAGGCAGTAGAGTTCGCCCAAAAGCGTCTGGGCGCGGGCGTCCCCGCCTTCGGCGGCCCGGCGGTACCACTTCAGCCCTTCGGCAGAATCCTTGGGCAGCCCCTCGCCCTGGAAGTACCTCGTCCCCAGTTGAATCTGGGCATCGGCATCACCCTGCTCTGCCGCGCTGCGGCATCGTGTGACCTCCCTGGCCATCTCGCACACCCCATCGGCGGTGGGCCGGAGGACGTCGAGGAGCGAACCGACCGACTGGCCCGTCACTGCCCTCGGGCCTTTCGGCTGGGTATCGGCCAGCACGGGGGCCGTCAAGACAGTGAAGGCCATCAGGTATCGCAGCATCGCCACTCCTTCCCAGCGGAATTCCCAGGCGCATTCAGGGACAGCCCTTCGGCTGGCTTTGGCCTTCAGCCGTTCTGGGCGGCATGACCTGCCCTAACAACTAAGACCCAGCCTTCAGGTGTGCATCACCTGTGCCAACAGACACGCCCTCGCATCGGCATCCACCCCGCCGCGGATGAGTCCCATCAGTCAAAAACATCGAGGGCACCTCCGGAAGTTCCGCAGGTGCCCTCGATTTTCAGCCGGGTGGTTTGCAGGCTTACTTCAGCGACTTCGCCGCCAGTTCCAGGATGTCCGTGGTGGCCACGCCCTCGTGGTTGGTTTCGCCCGCGGCGTTGTTCAGCATGACGTTGCAGAAGGGGCAGCCCACGGCAATGGTGGTGGCCTTTGTCGCCACGGCCTGCTCGAAGCGCTCGTGGTTCACGCGCTTGCCCAGGTGCTCTTCCAGCCAGAAACGGCCGCCGCCCGCGCCGCAGCACATGGTGGCCTCGCCGTGCTTGTCCATCTCCGTGAGCTTCACGCCAGGGATGGCGTCGAGGATGGCGCGGGGCGCTTCCACCTGGCCGTTGTAGCGGCTGAGGTAGCAGGGATCGTGGTAGGTCAGATCCACGTCCACGGTCTGCTCCATCTTCAGCTTGCCCTCGCTGATGAGCTTGGCCACCAGCTCGGTGCCATGCACCACCTCGAACTCGCCCCCGAAAGCGGGGTATTCATTCTTCAGCGTGTTCAGGCAGTGGGGGCAGTTGGTGATGACCTTCTTCACCTCATAGCCCTTGAGCAGCTCGACATTGGTTTCCGTGGCCGTCTGGAAGAGGTACTCATTGCCCAGGCGCCGGGCGGATTCACAGGTGCAGCTTTCTTCCTTGCCCAGGATGGCGAAGGACACATTGGCGGCCTTCAGCAGCTTCACCAGGGCCTGGCTGACCTTCTGGCCCGCGGCATCGTAGCTGCCCGCGCAGCCCACCCAGAAGAGGTATTCGGCCTCGGGGTTGTCGGCGAGGGTGGGGACTTCCAGCCCTTCGGCCCACTTGGCGCGATCCGCCTGGGGCAGGTTCCAGGGGTTGCCCTGGCGCTCCATGCCCTTGAAGGCGGTCTGGGCCTCGTCGGGGAAGTTGCTCTCCTCGAGCGTGAGGTAGCGGCGCATGCCCACCAGCTTGTCCACGAAGCTGATTTCCAGCGGACAGGCCCACTCGCAGTAGCCGCAGCTCGTGCAGGCCCAGATGGTGTCCTGGCTGATCCAGCCTTCGAGCTGCTCCTTGCTCCAGGGGGCGTGCTCCTGCTCGCGGTGCCACACGGCGCCTTCGGGCACGGGGCCGCCGATGAGGGGGCGGTCCTCGGGCGCCGGCTTGTCCTGGCCCATCTGCTCAAGCGGCGTGGCCTTCAGGTAGTCGCGCAGGTCATTGCCGAAATCCTTGGGCCGGAGCGGCTTGCCCGTAAGCGTGGTCGGGCAGTTCTCCAGGCAGCGGCCGCACTCCACACAGGTGTAGAAGTCGAGCATCTGCTTCCAGGTGAAATCCTGGATCTTGTTGATGCCGAAATGCTCGGCCTCCAGATCCATGGGCTTCAGGTTCTTGTTCGGCTCCAGCTCGCGGAAGTAGATGTTGAAGAGCGACGTGAACACGTGGAAGTGCTTGGAGTAGGGCAGGAAGTTGGCGAAGAAATAGAGGATGCCCAGATGCAGCCACCACATGCTCTTGTAGAGCACCAGCAGGCCCGTACCACCCAGGGGACGCAGCAGGTTGGCGATGAAGAGGCTCACGGGCGCCCAGGCCTTCCAGGCTGGGTTGTGCAGCCAGATGTAGGCGCCATCCGCCAGCAGGTCGGTGACCATCAACCCGCCGATGAGGCTCAGGGTGGCCCAGGCATCCCAGGAGTTCTCGAGCCGCCAAGGCTTCACCACCAGGCGACGCCAGGCGGCGAGGCCCAGCCCCAGCACCACCAGGGCCTCGAAGATGTCCTTGGTGGCCTGGTAGCCATATCCAAAAGCGCCCAGGGCCTCCGTCATGTGGAAAGCCGGGAACAGGCCTTCCAGCACCAGGCCGATGCTGCGGAGCGACAGGACGCAGAACCCCCAGAAGATGAGGATGTGGTAGAAGCCTGCGTATTTGTCGCGCACCATGCGCTTCTGCAGGATCGCCAGGGTGAGCACGCCCTTCAGGCGCACCCAGGGCTGATCGAAGCGATTCGCGGGTAGACCCGCCTTGAGCGTGGCCAGTCGCTGACGCATGGTCCAGGCGAAGAAGCCCAGCGCCCCAAGGGTCATGATCCAGAACAACGCGACTTCCAGGGCCTTCATGTGGGTCTCCTTGCGCTCGGGGGTTCGCGGAATGGCAGGACCATCCCCATTCAACAACCCCATAGTCAGGTATGGTGGGCTCGAAGGCAAAGTGTAGCCGTGGCCATGCGAAACTGGAGGCTCGACCTGGAGTCAGTTCCCGGAGTTCCCTTTGGCCCCTGCCCCCGCCCTCCATTTTGAAGCCGCCGTGACCCGGCCCCTTTCCGTGGTGTTCCAGACCGGCGACCGCTGGGAAGGCCACGACTACACCGTGGAGGTGATCACCACCCGCCAGGGCCTCGATGGCTTCGACGTGGTGGTGGATTTCCGCGATCTGGAGGCCGCCCTGGACCGCAGTCTGGCGCCCTTGCAGGGAAGGCTGCTCTCCGAGGTGGGCCTGGCTGGCCCGCTCGCCCTGGCCCAGCGCCTGCTGGCGGAACTCCCCCCCTTCGTGGCCGCCCCAGCACGCCTGCGTGAAGTGGCCCTGACCGATGGGCGGGGTCGACGCCTGGCCGTTCAGGCCTAGGCCCGTGCGGCTCTGGATTCCCTTCGCCGCCGTGGCCCTGGTTCTGTCGCCCCTGCTGGTGGTGCATCCCGTGCGCATCTCTGGCCACAGCATGGAGCCCGCCCTGCATGACGGCGACCTCCACTGGGCCCTCCGGGCCTGGGCCAGCGCCGCGCCGCGCCGCGGAGAGATCTGGGTGATTGAGGGCCCCCAGGGCCCTTCCGTCAAGCGCGTGCTGGGCCTGCCTGGGGAGGTGGTGACCTGGCGCGGCCCCGATGTCTGGGTGGATGGACGGCGCCTCGACGAGCCCTGGGTGGTGCATCCTGAACGCTCCGGCGAAGGCCGACAGGCCTGCGGAAGCGGCTACCTGGCCCTCGGCGACAACCGGCCCGAAAGCCAGGATGGGCGGGGCTGGGGGGCCCTTCCGCCCGACGCCCTGCGAGGCCGGGTCCTCTTCGGATCGCGTCCGTGAAGGACCCCAGCTTAAGTTGCCCTCTGGCTCGCCCGTTGAGTTCACCCATGAGACACCATCTCGGAGCCGCTGCTTGACGCCCTCACGCTCACCCAAAGAGGGGGCAACCCTGCGCGGCCCCATCCTGGAAGAGGCCCTGCAGGAGCTGTGCGCCCGCAAGGCCTTCATGCTGGCGGCCACGCCCTACCTCAGCTTCCACATCCGCCTGCTGGAGCGCCGGAAGGAGGGGCTGATCCTGAAGACCTCCATGACCCAGGATCTGGCCCAGCAGACCTTGGGCCACCAGGATCTCAAGCTGCGGATCCCCTGGGGACTCGGCATGGTGGCCGGAGAAACCCGCTTCCTGGGCTTTGAACAACAACCCGGGGCGCGGCTGCTCCTGCTGCGGACTCCCAATCTGCTCTGGGAGGATGACCATCGCCGTTCCGTGCGGGTGGACGGTCAGGGCCGGGCGGTGCTCAGTCCTGATCAGAGCACCCTTGTCAGGGCCAATCTGGAGGACCTCAGCCTGCACGGAGCGCGGCTCCTCGCCCTGGAACCCCTCTCCGAGGCCTTCGCTCCGAATCACTCTTTGCAGCTGAGCCTGAGCCTGGACCAGGGCCCCAGCTTCACCTGCCGCGCCCTGCTGGTGTCCCAGGAGGGCCAGAGCCTTGGCCTGGCCTTCGATCCGCCCCTGGGCGGCCTGGATCTCGTGGGACTCGAGGCCTGGCTGAAACCGCGGCTCGACGACCTGAAGCGCCGCTGGGAGGATCGCGTGGCCCTCCGGGCCCAGGCCGAGGCTGCGGCCCGCCCCAAGGCCCCGCCCGAAGGGGTGCTGCTGGTCTCGCGGGAGGCCGACCTGGAGCGCCAACTGCGTGAAGCCTGGCCCAGCCACCTTCGACTGAAGAGCACACCTCCCGCCCTCGCTCCACTCAAAACAGCCATGGAGGCGCCGCCCCAATTGGTGCTGCTGCACTGGCCCGGAGGCGGACTGCAGACCCGCTTCCTTTTGAAGAGCCTGGCGGCGACCTTTCCGTCGAACACGCCCGTGATGGTGCTGGGCACCGGGCTAGAAAGCGCCGCAGGCCGGGAGCTGGCCCAGGAGATCAAGGCCTCCACGTACCTCGAATGGAACGCCGCCCAGGCCCTGTTCTTCCATCGCCTGGTGCAGGGACTGCTGCGGAGGCACTGGGGCAGCCCCGGCGGGCCAGAACCTTTGACCGGAGGCTAAGCCCCAGGCAGGGCCATATTCGGGGGCGCCGTGCCGTCAAAATCCAGGCCTGGGGCTCGGCCCCGGCCAATCCTGATTGACGAGTAGCATTTGTATTGAGATTTAGTCTCATTATTGTATTATCGTTTTAGCAGGCGCCCAACCCTGACGCCCGCGCCAATTCTCTCCATCCACCCGGCCCTCATGAGGGGCCCCGGGGATGCTCTGCCTCAAAGGAAGCCCAAACATGCCCTCTGAAACCCCGTCCCTTGTCTCATCCTCCCGCAGGCATTCAGCCCGCCTCAGCGGGTTGGCCTTCACCCTCGCGCTTTCAAGCCTCGTCCCTATCGCAGCCGGAGCCCAGACTCCCCGGTCCCTTTCCGTGGATTTCCAGGTTCAGCCCTTGGATCGGGCCCTGGAAGCCCTGGGGCGCCAGGCCGGGCTGCGCGTTGTGGCCGCACCGGGCCTGCTCTTGGGTCGGATGGCCCCAGCCCTGAAGGCCGTGCTGACGGAGCAGGCCGCCTTCCGGGAGTTGCTGAAGGGGAGCGGCCTGGAAGCGCGCATCGACGGCGGCGTGGCGACCATCCTTCCCGTGGCGGGCGAGGCCGTCCTGGCTGAGGTCAGGGTGAAATCCAACGCCGAGCGGGAAACCGCTGTGACCGCCACCCGGGGCTATCGCCCCAAGCGCACCCTCACGGGCACGAAGACCGACACCCCCCTCTCAGAAACGCCCCAGGCGATCTCCGTGGTCACCCGCGAGCAGATTGAGGATCAGGCGGCCATCAGCGTGGGCGATGTCCTGAACTACGCCTCGGGCGTGCGGTCGAACGCCTACGGCGTGGACAGCCGCGGCGACTGGACGCGGGTGCGCGGCACCGAACCCACCCAGTTCATGGACGGGCTCCTGCAGGTCTACGGCTACAACAACAACGTCCGCCCCGATCCCTACCTCCTGGAGCGCGTCGAGGTGCTTCGCGGGCCCTCCTCCATGTTGTACGGCCAGGGCAGCACCGGCGGCGTCATCAACCTCCAGAGCAAGCGACCCCAATCGGACCGTCAGGCGGAGATCGGCCTCCAGCTCGGCACCTTCAACCGCCGCCAAGTCCAGGGTGACGCCACCGGCGCCCTCAGCGAAGATGGCCACTGGTCCTACCGGGTGGTGGGCCTGGCCCGCAAGAGCGACACCCAGGTGGACTTCGTTCCCGACAACCGCTACGCCATCGCCCCTTCGCTCGCCTGGCGGCCTGACGCCAATACCAGCCTCACCTTCCTGGGTTACTGGCAGAAGGACGAGAGCGGCTCCAGCGCCACCTTCCTGCCTTGGTCCGGCACCGTCCTGCCCAATCCCAACGGACAGATTCCCACCAGCCGCTTCGTCAGTGAGCCCGGCTACGACGACTACACCATGCGCCAGGCCAGCCTGGGCTACGCCTTCGAGCACCGCTTCTCCGGCGCGTGGACGCTGCGCCAGAACGTCCGCTACGCCGCCAACCGGGGCAACTACCAGTCGCTCTACCCCGGCAGCAACTTCGCGGATCCCCTGCATCCCTACCTGGACGCGGATCAGCGAATCATCAGCCGCTCCATCTGGGCCAACAAGCGCGACGGCCACGCCCTGGTGGCGGACCAGTCCCTCGAAGGCAGCCTCAAGACGGGCGCGGTGGAGAACCGGCTGCTCTTCGGCTTCGACCATCTGCGCTACAGCGAAAACGCGGCTTCTGCCTTCGGGTTCAGCCCCACCTTCGACCTCTATCACCCCGTCTACGGGAACTTCACGGCCCCGAGCCTGACGCCCAATCCCTCCACCGAGCTGCGGCAGACCGGCGTCTACCTCCAGGACCAGATCAAAATCGCCTCGCGCTTCTCGATCCTGCTGGGCGCGCGCCGGGACCACGTCACCAACGCCTCCGAGGGATCTCCCACCGACAGCGACGACGCCACGACGCTGCGCGGGGCCTTCATGTTCCTGTCCGATTCGGGCTGGTCGCCCTACCTGAGCTACGCGGAATCCTTCCAGCCCGTGGCCGGCAGCAACTTCTACCACCAGCGCTACAAACCGCTTCGCGGCGAGCAGTGGGAGGCGGGCGTGAAGTTCCAGAGCGCCTCCGGCACCACCACCTTCAACGCCGCCTGCTACGACCTGAAGGAGAAGAACCGCCAGATCCCGGATCCCACCCAGCCCCTCAACAACCTGCAAGCCGGCCAGACCAAGAGCAAGGGCTTCGAGGCCGAGCTGAAGACCCGCCTGGGCCGGGCCTTTGAAGTGGTGGCCAACTTCGATCACATCGATCTGGATGAGCAACTGGAAGGCGTGCCCGCGAACCAGGGCTCCCTCTGGGGCCGCGCACGCTTCTCGCTCGCCGGCCTGGACGGCTGGTCCGCAGGCGTGGGCCTTCGCCACACCAGCGCCTTCCGGAACCCCGGCGCGCCCGAGGTGGCCCAGACCACCCTGCTCGACGCGATGCTGGCCCTGGATACCGGTTCCTGGCGCTGGGCCCTGAACGCCACCAACCTCACCGACAAGATCTACACCGCGACGATCCTGAGCCGGGGCGATGCGTGGTACGGCGCGCGGCGGAACGTCGTCGCCAGCCTCACCTACCGGTTCTAGGCCACTTCTGGAGAAAGGAGGCCGCCGTGCTTCGCCGTGGGTTCGTCAAGCTGCACCGCTGGTTTGGTCTGGGCGCAGCGGCCTTCCTCTTCATCGCCGGCTTCACCGGCGCCATCATCTCCTGGGACCACGAGCTCGACGCCTGGCTCAACCCCAGCTTCTACCAGGCCCGCGGCCAAGGCCCGGCCCGGCCGGCTCTGGTCCTGGCGGCCGCGGTGGAGGCGGCTGAACCCAGGGCCCGAATCCGCTTCATGCCGCTGGAGGCCGAGCCGGGACAGACGCTGTTGATCTCCCTGGAGCCCCGCCTCGACCCCGCCACCGGCCGTCCCCACGACCTGGGCTACAACCAGATCGCCGTGGATCCGGCCACGGGGGACATCCAGGCCCGGCGCGAGTGGGGCCAGACCTCCCTCAGCCGGGAGAATCTGCTGCCCTTTCTCTACAAGCTGCACTACAGCCTGCACCTTCCCAAGGCCTGGGGCCTCGAGCTGGGCGTCCTGCTGATGGGCGTCCTGGCCATCCTCTGGGTATTCGACTGCTTCATCGCCCTGTGGATTTCCTTTCCCTCCCTGGCCACCTGGCGCCAGTCCTTCAGCTTCCGGTGGCGGCAGGGAGGCCCGCGGCTGGTCTTCGACTTGCACCGCTCCGGTGGCGTGTGGGCCTGGTTCCTGCTGCTGATCCTCGCCGTCACCTCGGTGAGCATGAACCTCAACACGCAGGTCATGCGGCCCCTGGTTTCGCGCTTCTCCAGACTGACGCCCTCTCCCTTTGAGCGCCGCGCGGGCCAGGTGATCCCCGCCGAAGACATGGCCGGAGATCCCAGGGTCTCCATGGCCCGCGCCGTGGACCTGGCCCAAGCCGAGGCCCATCGCCGGGGCTGGACGGCCCCGCCCGGAGGCGTCTTCTTCTCCGCGGAAACCGCCCTGTGGGGCGTGGGCTTCTTCAAGGCGGGACAAAGCCACGGCGATGGCGGCCTGGGCAACCCCTGGCTCTACTTCGATGCCCACAGCGGTGAATCCCTTGGGGCCGACGTGCCGGGCACTGGCTCGGCCGGGGACATCTTCCTCCAGGCCATGTTCCCGCTGCATTCCGGGCGCATCCTGGGGCTGCCAGGGCGGATCCTTGTCTCCCTGCTAGGCCTGGCCGTGGCCACACTCAGCGCCACGGGAATTCTGATCTGGTTGCGGCGTCGCCGCTCCGAAGGCCGGGTCCGCTCGCTCCGGAGACCCTGAACAAGGAAGGCGCAGATCCGTGATCCGCGCCTTCCCTTCAGTTGAAGCCATTCAGAGCGCTAGTCTCGCTCCTCCCACTCCCGCTCGGCAGGCTCGTCGCCGGCCAGGGCCGCCTTCATCAGCTTGAAGAAGACATCAGTGTTCTTCTGGGCACCCACGAAGCGCAGCCAGGCCTTGTTGCCCGTGCTGTAGGCGGAGACGGGGATGTCCGCAGCGGTGTGCACGGCCTGGCCTTCGCCATTCAGGTGGCCCCGGATGAAGAAGCCGTTCTTGTCCACGTCGCGCAGCTCGGGGATGGTGGCGTATCCCTTCGCACCCAGAAGGCCCGTGGTGCCCTTGAAGGGGCTGGGCAGCAGGCTGTCGATGACCGGAGTGGGCTTGGACAGCCAGGATTCGTAGCGGTCGCTGTTGGCGCCGAACCCCACCAGCACCTTGTTGTCGATGTCCATGGTGGCCGGGTAGCCATCGGGCAGGATCTTGTAGCTGGGGAATCCGGCGAGATCGTAGGTGCCCACGGCATTCTGATGGGCGGGGACCGTGCCGGGGCTCAGCGTACCGTTTTCGGAAGGCAGGTTCTTGAGCGCCGCGATGCCGCCATTCAGGGAGAGGGCACCGATGAGGCTGAAGCCCGAGCACTCGTGGTCGGCCAGCACCAGAACGGTGGTGTCGCCTAACCGGTCAGCCCACTTGCGGGCCACGCCCACGGCCCGGTCGAACTCCAGGGTCTCGCCGATGGCGCGGTCCGCATCCATGAGGTGGGACTGCTTGTCGATGTGGGCGCCCTCGATCATCAGCACGAAGCCGTCGCGATGGTGGGAGAGCACCTTGAAAGCCGCCTCGGCCATCTCGTCGAGCATGGGCTGGTCGGGCGCCAGGTAGTCGTCCACCACATAGCTGGAGGCCCCCGCGGGCAACTCGCCGCGACGCTTGGCCACCTTGTCCAGCGCCACGTTCATGTTGCCGTAGCCGAAGAGGCCCAGAAGTTTCTGGGGCGCGTGGCCGGACGTCAGGGCGTCCAGTTCCGTGTGGCTGGAGGCGTAGGAGAACCCGGCCGTCTTGAAGTCGTTGATGAGATCGCGGGAGGCGCTGCCCTGCTTGGCGGGGGTGGCGGGCAGGTTCCAGCCGGCAATCAGATCGGCGGGCAGACTGGGATAGCCGGTGCTGTCGGTACGGCTGGAGTAAAGCGTGGTGGCTGGCATGAACCAGCGGCGACCACCGCCGAGCAGCACGCGCAAGCCCGTGCCGAAGGCGCGGCTGTTGCCGGGATCGCTCTCGTCAAGGTACTGGTCCACCACACCGGTGCCGTTGTTGCGGTTGGCCGTGTGCACCGCGTTGGCGGCGGGCGTCGCATCTTCCACATCGGCGGTGCTGACCAGGCCCAGCGCGGTGCCCTTCACCCGGTGGAGGTATTCGGCGAGGTATTCCACCCGCGGCGCATAGAAGGGATTCGTGACATGCGCCGGGTAAACGCCTTCCTGACCGTTGAAGAAGTGGTTGCCCGTGGTGTAGCAGGCCATGCCCGGGGCGGAGTCCGTGATGATGCTGTTCAGCGAGTGCGTGCTCACCAGGCCCGTGCCCGGAAACTGATCCATCTCCAGGCGGCCGTTGGGGTCGCCCGCTGTGACGCCGTAGCGCACGATCCGCGCGGCGGTGCGATGGGCCACGCCCATGCCGTCGCCCAGCATGATGACGATGTTCTTCGTCAGGCGGCGATGGCCCCGAGCCCCTTCAAAGGGATCGACAACTTGGATGCGCGAGGTCACGGTGGTGGTGCCCGTGCCATCCGTGAACTCGGCCGTCAGCGTGTGCCAACCCTTGTGGCCAAGAGAGGTGCCGCGCAGGTTGAAGCCGCCCCAGCCCGCGGCAGAGATGCCATCTGTCGTCGCGGTGCCCTGGGCGCCCGAGGTGAACTTGGCCAGGCGTCCGTCGATCCAGAGCTTGGCGGAATAGGGGCCCGCGCCCTGCCCTTCCACCCGGATGTCAAAGCGCTGGTTGGCGAGGAGGCGGGCACCGTCGGATGGCAGGAGCGCCACATTGGACGGAGCCGCAATGGCCGGGGCGGCCGCGGCGACAGCCAATGTGAGCAGGGCAGCGGCCCTGCGGGACTGTGAGACCAGGGTCATGGGTGGACCTCCTTGGGGGTGGTGGTTGTGGGCTTCTCCGGCACGGCGCCGGGCAGATCCTGAGGACGATCGAGCAGCAGCCGGATGTGGGTCACGCGGTCGTCGGGCTCCACCCGGTAGCCCACTTCCAGCAGGCCCGTCACTTCGAGCGCCTGTGGCGTGTGGGGGATCTCCTTGCCCGCGAAAGAACGCACCAGGACGTACACCGCCTCGGGCGGAAGGTCGGCCGTGCCGCCGCCTTCCTCATCGCAGGAGACGGGCCGGGGGGTCAGGTAGAACGCGCCTTTCGGAGCGACTTCCATCTTCGCCATGAAACCCACCAGCTTCACCCGCTGCCCGGCAAACGCCAGGAGTCGCTCCGAAGGCTTGAGTTCCCCGGCAGCAATGGTGAAGAATTCCGAGAAGGCAAGACAGGGCACCTCAGCGGCCTTGATGACATCTGGTTTGGCGGTGTCCATGCCGTGGGCACCGGGTTCGGCCCCCAGTGCCAGGGCCAAGGCCAGGGGCACGCACCGCAGGAATCGGATCGCTCTGATCGTCAAACTTTTTTCATTCATGGCTGCCTCGCAAACGAGATGAGAAGGCAACCCGAGAACGCCGTCAATGCGGGCAGGAAGTAGGTATTTACAGTTCCACGACCGGCTCGATTGGCAGTAATTCCAAACAGACAAAGTCCTTCTGCTCATTGCTCATCCATGACTCGGAAATGGTTGATGCACGTAAAGTCACTGCAAACTTCCAGGCTGGTTACGCCGCCCTCCGTTCTGGTTCCCTGAGACCTCTGACACCTCATGCGTGCGGCGGTAGCCCTGCTCGCGACTGGAATCCACCCCGGCCGCGTGGAATCCGCCGAAGAAGGCCTGCCTTCAGGGCGCGCCACCACCACTCCACTCGGGGTTGGGCTACGCTGGAAGGCTGGAGTTTCGATGGACCGACTGGTGATCCAAGGTGGACATCCCCTGCGGGGGCGCATCCGGGTATCCGGGGCGAAAAACGCGGCCCTGCCCTGCCTGGCCGCGGCATTGCTCACGAAGGATCCGCTGGTGCTGTCCAACCTGCCCGCCGTGGCGGACATCCGCACCATGGTGAAGGTGCTGCAGGCCCTGGGCACCGAGGCCTCCCTGGAGGCCCATCCTGACGGCTTCGAGCTCACGGCCCGTCTGGCCTGCGCGGGCAGCGACGATCCCAAGGCACCCTACGACCTCGTGAAGACCATGCGGGCCTCCATCCTCGTGCTGGGGCCGCTGCTCGCCCGCTTCGGCAAGGCCACCGTGAGCTTGCCCGGCGGCTGTGCCATCGGCGCCCGGCCCGTGAACCTGCACCTGGAAGCCCTGGAGCGCATGGGCGCCCTCATCGAAATCAGCCACGGCTACATCCACGCTTCTGTGAAAGGCCGCCTGAAGGCCATCGATCACACCTTCGAGAAAGTGAGTGTGGGGGCCACGGAAAACATCCTCATGGCCGCCGCCCTGGCCGAGGGCACGACCGTGCTGCGCAACGCGGCCCTGGAGCCGGAGATCGGCGACCTGGCGCAGCTGCTCGTCGAGATGGGTGCCCAGATCGAAGGCATCGGCACGGGAACGCTCACCATCACGGGCGTGGCACAGCTGCACGGCTGCGAGCACGCCGTCATCGCCGACCGCATCGAGGCGGGCACCTACCTCTGCGCTGTGGCCGCTGCCTGCGGCGACGTGGTGCTGGATCGTTGCGAACCCGAGCATCTGCGCTCCCTGCTGGACCTGCTGGAGCGCAGCGGGTGTGTCATCACCGAGCGGGAAGGCCAGGATGGCCGCCAGCTGCGCATCCAGCGTGAAGAGGGCCAGAAGCTCCGCTCGAAGGATGTCACCACCCTGCCCTTCCCCGGTTTTCCGACGGACCTTCAGGCCCAAGTCATGGCCGTCATGACCCAGGCCTGTGGCATCAGCGTCATCAACGAAGGCATCTTCGAGAACCGCTTCCAGCACGCCATGGAGCTGGAACGCCTCGGCGCCAACCTGCGCACCGATGGCCACACCGCCATCATCGCGGGCCCTGCCGATCTCACCGGCTGCACTGTCATGGCCACGGATCTGCGGGCCAGTGCGGCCCTTGTCATCGCGGGCCTGGTGGCCAGGGGCGAGACCATCGTGGACCGCATCTACCACCTGGATCGCGGCTACTCGGGCCTGGAGAAAAAACTCCAGGGCGTGGGCGCCCGCATCGAACGGGTGGGTGGCGGCAAGGTCTAGCCCCCTCCTTCCACCGCCATGCGCCGCGCGGACCGCCTGTTCCAGATCGTGCAGCTGCTGCGGCGGGATCGCATCAGCACCGCCGCCCGGCTCGCCCGAGAGCTGGGCATCAGCGAGCGCACGCTCTACCGGGACATCGCCGATCTCATGGCCTCGGGCGTGCCCATCGAGAGCGAGGCGGGCGTGGGCTACAGCCTGCCTCGGCACTTCGACCTGCCCCCATTCATGTTCAATGCAGACGAGGCGGAGGCCCTCCTGCTGGGCGCCCGGGTCGTGGCGGCCTGGGGCGATCCCGCGCTGCAGAAGGCCGCGGACAATCTGCTGCGGAAAGTGGAGGCCGTCCTGCCTGCGGGACGGAGAAAGGCGTTGTCGGACCTGCCTTTCCTTGTGCCGGATTTCCATGTGCCCGCTGAAACGGCCCGGTTCCTCGGTGAGCTGCGCCTGGGCCTGCGCGAGCAGCGTCGCGTGCGCATCTCCTATTCCCGAGCCGACGGCACCAGCTCCGAGCGTGTGATTCAGCCCCTGGGTCTGATCTTCTGGGGTTACCGCTGGCACTTGGCCGCCTGGTGCGAACTGCGTGAGGCCCTGCGCACCTTCCGCGTAGACCGGATTCACGCCAGCGAAGTGCTCGACCCCTTTGAAACCCACCCGGGCCGCAGCATGGCGGACTACCTCCAGCTCGCCCAGGCAGGCAAGGGCCGCTGAACCCTCCTGCCACCACGGTGTCAGGAGCCCTGGGTCACCCTGGACCTCCACTCATCACAGGAGGTGCCCGTGCCCTTTGGCTAAACCAGCCTCACGCTGTTCGTTATTTTTACGCAAACACCTCAGCATCCTTCCCGTGGAGCCTCCGATGCCCATCGCTCAAACCCTTCTTCCCGAGTTCACCCACGAAATGGCGGGCCTTCGCCGCGTGATCGAACGTCTGCCCGAAGATCATCTGGCATTCCGACCCCATGCCAAATCCTTCACCCTCGGTGATCTGGCCAACCACTTGGTGACGGTGCCGGGTTGGACGGTTAGCACCATGACCGCCACGGAGCTGGATTTCGGACTGCCCGAAGTGCGCGCCCGGCAGCCCAAACCCAGCAGCACCGTCGAGGGACTCCTTCGCACCCTGGACAAGGGCGTCGAAGAGGCGCTGGAGGCCCTTTCCAAGGCCCCGGATGAAGCCTTCTCCGTCGTCTGGACCCTCAAGAACGAAGGACAGGTGATCCTGGCCATGCCGCGCATCGCCGTTTACCGGGGCTTCGTCATGAACCACCTGATCCACCACCGTGCCCAGCTTGCGGTCTACCTCCGTTTGCTGGACCGGCCGGTGCCCGCGCTTTACGGCCCCAGCGCCGACGAAAATTGAGCAACTGACTCGCCAGCGGCAGATGAAAGCGGGAAGCGGCAAATGGCGTTCCGCTCCCGCCTTCATTTCCCCCGCCTATCCGCATTCCATGTGACGACCTCCTCCCCTCGGGTCGGTTACACTGAATTCACGATCGGGGGATCCATGTTCGGCGAGATGAAGGTGTTTTCCGGGAGCAGCCACCCGGATCTGGCGAGGGGCATCGCTACCCACATGGGCATGCCACTGGGGCGCCTGAAGGTCACCCGGTTTTCCAACGAGAACATCAAGGTGAAGGTCGAGGAGAACGTTCGCGAGGCCGATGTCTTCGTCATCCAGTCCTCCTGTCCGCCCGTCAGCGACAACCTGATGGAACTGCTCATCCTGATCGACGCCCTGAAGTTCGCATCCGCGGCCCGCATCACCGCCGTGCTGCCCTACTTCCCCTACGCCCGCAGCGACAAGAAGGACGAGGCGCGCATTTCCATCACGGCCCGCCTGGTGGCGGATCTGCTGGAGACCGCTGGCGCCGACCGCGTGCTGACCATGACCTTGCACGCGCCGCAGATCCTGGGCTTCTTCCGCAAACCCGCGGACCAGCTGCTGGCCACGCCGATCCTCACCAACTACTTCAAGACCAAGGATCTCTCCAACGCCACCGTGGTGGCCACGGATGCCGGCGCCGCCAAGTTCGCGGGCCACTTCGCCAAGCGGCTGTCGGTGCCCATGGCCATCATCGACAAGCGCCGCTTCGATGATTCCGAGAAGGCCCAGAGCGTGGCCCTCATCGGCGATGTGAAGGGCCGCGACGCCATCATCTACGACGATGAGATCGCCACCGGCGGCTCCATCAAGGAAGCGGCCCGCATTCTCCGCGAGTTCGGCGCCCGCACCGTGCGCGTCGGCGTCACCCACCCGGTGTTCTCGGGCAACGCCCTGGAGACCCTCAACTCCGCCAACCTCGACGAGCTGGTGGTCACGGACAGCATCCCCATTTCGCCCGAGCGCGCCCAGCAGCTGCCCAATCTCAAGGTGCTCTCCACCGCCGCCCTGTTTGGCGATGCGATTCTGCGCATCCACGGCGGCCGGAGCATCAGCGAGATGATGGACTGATGGAAGGCGCCCTCGGCCCCATCGAGGCTCCCAGCCTCGACCTGCTGGGGCCTCTGGGGCCCGACATCGCGCGCCTCTTCACGCGCTCAGTCAGTGTGCTGCACCGGGTGTCCGAGTTGTACACCGCCCGCATCTGCCTGCTTCTGCTGCTGGATCTGGGCTGGGAGGCCCGCCTCCGGGCGGGCACCACGCTTGATGAGCTCTGCGCGGGATTGCCCGATCAGAGCCGCAAACCCCTGGCCTGGATGCTGCCATTTCTGGCCGCGGAAGGGCTGCTCCAGGCACAGGAAGGGCGATACCTGTTGAACGGGGAACCGGATCTCGACCTCGCCGGGCTGCGGGCCTTGGTGGCGCAGGAGGCTCCGGGCCACGATGTCAACTTCGATCTGCTGGACGGGGTCCGCACGCGCATCCAGCCCTTCTTCACAGAGGGCAAGGCCGGCGAAGGCCTGCTCTTCGATCTGAGCCTCTTTCCGCTCTGGCTCTCCTACTTCCGCAACGAGAACCTGGTCTACCTGCCCAACAACCTCCTCACCCTGCTGGCCCTGCGGGAATCTCTGCCAGAGCAGGCCCGGGTGCTGGAACTGGGCGCGGGCGCGGGCTCCTTCGCGCAGCTGGTGGCCCGCCAGGGGGGCGAGGAAGGCTGGCTTTCCCGAATCGCCGAGTACCGCTTCACGGATGTGGCTCCCACCTTCCTCCGGCGCGCCCAGCGGGAACTGAAGGCCGCCGCCCCGGGCCTGCCCCTCCAGTTCCAGATGCTGGATCTCAACCGGCCCCTGGGTGCCCAGGGCATCGAGCCCGCCAGCCTGGATGCCATCGTGGGCATCAACGTGCTTCATGTGGCCCAGGATCTCGAGGGCACCCTGCAGAACCTCCGCACCCACCTGAAGCCCGGTGGCCGCCTGGTGATGGGCGAGTGCGTGAAGCCAGTGCTGGGACAGCCCCTCTACCTGGAATTCTTCTTCACCTTCATCCGCAGCTTCACCGATGTGCAGTTGGATCCAGAGTGGCGGCCCGTGCATGGGTTCCTCACGCCAGAAGCCTGGGAGAAAGCCCTGCGCCATGCGGGTTTCGGTGAGGTGGCATTCCTTCCGCCCCCGCGCCCCCTCATGGACCGGTTCCCCTCCTTCAACGCCTCAGCCATCACCGCCCGGGCCTGAGCGGCGCTCCGCGATCAAAGAACGCGGCGCCTCCGGAGAGGCGCCGCGTCTCATGCCCTCGATCTCAGAAGCCCGTGAACACCACCACCGCATAGGCCGAGAAAGTGCCGTCAGGCTTGGGCACCACGGCCACGCGGGCCTTCGCGGGGCTGACCAGCTTGGTCCCCCAGGCGCTCACGTCGATGGGATTGACCGTCACCACCCCGGCCTGCCTGGCCACTTCCACCACGGCGGGCTGAGCGCCCACGGTGGTGTTGAGGTTGACCGTGATGGCCTGGCTGGCGGCAGAGGAGTTGGTGAAGGTGAAGCCGAGGGCACCATTGCTGTAGGAAGTGCTGATGGTGCCCTGGGGCAGGGCCACCGGCAGGAAGACGGCGGTGCTGGCATCCCAGGCGCTGCTGCCGCTGTTCCACACCAGGTCGCTGACGCCCTGCACGCGCACATCGCCCGCGCCCGTCACGGCCGAGGCGAAATCGCCTGGCAGCGTGGAGGTCACCCCGGGGAAGCCCAGGTACCACCACGTGAAGGGGTTGGCGTAGGCATGATCGCGGTCCCCGGCCCAAGGGTGGTGGTAGGTGAAGGAGGTGGCGGTGGCGGTCTTGATGACGCCGCCATCCACAGCCCGCTGGATGTTCACGGAGCTGGCGTGCATGGGTACCTGCAGAGGATCCTTGACCTCCACCTGCACCTTGAAGCCCGCCCACACATCGCCCAGCACCGACTGGCCGGTGCCCAGGGCCTGGCTTTCGTGGAAGGTGAACGCGGTGTCCGAATCGATGGCGATCACCCGGGGCACACTGCCGTTGGTGGTGACCAGCATCCGGTTGGCGGCCCGGTCCACGCTCAGCACATGGCCCTCGGGCGTCCAGCCCTGCAGGGCGCTGGCGCTGTACCACACGCGCACGGCCCAGAGGCTGCCATCAGGCTGCATGCGCAGCTTCACCAGCGCGTTCTTCCCCGCGGTCAGGCCCGCGAGGCTGCCCACGGCCTTGGCATCCACATCGTAGAACCAGGCCCCGGTATCCACGTTCACGGTGAGATCGTTGCCCGCATCCGTGTGCAGCACGAAGCCCGTGGCACTCACAGAAGCGATGGTGCCCTTGCGGTGACGGAAGGCCAGCTGGGCCAGGCTGCCTACGATGGGCCGGTGCCGGGCCTGCAGGTTCAGGGACCAGTCACCGTTCGGCATCTGCACCAGGAAGAGGGGGTGCCCCAGGTCGAAATCGATCTGCACGGCGTTGCTGCCGGAGGCCGTCACCACCAAATCTGAGCTGAGGGCCACCTGCACCGTCGCCCCCTGCACATGCACTTGGCTGGGGGGCACGGTGGTGCCATCGGACTTCACCAGGTTCACGCTGGCGGGATCGATGGTGATGCGCACCGCGTCATAGGTGCCCGCGGGCAGCTGGGCTGAGGCCAGCAGCTCACCCACGCTATCCAGATCCACCAGATTGATCTTGGAAGAAGTTCCCTGGAAGGCCACCACCTCCTTGGTGTGATCGGCCTTGTTCAGGAGCGTCACCTTGGTGACCACCACCTCGATGGCATTCCACTGATCGGAGGGCGCGTCCGTGAGGATGATGGACGTTGCACCGGTGGCTGGCGCTGCGGGTGCGGTCGCCGTGGGACTGCCCGAGGAACTGCCGCCGCAGGCCAGGGACAGGGCCAAGGCGCTGATCGCGGGCGCCAGCAGGAGGGTGAAGGCTTGGCTGGAAGGGCGCATGAGTTCTCCAAAGAGAAAGAGGAGCGAGGCTCCAGATGAGCGGGTGGGGAATCAGATACCCCACTGACCCGATCCCGTAAAAAACGGTTGACGGAAGAAATTCGATGGGCTGCTTCTGCCCTCCTCTTGCGACACTTCTGCCCATGGCTTCCACCCTGCGGGACCTCCTCATCCAGCGCGCCGCACGGCTGCAGAGCCAGGCGGCCCTCAGCACGCCGGATTGGGGCACCTTGAGTTACGCGCAGCTGCGCAACCGCGTCGAAGGCGTGGCCCTGGGGCTGCTCTCGCGGGAGGTTCCATCTGCATCCTTCAGCAGCACCCATACGCCCTGGGATTGGGCCGCCGAATTGGCCGTGGCGGCCTCCGGCCTGGTATGGGATCCGGCCGGGCAGACCATGCCTTCCGATACTTTCGGAGGAGCCCGATTTAATCACGAGGATGGACGGGGCCCTTACCACGCACGGGAGCAAGTGGTCCAAGCGACCACACCCTTCTCGGCGGGCCTCGATCAGGGCGAACTGATGCTGCGGCTGCGGCGACTCAACACCAAGCTCGGCTGGGATCACACCAGCCGCATCGACCTGCCCCTCGCAAGGCTGGGCGAAGCACCACTGCGCGCAGCTCTTTGGAGTGCTTTGTACGCCGGAGCCCATGCGGTGTTGATTGCGGAAACACCGACAACCGCCAAACGCTTCTTCACCCGCTTCCAATCCGCGCCCCAGGCCTGGGACGCGGAACCCTTCTTGGGTTTCTGGAATGCCTGATCAGCGCGGCCATGAATCCCATCCGCAGGCGCTGCCGCTGAAGCCATTGGCAGGGCTTTTCCTGCGGCTGGGACTCACGGCTTTCGGCGGCCCCGCCGCCCACATCGCCATGATGGAAGACGAAGTGGTTCGCCGGCGGAAGTGGATGGATCACACCTCCTTCCTCGACCTGCTGGGCCTTTGCAACCTGCTGCCCGGGCCCAACTCCACTGAACTGGCCATGGCCATCGGCCGGGCCCAGGCGGGGTGGCGCGGGCTGCTGCTGGCGGGCCTCTGCTTCATCGTGCCCGCCTCGCTGCTGACCCTCGCCCTGGCCGCCGTGTACGTGCATTACGGCCGCCTGCCCGCAGCCCAGGGCTTCCTGCTGGGTCTGAAGCCCGTGGTGCTGGCCATCGTGGCCCAGGCGGTTTGGAATCTCGGGCGTTCCGCTCTGCGCACCTGGCGCAACGTGCTGCTGGGTGTGTCGGTGCTGACCGCCAGCCTCCTCGGCCTTCAGGAGGCCCTGCTCATCCTGGGTGCCGGAGCCCTCTCCCTGTTGCTGGCGCGGCCCAGGACGCAGACATCCGCTTTCAGCCTGATGGTGCTGCCCTCGACGGCCGCGGCCGTCAGCCTGCCCTTCACCCTCAGCGGCCTCTTCTGGGTGTTCCTGAAAGTGGGCGCCACGCTCTTTGGCAGTGGCTACGTGCTGGTGGCCTTCCTCCGCACGGATCTGGTGCATCGCCTGGGCTGGCTTACGGAAACCCAGCTGCTCGATGCGGTGGCCGTGGGCCAGGTGACGCCAGGCCCCGTCTTCACCACCGCCACCTTCATCGGGTTCCTGCTCGGCTCCTGGCGCGGCGCCCTGGTGGCCACCACGGCCATCTTCCTGCCGGCTTTTCTGCTCGTGGCCCTCGGCAGCCTGCTGCTGCCGCGCATCCGCAAATCACCGGCGCTGTCCGCCTTCATGAACGGCGTGAACGCTGCGGCCGTGGGGCTCATGGCCACGGCCCTATGGGACCTGGGCCGAGCCACCCTGGCCTCGCCCTGGACCATCCTTCTGGGTCTGGCCGCGGCCTGGCTGCTCATCCGCCAGCGGATCAACCCCACCTGGGTACTCCTGGGCGGAGGCCTGTCGGGCTACCTGTTTCACTTCAGGGCATAATCACCCACCACCCCAAAGGAGCCTCGATGAGACTGGCCGCCCCGCTCCGTCCATTCACCCTTCTCATGTCGGCACTCCTCCTCGCCGCGCCCACGCCGCCCTCAGCCCGGGCCATGCGGTTGCTGCATGAGGGTCAGCGTGAACTGAAGGCCCTTCGGCAGGGCAGCTATGACCATCGCGTCGCCGTGGATGAAGCAGCAGGGCGTTTTGATTACGACTGTTCGGGCTTCCTCCATTACGCCTTGGGCCGCGTGGATCCCGAGGCCCAGCAACTGCTCCCCATCACCTCCAAATCCAAGAAGCGGCCCCTGGCCCAGGATTTCCACGCTTTCTTCAAAAGCCTGGGCGAGGCGGGACAAGGGCCTTGGAAGCGCGTACTCCACGCCCGCAACCTCAAACCCGGCGACATCGTGGCCTGGCTCAAGGCCCCCGACAGCGATTCCCACAACACCGGCCACGTGATGCTGGTGCGCGAGCACGCGTACCCGAATCCCGACCGCCGCGATGAGATCCTGGTGCCGATCATCGATTCCACCATGAGCGCCCATGCCCAGGACAGCCGTGCCAAGGGCGAAACGGGCCTGGGCCAGGGCCTCATCGGCATCCTGGTGGATGGAGAGGGGCGTCCTCTGGCTTACCGCTGGAAGGGCGGCGAATCCAAACGGGCGGTGGAGACGGACATCGCCTTCGGGCGGCTGGAGTAGCCTTCACCCGAATTCCCCTTGCCACTGGACAATCACTGGCCAATCCTTGGAGCCGGAGGTCGCCATGGCCCGCGCTGCGTCCCGCAAGGTGCTTGAATCCCCCCGCCCGGATGGCGGCCATCTGGTGAAGCCCGAGCGGCTTCAAATCGTGCTGGAGGCCATCCGCGATGCCGGGGAGCGGGGCATCACCAAGGAGGGCCTGGCCCGCAAGCTGGGTGGCGTGGCCATGCGCACCGTGGACCGCGCGGTGCAGCTGCTGGAGGAGCAGGGTGCCCGCTTCGGCAAGGCCCGGGAAGGCCGCCCCGCCATCATCCACTTCACCCTGGAGAAGGCCCCGGATTGGGACAGCCGCATCACGCCCCATGCCCGCATGGCCCTGGAAGTGGCGCTCATGGCCCTGGAAGGCACGGCCACGGAGCTGTGGTTCGATCAGCTGGAGGGCCTGCGCACCCTGGCGGACAGCCACCTCAGCACCCGCGACCGCGACCTCTTCCGCGCCCTGCAGGAACACGTCTGCGTGCGCGGCGGCGCCGACGACCAGCAGGCCCTGGACACCAAAATGCTCACCCAGGTGCTGCTGGCCTTGGGCCATCCCGAGGGCCCGCGCGAACTGGAACTCACCTACGCTGCGGCTTCCACGGGGCGCACCAGCGCCCGCACCGTGGTGCCCTTCACCCTCACCCACGATGTGTTTTCCGGCGGCGCCTTCCTGCTGGCCTGGGATGCCGCCAAGCAGGAGCCCCGGCACTTCCGCCTCGCCCGCATCGAAGAGGCCAAGGCCCTCACGCGGCGGGGGCTGATTCCCGACAAGCGCCCCCTGGAACAGGCCCGGGAGCTGCAGATCGGCGGCTGGTACCGGCAAGCGGAGCCCATGCAGATCCAGGTGCGCGTCTCCGGCACCAACTGGCCCCAGGCCCTGCTGGACGCACCCCCTGCCCTGCCCGGCGTGACCGTGCGGAAGGAGAAGGGCGGCACCGTCCTGCTGGGCTTCCAGGCCACCGAGCTGTCCGGCCCCACGCGCTTCATCCTGCAGTTCGGGGCTGAGGCGGAAGTGCTCGAACCGAAGGTGCTGAGGGAGCACCTGGCCAAGACACTCAAGGCCATGGCCGCCCGGTACCGCTAAGGCCCGACCCAGTTCAGGCAGCATCAGAGTCAACGGATCCCCTTGCCGCTTCGGAGGGGAGCGATGGATTCACAGCCTGAAGGATTCCCTGTCACACGCAGCCCCTAGCCTGGGGCGGTCGGACCGGGGGGCATATGATGGGGACCAGTCACCGCATCCAAGTCGTGAAGGTGCGCACCCAGCGCGATGTCCGCGATGCCGCGCGCGTGCTGGAGGACGTCTTCCAGCGGGAGAAGGGCTGGATTCAATCCGCGGAGCATCAGATCCCCACGGACATCGCCCAGAATCCCAAGGTGTCCTGGTTCCTGGCCCGGGCCGGGGGCCTTCCCGTGGGCTTATTGCGATTGGTGTATGACCCGGCGCTGGAACTTCCGCCGGAGTGCCTTCCCACCTTCGAGGCCGGTGTGGACTTGCAGGCCATGGCCGCCTCGGGTCGCTTCGTGGAAATCGGGCGCTTCATGATCCGCCAGGAGTACCGGCGGGATGTCACCATCGCCCTGCGCCTCATGCGGAAGGCCGCGCGTGAAGTGGTGGAGCGGGACTACACCCACTTCCTCACCGATGTCTTCGAGAACGAGCCCAACAGCCCCTTCCATTTCCACACACGCATCCTGGGTTTCGAGGTGGTGGGCCGCCACGTCCACGGTGAGCTCCACTGCAACTACACGCGCATCATCCTCGTCCTGAACATTCTCAAGGCCTACAAGAAGTTCAGGCAGAGCAAGAGTGCCGTTTACGCCACCATCACCCGCGGCTTCCGGCGGCTCATGAACCGGAAGCTGGCGCTCATGGGCGAGGCGTGAAGCCGCTGGATGCCAAGGACTGCTGGGCCCCCCGTCCTCTGGAAACCCTGCGACGGCCACTCGGCTTCCTGCCAGCCGCGGACCGATGGCTGCTGCGGGCCCTTTTGTGGCTGCTGGGCCCCCTCGTCCGGGTAGAGGCCCCAACGGCCTTGGCCACGCCCGGGCCTGTGATCTTCGCCTTCACGCATTCCACGTTTTTCGAGACCCTCTTCGCCGCCCTGGTGCTCTGCTTCCACCGCCAGGAGCGGGTGGCCTTCCTGGTGGATTGGATGTACGGCCGCCTGCCCGGATTCCGTTGGCTGGTGGCCAAGGTGGATCCCATCTACGTCTGGAACAAGCGTTCCCAGTTTGGCTGGATCAACCGCCACAAGGGCGCCAGGCCACCGCGTACGGCCTGGGAGGAGGCGGCGGAGCGGCTGGCTCTGGGCCGTGCCCTGGCCATTTTCCCCGAAGGGAAGGCCCATCGGGATCCGCAGCAGTTGCGGAAGGGGCGCAGGGGCCTGGGCCACATGGCCCTGACGGCTGCCGCCGTGGTGGTGCCCGTGGGCATCGATTTTCCGCTGCGGCGGACCAAAGGCCGCATTCCCCGTGTCGGACGCCTGCTTTTCCGGGTGGGCCTCCCCATGGCCTTCCCGGCTGAATCCAGCGCCTACCGGTCCTCACAGGATCCCCGCCACCAGGCGCAGCTGGCGGATTCCGCCACCCACGGGGTGATGCTTGAGCTGGCCAGGTTGTCGGGCCGCGCGTATCCCTACCCAGCCATCCACCCATGCTGAAGGGGCTGCTTCGGCATCTGCTGCGGCTGCACCTCCGGCATCCCCGCCCAGTGGCAGGCTGCCTCCTGGCTCTGACGTTGGGGCTGGGCTGGGGGGCCTTCCGGGTGGAGCGGCGCCTGGATATCCGCGGCCTGTTTCCCCAGGATTCGCCGGTGGTGCAGAACAGCCTCCGTGCGGGCGTGGGAAGCGAGGAGTTGGTGTGGCTGGCCGCCGAAGGATCACCCCAGGATCTGGAGACGCGGAAGAAATGGCTGGAGCAGTTGGCGGACCGGCTCTGCACCGAGCAGGTGCCACTGAACGGGCTCACACCAGAGGGCCGCCTGGCCGAAGCGGTGAGCGTCCCCGGACCCGAAGGCGCGGCACTTTGGCCTCCGCTGCTGGCTGCCGGTGCCTTGGCCGCAGGCGATGAGGACCTCCTGAAGGCCCTCGGGCAACGGGCCTACCGCTTGGCGCCTCTGGTGCTGGGGCACCGGCTGGACCCCCTGCTGGAACCCGAAGCCGCCTCCAAAGCCCTGACGCGTTCAGTGGAGGACTTGCGGGGGCTGGATCCGGTCCAGGCCCGCCTCGCCATCCTGGATCCCCTGCGCTTGAGAGAGGGCCTCGACCGACGGCCCTACCAGAAGGCGGCGTCCTCCATGGCCGGGTTCCCCTTCCGCCTGGGCGGCAGCAGCACCCTTGTCTCACGGGACGGGCGTTGGGCCCTGCTGCCCCTGGTGCTGCGATTCCCCACCGATCATGCGAAGGGAACCACCCGCGTGGTGGCCTGGCTGGCCCAGGGCGCCCAGGGCCCGCTGCCCGAGCAGGCTTCCCTCGCCGCCATGAAAGCGGCGCTGGCGCCCGATGGAACGCGGCCCTTCGCCCTGCAGGTGACCGGCGCCCACCCCATCGCCGCCTATGAAAGCAGCCACCTGACGCGGGAAATCGGTCGAAGCCTCGTTCTCTCTTTCCTGCTCATCGGGCTGGTCTATGCCCTTGGGTTCCGCACCCTCTCGGGTTATGGGTTCATCCTCGTGCCCTTGCTGGCGGGCATTCTTTGGGGTCTGGGCATCCTCGGTTTGCTCCTGGGCCGCCTGAACCTCCTCGTCGCGGTGTTTGGCGTGGTGCTCCTGGGAGTGGGCGACGACATCGGCATCCTGCTCTTCAGCCGCTACCTGGAGACGCGCGAAGCCGGACGAACCAAGGCCTCGGCGCTGAAGGCCATGCTGGTGGGCACGGGCCCCGGTGTGCTGGCAGGAGGACTGACCCTCTCCGCGGCCTTCCTCGCCTTTGCCGCCGCCCCCCTGCCCGCCCTACGTGAAGTGGGGCTCACCATCGGGTTGGGCTTCCTGACGTGCCTGGCCGCCAGCTTTCTCGTGATGCCCTCCCTCTTGCTGGCTTTCGACCGCGGGGACCGGCGGCCCAGGCGGTGCGGCGCCCCACGCGCACCGCGGCCCCAGGGCCCGCACTGGCGCCCCTGGGTGGCCGCGGGCCTGGTCGCGCTGGCCATGGCCGGGGCGGCACACCTGCGTTGGGAGCAGGATCTGCGGGCGTTCAGGCGGAATGAGAACCCTGCCATGGCGCTGCAGGAGCGCCTCGGCCAGGCCGTAGGGACGGGACTTCAGGCCCTCGCCCTGCACATCGATCTGGTGCCCCCCGGTGCTCTGCCGGGTACCTGGAACCGCGCGGCGAAAGCCCTTCAGCGCGAAGGCCTCCCCTTTCCAGACTGGCAGCCCTCCCATCCGACAGAGCGGCCCGCACAACTGGAGCGTCTTCTGCCCCAGGCCGTGGCCCTCGGTCTGGATGAAGCCTTTCTCCGGTCGCGCATTGAGGCCCTGACCCTGGGCACGGCGGATCCGGCCGGTGCCCTGGCCACCTTCGCCGCCCGGGGCTCCCATGCCCTGCAGATCCCCCTGCGGCTTGATGAGGCGGCCCAGGAGCGCGTGCAAAACCAGCTTGTGGGAAGCCAGGCCATGCTGGTGGGCACACGCCCTCTGGCCCAGGCCCTGAAGGCGCTGGCCAAGCAGGGCCTCACCCGCGCCATCGTTGCGGCCATCCTGGCCATGGCCTTCATGCTGGCGGCCTTCGGGCGCGATCTTCGCTTTGGCCTCCTGGCCCTGGTGCCCATCCTGGCCAGTGTGGTGGGCGCCCTCGGCGCGATGGGTCTCGCCGGGGTGCCCCTTGGCTTCCTGTCTTTGTGTGCGCTGCCCATCGCCATGGCCGTGAGTGTGGATCTGACCATGAACCTGCTGCACCGGGCCCGCCTGGAGCCCCTGTCTGTCACCGGCCTGGGCCGAGTCAACGCCGTATGCGCGGGCACAACCCTGGCGGGTTTCGGCGGATTTCTCTTCAGCGGCCACGGGGGTCTGCGAGGCCTGGGCCTCGCCGCGGCAGGCGGCACCGCCCTGGCCCTGCTGACAATCCAGTGGCTGCTCCCCCCGTTGCTGGAAAGGTGGCCCCTCGCGCGTCAGGGTCAGGGACGGAAACGGTTGGCCACGAGAGAGGGCGCGTCGGTCCGGGCCACGTGACAGAGGGTGCAGACCATTCGGGAACCCGCCACCTGCTTGGCCTTGTGTTCGGGATCGCGGCGCAGGTCCAGGTAGTGGCTGGCGGGAATCGGCGTGGGCTCGCCCTTTTTCTTGGGGCCGGAAACCGCGTGGCAATCCACGCAGAGATTGGAACTCCGGGTGATGGGGAGGCTGTCGGCGATGCCATGGGGAATGACCGGGGGCGTCTCCGCGTTGATGCGCTTCGGGGCCTTCTTCACGCCGGGCTCGGAGGCCTCGTCCTGGTACCTCGGGGGCGCGAGCACCTCGAACACCGAGCCCTTGGCAAGGCCCAGGTCCCGATCGCGAAGGGGTTTGGCCGGGGAATCCGCCAGCAGCAGGGCCGTGGCGCAAGAGAGCAGCAGGAGGGCGCGGCGCATGGAAACTCCCTAGACAACCTTGGCAATGCGGACGGCGCACTTCTTGAAATCCGTCTCCTTGGAGATGGGACAGGTGGCATCGAGGGTCACCTTGTTGATGAACACGCCTTCGTCGAACCAGGGCACGTAGACGAGGCCCCGGGGCACGCGGTTGCGGCCGCCCACGGTGACCCGGGCCTGAATCTTCCCGCGCCGCGATTCGATCCAGGCGAGGTCGCCCACTTTGAGGCCTCGCTGCTCCGCATCCTTGGCGTGCATGTAGAGCAGCGCCTCGGGCACCGCCGCGTGGAGCTGGGGCACCCGGCGCGTCATGGAGCCGGAGTGCCAGTGTTCCAGCACCCGGCCCGTGCAGAGCCACAGGTCGTAGGTGCCGTTGGGCGATTCCGGCGGCTCCTGCCAGGGCCGGAAGAAGATCTTCGCTTTTCCCGCAAGGGCCACGGGATCTCCCGGCTTCGCGCCGTCCAGATCGCCCATGGGCAGCTTCTTCATGACCTTGCCGTAGAAGTCGATGCCCGCGCCCTTCTTCGCGTAGGGGTCGTACTGATCGTTGAAGCGCCAGAGGGTTTCCTTGCCATCCACCACCGGCCAGCGCAAGCCGGCGACATCGCGCTTGAAATAGAGGTCGAAGGGCGCGAGGTCGTGCCCGTGCCCTAGGCCGAAGCGGCGGTATTCCTCGAACAGCGCCTTCTCGGGGAACCAGGTGATGCCCGCATGAACCACGGTGGAATTGGGTTTGCCGAAGGCCACGGGATCGGGCCAGGCCACCTTCTTGGCGGCTGGCGTGGCGAAGAGCACTTCGTAGAGGGTGGTGTCGGGCTTGTGGCCCAGGGCTTCCGCCGCGGGCAGCACGTTGGGCAGCTTGCCTTTCTCGTAGCCCTCGGCCTCCAGCCCTGGCAGCGTCTGCTCACCCCACACTTCGGCCAGGGTGAAGCGCTTGGAGAACTCCATCATCTGCCACAGGTCTGAGCGGGCCTCGCCGGGCGGCAGCACCACCTGGCGCCAGAGCTGGGTGCGCCGCTCGGCGTTGCCGTAGCCGCCCCACTTCTCGTAGATCATGGCCGAGGGCAGGATGAGGTCGGCCACCTTCGAGGACAGGGTCGGATAGACATCCGAGACGACGATGAAAGTGTCGAGCTTGCGCGCCGCCTCGATCCAATGGTTGGCGTTGGCCGTGGATTGGAAGGGGTTGGTGACCTGGATCCACAGCCAGCGGACTTTGCCGTCTTCCAGATCGCGCATCATCTGCGTGATGTGGCTGCCCACCTTGGGATTCAGGGTGTTGGGGGGCAGGTTCCAGATGCCCTCGGCGATCTTGCGATGGCCCGCATCATCCACGCTCATGTCCGCGGGCAGGCGGTGCGCGAAGGTGCCCACCTCGCGGGCCGTGCCGCAGGCGGAGGGCTGGCCCGTGAGGGAGAAGGCGCCGGCGCCGGGGCGGGCCTGCTTGCCCGTGAGCAGGTGCAGCATGTAGGCCTGCTCGTTCACCCAGGTGCCCCGCGTGTGCTGGTTGAAGCCCATGGTCCAGTAGGAGACCTGCTTGCGGCCTGGGTTCGCATACTCGTCCGCCAGCTGCACCAGCTTGGCCTTGAAGGCCTCCAGGGGCTCGTCGGGATCGCCCTTGGCCAGGGCCGCGACGAAGTCGAGGGTGTAGGGCTCCAGGCCCTTCTGGAAATCCTCGAAGGAGATGAGCCAGTGCTTCTGGGCGCTGCCCGAGGCGGTCTGGGCGCGCTCGTGCCGAGCTTCGGGGTCCAACCCGCGGGCGATGGCCTCCTCCCGGGTGAGCACCACCGTCTTCTGCCGGGCCTGGGTGTCCTTCTCGGCCGCGTAGGCCTTGAGGGAATCCTCCCGCAGGCCGAAGCCGATGTCCGCGGGCCCTGCCGCGAAGACGCAATGCTTCGCCACGAAATCCTTGTCCACGGCGCCGCGCTTCACCACCTCCCGGGCCAGGTAGTTCCAGATGGCCAGATCGGTGTTGGGCTTGAAGACGATCTCGAGATCCGCGCCCTCGGAGGTGGCGTTGGCGTAGGTGGTGAGGTTGATGATGCGGTAGGCAGGCCGCCGCAGCCGCTCGTCGATGATGCGGGCCCAAAGCATGGGATGCATCTCGGCCATGTTGGCGCCCCAGGTCACCACGGTGTCGGTCAGCTCGATGTCGTCGAAGCAGCCTGCGGGTTCATCGGCGCCGAAGGTCTGCATGAAGGCCGTCACCGCCGAGGCCATGCAGTGGCGGGCATTGGGATCGAGGTTGTTGGAGCGCCACCCGGCCTTCACCAGCTTCACGGCGGCGTAGCCTTCCATGATGGTGTACTGGCCCGAGCCCATGACGGCCAGGCCGGTGGGACCGAGCGCCTTGTGGGCCTTGGACCACTGCGCCTTCATGACGTCAAAGGCCTCCTGCCAGGACACCTCCTCGAAGTCACCCTGCTTGTCGAACTGGCCGTTCTTCTTGCGCAGGAGGGGGCGCTTCAGGCGGTCCTCGCCGTAGAGGATCTGGGCGCAGGCGTAGCCCTTGGCGCAGAGCAGTCCCCGGTTCACGGGATTGGCGATATCGCCCTTCACGGCCACCACGCGGCCTTCTTTCGAGGCCACGCGGATGCCGCAGCCGGTACCGCAGAAACGGCAGACGCTCCGCTCCCAGTTCCAGCCCTTGGCCTCGGCGGGGAGCGCTTCCAGGGGAAGCCCGCCCGCGCCGATGGCCGCAGTGGTGAAGCCGGCCTTGAGAAAAGTCCGCCTGTTGAGGGTCAGGGACATGTCGGCCACCTGGGTCTTTCTTGAGGCTGTGTCTTTCTTGAAGCTGGCTCGGGGCTACTTCTTGGCCACCTTGGGGGCGCCGAGGTCACGCAAGGCCACCTGGCCCTGACGCGCGTAGTCGATGGCCTCGCCGAGGATGCGGGCGGCCTCCTGGGGCGCATGGAAGCCCATGGAGTTTTCGGCGTTCACGAAATCCGTGCGCCACTGGGCCTTGCGCTGCAGCTCATAGATGGGCGCCAGCTTGGTGTCATCCAGCCCGGCCTTCTTCGCGGCCTCGATATTGTTGATGAGATCCACCACGGCATCCTCGGCGCGATCCATGAGGGCCTTGGTGCGGTCCTGGATGGCCACGACGCGGGCCTTCAGCTCCTCTTCGGGGAAGCGGTGGCAGGTCTGGCAGGCGCGGGAGACGTCCAGCAGCGGGCTGCGCACCTGGTGATCGCTGATCTTGATGGCGCCTTCGCGCTTGTAGGGCATGTGGCAGTCGGCGCAGGAGACGCCGGAGCGGGCGTGGACACCCTGGCTCCACATCTCGAACTCGGGGTGCTGGGCCTTGAGCACTTCGGCGCCGGTCTTGGCGTGCTTCCAATCGAAGAAGCGATGGCCATCGGGGAACTTGTAGCCATCGTAATAGGCTTCGATCTGCTCAACTTTCAGGCCGTTGTTCCAGGGGAAGAACAGGGTGGTCTTGGGCCCGCAGTAGTACTCCACATGGCACTGGCCGCACACCATGGAGCGCAGCTCCTGGCGGGAGGCGTCATGGTTGGCGTCATAGGGCGTGGCCTTGTCGCCCTTGCGCCACTTCTCGATGGAGGGCAGGTGCGGCACAGGTTCGGCGCTGTTGGCCAGGGCGGCGATGCCGCGGATGAAGCCGGGCTTGGTGACGCGAAGGGCCATGTTCTTGGGATCGTGACAGTCGATGCAGGCCACGGGATGCTTCACGAGCTTGGTGGCTTCGGCGTAGGGCAGCTTGCAGATGTCCTCGAACCCCTTCATGAGCTGGCTCTGGGCGTTGGGGCTGGTGAAATCTTCATTCAGGGTTCCGGGCACCCCGGCCTTCAGGCCGGCCTCGCGGTAGGCCACGGTGTTGGAGGCATGGCAGTGCATGCAGGCGCCGGTCTGGGGCTTGGTGGTCACGCGCTTGGTGGTGCGCTGGTCATCCAGCATGTAGGCATGGCCGCGGCGCTGGTTGAAGTCGATGGCGAAGGCGTAGCCATCGAAGATGGTCACCAAACGGGGATCCTCCTTGATGCGGCTGGTGGGCAGGCCTTCGCTGCCGGCGCCGCCGTACTTGGTGCTGTAGCGATCGGCGGTGCGCTGGTAGGCGTCGAACTGCCGGGGGAAGTTCTTGCCCCAGATGGCCGGATCGACCGTCTTCTCATCGAGGTCCACCAGCTTGAAGCTGGTCTGCCGGGCCTCGGCCTTGCGATTGGAGATGTTGGCGTAGAGGCTCATCACCAGCACCGTGGCCACGGCCGCGCCCACGGCCAGCAGCCCCATGCGGGCCCAGGGGCGGGAGAAGAAGGGGGTGGGTTGGTCGGTCATCGGAGGGATCCTCCCGCGTGGGTGGCACGCATCATCGGGTTGAAGGTCAGAAGTGAAGCGTCATTCGGGTGAAGGGGTTATCTCGTGGGCCCGTGGCCGACGCCCTGGTGGCAGCGGACGCAGCCGTAGAGGTCGGCTTTCTGGGTGGGATCCGTGGGCACGCCCAGGGTGCCGTGGGCAGTGATTTCGTCGGTCAGCTCACCATGGCAGCGCAGGCAGTTGGCCTCCAGCACCTTGGCGTTGCCGGGCTTGATGCGGATGGGTTCGGCGAAATCCTGAAGGGTGAAGGCCTTGGAGTGGTGGTAGCCATTGCTGGCCTTCACGAAGAACTTGCTCACCACGTTGTCGTGGGGCAGGTGACAGTCGTTGCAGGTGGCCACCGCGTGATGGGACCCATGCCGCCAGCCGTCGTAATCCTCGCGCATGATGTGGCAGTTCACGCACACAGCGGGATCGTTGGACAGGTACGAGGTGCCGTGGGCCGACACGAAGGTGTAGGCCCCAGATCCCAGGAACACGCCCAGGAACACACTGGCGGCCAGGCTGAAGAAGATCAATCGGCGCTTTCCGCTCACAGGGGCATCCATTCGGGGAGCCCAGCATCGACCGGGCACCTGGAAAGGGTAATTCGGAATTAGGACTCGTCAATCCTGAAATTACTTGACCCATCTGTGGGCAAAGCAAAGGGGGTCGGCTTTGCCGACCCCCTTTGAATCGATCCTAACGCCTCTCAATCCAGGGTGATGGCCCCATTCACCGTTTCAATCTCGATGCCCTGGTCGCTGCCAGGGAAGACGGCGGTCACGCGGTGTTTCTTCACTTCCACCTGTTCGGCCCCCTTGGCGTTGAAGGAGATGCCGCCGTTCACCGTGTTGGCTCGGAGGCGGCCCTTGATCCCCCCCAGCTGCAGATGAATGGAACCGTTCACGGTCTCGGCCTTGATGCCCTTGCCCTGCCCATCCAGGCCCCAGCCATGGATGGCCCCATTGACCGTCTGCAGAGAGAGGGCGCCCTTCACTTGCTCGATATTGATGCCCCCATTCACGGTCTCGGCCTTGAGGGAATCCACCAGGCCAGCGGCGCGGATGCCGCCGTTCACCGTGGTCACCTCCGCCTTGCCCTGGGTGCCGCTCACGGACACCTCGCCGTTCACCGTCTCCAGGTTGGAGGTCACGCGCCGCGGCACCTTCAGGGTCATCTGACACTGGGGGCCCGAATACCGGCCCCAGCCCGTGTGCTTGGGATATTCACCGCGAATCTCCAGGGAGCCCTTGGAGGCCTCCACCACCACCTTCACCTGCTCATCCTCGCTGCTGGGCTTGAACTCACCCGTGAACTGCACTTCCTCTCGGTCCCAGGCTTCCACTTTGATGAAGCCATTGACGTTCTTCACCTTGAGGTTCGATCCCGAAGCCAGCGTCAGGGTGCGGGTCTCGGTGGTCTTTTCCGCCTTGGCGGGCTGGATCACCTGGGACTGGGCCATCAGCGAGCCGCAGATCAGGAGGGCGGCCACGGCCGCGGAGAAAGGATGGGCGAGGGACATGGAAGCCTCCTGGGATGTCAGAGATCGTGCGGGGGATACGAAGCTTGTCGGAGGAGCGTTTAGCGGCCCGGAAATCCGTATACTGGCCCTGCCGGAGCCCCCATGTCCCAGACCATCGACCACCCTGAACTCAGCGCCGCCGAATGGGCCTTCATCAAGAACCTGCGGGCCCTGCCCGACGAGGCTCTGCGCGGCCGCGTCCACGCCTCGCTGAACGAACTGATCTACTTCTTCCAGAATCCCAAGTGCCAGGGCATCGGCGTTGAAGGCTTCCCCTGCGGCGATCCCCGCTCCTCCTGCGAGGACTGCCACCAGATCTGGGACATGCTCGACAAAGTGGCGGCGCGAACCAAGAAGGGCTGATTCCGGAGGACCCATGAACCCGGATCGCCTGGTGAAGATCCTGTTCGTGGATGAGGATGAATCTGTCTGGATCCGGGCCGGGGCTTTCTTTCGTCATCAGCTGAATCTGGTGGGAGGCGAGGCCCAGCTGCACTTCCGCGCACAGCTACCAGGCCGTGCCGCCGGTTTCGACATGGTGTCGCTGGAAGGCCGGAACCTCATTCCCATGCTGCTGGACCGCCCCGGCCTGCAGGCCGATCTCCGTCAGACCGCCATTCTCAACCTGCATGCCGACGCACCCGGGCCCACCTTCAGCCAGCTCCGCCGACTCCTGGGGCGCTGCAACCATGGCCTCCGCGGCGATGGTCTCTGGGTGTTCCCCCAATCCTGGATGGCCCCCTGGTTTCAGGAGGCCCTGGAATTCCCCGAGTTGGACTTGCGGTTGACCGCGCCACCACCGCGCCCCGTGCCCCTGGCAGTGCCAGCTCGCCCCTGGGAGCGTCACTCGGCCCAGATCATCCAGGGGCTCGCACACCTGCGCTTGGCCCTGGCGCCCTAAGAGGAGTTCAGCCCTTCACGATCCAGCGATCGCCGAAGTTCACGAGGCTGGCCCCGACCAGCAGCAGGATGGCTCCCAGCAGGCGCACCCAGGAGATCTCCCGGACGGGCAGGCCCAGCAGACCGAAGCGGTCGAAGGCCAGGGAGGACACCACCTGCCCCGCGATGATCAGCGAAATCATGGCCGCGAGGCCGATGCGCGGCGCCAGAAGGGTGGAGCCGAACACGAAGAACGCGCCCATGACGCCGCCCAGCCATTGCCACCAGGCGATGCGTGGCAGGCCCGTCAGCGACGCGAAGGGCTGCCCTGTGGCGAGGCTGAAACCCGCCAGAAAGACCGTACCCACGGCGAAGGAGATCAATGCGGCCAACAGAGAGCCGCTGCCCAGGGCATCCCGCAGCGCACTGTTCACCGCCGACTGCAACGGAATGACCAAGCCAATGCCAAAGGCCATGAGCAGCAGGAGCGGGACCATCCATTCACCTCGGGGCAAGTGCCGATGGTAGTCCCAGCTTAGAGAGATTCCCATAGGCTCCGCGCCTGACCGCTGGCATCGGCCGTGGCCGCTTTGGCCCGCGCCCGCAGGCCTTCCGGCAGGCTGCGACAGGCCTCCAGGGATTGCAGGCGGAAGGGTGGCGTGAGCCGGGGCCACTCCACCACCAGGGCCCGCACCCAAGCCTCGTCGCCCAAGGCCGCGCGGGCAGTCCAGCGCCAGGGAGCACCCAGGCCCGCTTCAGACAGGGCTGCCCGGGCGGACTCCAGCTGGCCCGTGCGCAGGGCCACGTCTGCTGCGGCCTCGGCCGCCTCGCGCTGGGCGAACGGATCGGACAGCAGGCCCAAAAGGGGTTGCAGGGCCTCGGCTCCGCCCACCTTGCCCAGGGCCCGGGCCAGCGCGAAGCGCGCCCCCTCCGGCGCCCGCGCCAAGGCCGCTTCCAGCCAGGGGCCATCGCCAGGGCGCACACCGCACACCAGCCCCTCCGCCGCGGCCCGGCGGGCTCCCACGGGCCCCGTACCCAGCGCATCGAGGTACGGCCCGAGGCGGTTCTCCACGCCTTCCTCCCGCCGTGGCCCGGCCACCGTAGCCTGTTCCCGGTCGCGGGCTGCGAACCCCGGCAGAGGCTCCTCACCCCAGCCCACGGCTTCGGCGCTATCCAACCAAGTGGACAGCTCATGTCCAAACGTGTTCATGTCCGCCATGCGCTTGGCGGGGTCGGGCTGCAACGCGCGCATGATGATGCCCGCCAATCGCGGCGGGAAACCTGGGCGCACCGCTGCCGGGGGCAATTGCACCTGCGCGTAGGGCTGTCCCGTGGTGAACTCAAAGAGGATGGCGCCCAGGGCGTAAACATCGCAGCGGCCATCCACTCGGCGGGGATCGCCGTGCTGTTCGGGGGCCATGTACCCCAGAGTGCCCACCACCATCTGGCTGCGGGTGGCGCGCGTCCGGCCCTCCTCCCCTTCCCAGAAGCAGACGCCGAAATCCGTCACCTTGAGGTGGCCATCTCCCGCGAAAAGCATGTTGGATGGCTTCAGGTCCCGATGCACCACGCCCGCCGCGTGAGCCACCGCCAGGGCCCCGCACACCGGTACCAGGCGACGCACCAGGGCCGCGGGCGCTTCGCCCCGGCAATCCTTCAGGCTGCCGCCCGGAAGCAGTTCCATGATCAGGTAGGGCCAGGCGCCACTGGTGCCAAACGAGTGGATCTCCACCAGGCTGGGGTGGGAGAGGCGCGTGAGCACGTCACCTTCCCGCAGGAAGCGGCGCACCAGGTCCGCGTCGCGGTGGACCTCGGGGCGCAGCAGCTTTACGGCGCTCTGGACGCCGGGGCGGAAACGGTCCTCGCCGCGAAAGACCAGGGCCATGCCGCCTTCACCCAGGGGTTCCAGCAACCGCACGCTCCCGATCTGGGCCGGTGGCCTCAGGCCGCTCATGGTGCCGGCTGCGCGCGATCGCGCCCCCCGGCCTTGGCCCCGTAGAGAGCCGCATCGGCCCGGGCCAAAAGGCCCCCGCCATCGCTGTCCCCAGGCTTGAGCTCGGCCACACCGAGGCTGCAGGTGAGCTTGAGGCTTTGCCCATCCTCCAGCACCAGCCTGTGCTCGGTGAGAGCATGGCGCAGGCCCTCGGCAGCGACGAGGGCCTGCGCCGCTGACGATTCCGGCAGCAGGATGAGGAACTCATCGCCACCCAGGCGACCCACGGAGTCGGATCCTCGCAGCCGATGCCGAAGCAAGGCCCCGAAGGCTTCCAGGGCCTGGTCCCCCGCCCGGTGGCCGTGGGAATCGTTCACCTGCTTGAAATGATCCAGGTCCGCCAGGATCACCGACAGGGGCCGCTGATGGCGCCGGGCCAGCCCCACATGGGATTCCAGCTGCTGCAGCACCGTGGTTCGGTTTCCCACTCCGGTGAGCGGATCCAGCGTGGTGCGGGTCGCCATATCCTGGTGGTACCGGCGCTCCAGGGCATCCATGTGCTTCAACTTGAAGGCATGCCCAGCAACCCGCAGCACATCTTCGGCCCGAAGCCGAAAGGGGCCCGGATCCGCAAAAACCCTGCGGCCATTCACGAACAGGCCGTTGGTGGAATGGAGGTCGCGCAGTTCGACGGCATCCAGCGTCGAAGCGATTTCCAAGCGTGCGTGACGACGACTCACCTCGGGTTCGGGCAGGCAGAGTGCGTTCTCAGGCGACCGGCCCACGGTCAGGCCCTCGGCGGGCACGGGGATGTACTGCCCCATGGGCTGGCCCACGTAGCGGATCAGCGCCCACTGCCGCGCATCCACGTCTCCGAGGAGTTCCGCCTCTTCCGGCGAAGCGGCCGGGTCCCACACGGGAAGGTCGGGAGGCGTATGGTCGAAGGGCATCCCGGAAAGTCTAGCGGAGAAACGACTTCCCTACCCTTCGCAGACCTGGTTCCGTCCACCGGCTTTGGCCCGGTACAAGGCCGCATCGGCCCGGGCCAGCAACTGCCCGGCCTCCAGATCCGAAGCGGTGCGCTCGGCAATGCCCAGGCTGCAACTGATGTTCAGGGGGCCCGAGGCCAGGGGAATCGGCGTGCTGGCGATGATCCTCCGCAACCGTTCCGCGAAGGGACGCGCGCCGACCAGATCCGTTTCCGGCAACACCATGAGGAACTCTTCGCCCCCGATGCGCCCAGCCAAGTCCGCTTCGCGCAGCGTGGTCAGCAACCTCTCTCCAAAGGCACGGAGCACAACGTCCCCGGCGCCGTGGCCGAAGGTGTCATTCACCTGCTTGAAGTGGTCCAGATCGCACACCACCACAGAAAGAGGCCGACCGTAGCGGAGGCTCAATCCAAATCGGTTTTGGAACTCGGCCAGGGAACTGCCTCGGTTGGCCAGGCCCGTGAGGGCATCCTTGGTGCTGAGGTCGAGCAGCGTTTCGTGAAAGGCCCGCTCCAGAGAATCGAGGCAGACCACCTTCAGCACATGACCGCCCATGGAAAGACGGTCGCCTGCCTTCAGCTCCAAGGGGCCACGCACCGCTTCCCCGTTCACTCGGGTGCCGTTGGTGGAGCCCAGATCCTCCAGCTGGATCCGATTCTCCTCCACGCGGACCTGCGCGTGGTGGCGGCTCACTTCGCCATCCAGAAGCGTCACGCCCGCATCCGGTGCCCGGCCGATGATCACCGTTCCCGTCGATAGCGGAAAGACGCGTCCCAGGGCGGCTCCGGCGTAGGCCACCAGGGCCCACTCCGGAGGGGCCTGATGAAGTTCCCCTTCAGCTTTGGAGCGCACCACCGTCGCCATTTCGGGAAACCCCGGCAGTGTCTCCAGGGGCACAGGCTTGGCTTCAGGCCCAGGCGCTGCTCCTGCCGCGGGCTTGGGCCGGGACATGCCCCCGGGCTTGGCGTCTGCCGATGGCTTCCGGGTCACGGATCCTCCACGAAACAACTGATCAGGCCACCGTTGTCCTTCCGGCGGGCCAGGATGAACGGGGCGCGCGGCGCCTTGAGCGCCGAGGGTTCCAGCCGCACCAGCAGCCGCCCTTTCGCGGGATCGTGCCGCAGATCCGCCACGCCTTTGCGGGGCACGCGGAACAGCCCGAGCACTTCGAGATTTCTCACATTCTCGCCCGTACCCCGCACCAGCTGCAGGCTGTAGCGCATCCACAGTCCCTTGGGCAGGCCTTGGATGTCCTCGCCCCGGATGGGCACGGCCAGCGAGAGCATGACCTGCATGCCGAACCGGGTGCCCACGGTCCCGAGGCCAGGCGCCAGCTGACGAAGGTTGGGGCGGGCGATGCCTTCCTGCCAGCGCCGCGAGATCGGCCTGGCCGGCGGCTCCAGGCGGCCCAGCACTTCCGCCTTGCGCGGCAGGGGCGGAACCGCCATGCGCGCGGCGGAGCCGCCTTCAAGCGGCGTCATGCGGATCACCTCAGCCTCGGCGCCCCACCGGGCCCATCCCGATTCCGCCTGCAGGTGCGCCTCGAAGGGCTCCAGGGTGCGTCCCTCCACCGCTTCGCGCAGCAGGCGCATCTCCTGGCAGGCCGTGGCGGGAGGTTCCAGGCCCTCGCAGCCCACCGCCGCCAGGGCCACCGAAGCATGGCTGCGGAGCTGAAAGGGCTCGGCCGCCACTTCCACCACCTTCAGCCCGGAGAACGCCTGGCGCAGCGTTTCCGCGGCGTCCGCCATGGCGTTCTTCACTTTGCCGAACATCAGGCTTCCTTCACCACGAGGCTCTGCAGGGCCGCCGTCACGCGCTCCAGAGGCTCCGTCAGATCCATGTGGTAGCCCGCTTCCAGCAGTTTCACCACGGCCTGCTCCTGGGCCGTGGCATCCACCGAAGCCGCGAAGATCACCCGCAGCGGCGCGGCGCCTTCCGCCAGCTGGAGCAGCAGTTCCCGGGGCCCGACGCGGAAGGCCTCGCCCACCTTGCCGAGGGGCGCCTCCTGGCTTTTCTGCACCGCCAGCACCGGGTATTTCGCGTCGCCGGACCAGCCCCCTGCCAACTCCGTCGCACTGAGGATGAACAGGTCCGGCGGCGTCTTCAGCTCTTTCAGCAGCGTCTTCTGGATCACCTCCTCTTTGAGATGCGGCTCCAGCGATTTCCCGTAGAGGATGCTCTGCAGGCGGGTGGGCGTGATGGGCTCGGTGTAGCGGAAATCCAGGGGGATGCCCGAGGTATCCGTCACCAGCAGGCCGCCCAGGTAGCTCGCGCCCTCCTTCACCGCCATGAAATAGGCCAACTTGATGGATTCCGCCATGAAAGCACCTCTGCCCAGAAAGGCTACTCCCCCCATCGGCGGAAGCACCCCTTGCCTTTTGCCCCGTGCGTGGTACAGTGGATCTTCCACTCATTGGGGAGTGGTCTAATGGTAGGACAACGGTTTCTGGTACCGTCAGGTGAGGGTTCAAATCCTTCCTCCCCAACCATTCACAACTTGTTCAGTGGTCCCATCGTATAGCGGTTAGTACACCGCCCTCTCACGGCGGGAACAGGGGTTCGATTCCCCTTGGGACTACCAACAAAGAGCCTAGAGAAATCTAGGCTCTTCTTGTTTTTAAGCGGCATTGGCGATCCCGGATTTTGCCCCGTGTCCAAACGGTGTCCAAAACCTGTTCCCGGATCCCCATGTTCCACGATGCACGCGGGCGCACTCATCACGGCTCGCTATGCCGCCCTTGCCGCCTTCCGTGCCTTCGCCTCATCTCAGCACAGGCATAGGCGATCAAGACTTCATTCATGCCCGTGAGCCACGCTTGCTCCGAAGGCGGCTCATCCCGGATTTGTTCGGAAAACTCGGCTCTGAGCAGCTCGATTGCCGCGTGTTTGATCGTCTTCACCTGCGCCGATAGCCGCTCTGAAATGGTGCTCTTCGCTATCCCCAGTCTCCGGGCCAAGGCAGAAGTGCTCATCCCAAGACAGAGGCAATAGCACACGGCCTCCCATTCTTCCTGGCTCAACTTGGAGGGCCTGCCCCGCCGCATCCTCACCCCTTCAAGACTTCCTTCTGTTCCCTCAAGAGCCTCCCCAGTTCCCGGAGCAGCTCACGGGCATTGCTGCGGCCCTTGAAGGCATTGCGGGATGAAGCCGCCTTGCCCGCTTCCGTCTTCGGCCCCGTGGATCGCTCCCAGGGCTTCCATCGGCGAATGGCTTCTGCCTGCTTCGCCTTACGCTCTTCAGTCCACCCGCTCAGCATCCTGAGCCTCCATTAGTTCGTTCCGCACCTCTTCAACTTTCCCCGCGGGCGCGGACATTGTTCCGTTGTTCACCTGCTGGGGCCCGTTTGCGATATTGGCTTGCCGAGCGAAGATCACGGGCGGGTTCTTCACGGCGGCGAGGGTTTCCAGCGTGGCGCGGCACTGGCTCTGCGCTCTGAGGGCCAGGCGAAGGTAGGAATCCACGGCGCTCGGATAATGGCCGATGTTCATTGCGGCCCGTGAAGCGAGGGTCTGAAAGATAGCCTGGAGCGAGTGTGCCTGCCCAATCAACATCGCCTCACATTCCTTCAGGTCCCCGCCTTGCACCCGCCCAATGGATTTACTCAAGCCAGTGACAAGCGAACCAAGATCAACCTCCCCGGTAGAAAAATCAGGAGTAAAGGTCTTCACGGTGAGGGCGGAGCTGATACACGGGTTGATGGCAAATTCGGCCAAAGCATCAGCGCTGGCCTGTTCTTCAGGGTTCTTCTTTACCGGGAAACACACCGAGGCTTTGAAGCTGGAATTCACAGCGGAACTCTTCTTCACCACCCCCGCGGGCTTCTTCTTCGTGGCTGGTTTCTTCTTCGGATTGGCGCTCATGCGGCCTCCGTCTGTGTACGCGTGATCAGCCCCGCCCGCAGTTCGGCCTCCATGCGGCTCAAGCCCCCTTCAAATTCCAAGACCGCGGCCCGCTCTTCCCTAATGTCCGCGGCCTCCTCGGGATCAACCGCGGCGCACAGGGCCTCCAGGGCTTCGTCCTCGACCAGGTGAATCAATTCCGCCTTGAAGATCAGGGCCCGGGCCAAGTCTTCGGGCCGGAGCTGGGAGGGGGCATGCCAGAACAGGCGCCCCTCTTCGGCAAAGAAAAACACCCTCTGAAGCCCCATGGATGCATGGAATTCACGTGCTTCATCCATAGTGCGCCCCAGAGTCTAGGGGGAGGGGTGTTTCAGAAAGTGGGAAAAATGGGAAAAGTGGGATTCGGTTAGGAATGGCGCGGGTTTCCATTGCCCGGATTGCCAGGGGCGCCCGGGACTGAGATGGGAAAACGGGAAAAAACGGGAACCGGTTCATGCCACCTCCCCAAAGACTCCGCCCTGCCCTTCCTCTTCCGGCCAAAGAGCCGAGGTGTGCAGAGCGATGCCCCGTTGGAACATGCCCCGCCCCGGCGCCTTCTTCGTGAGCCGCTGGGCATCCTCTGTTTCGATCAAGCCCCGCTCACGGAGCCGCTTCCATAGGGTTGCTTTGGACACGGGCAGGGGTTCCCCTTCCTGCCCCGCGAAGGCTTGCACCTCGGCATAACAGGCGCTCGGCTCCAAATAGAGCAGGCCATGGGCGGCATCCTCCCAGCCGATGCACCGGCCCTTCTGTGTCATCTCAAAACCTTCCGATCTTCCCGACACCTTCACCCATCCCAGGCGCTCGGAGTGCTCCGGTTCCAGGGCTTCGGTTCCCTCCAGGTGTGCCCGGCCACTCAGGAACAGGGCGCGGAGCACCTCGATAAACCGGCGAACGGGATCGGAAGCGGCCTGGGCTTCTGCCTGGGCCTCTGCCACTGCCCCAAGGGCGGCACCGAATCGGGCCTGGAGTACCCCGGCCTCCGCGGGCGTGATGGCTCCGGCTTCCTGGGCAAAGCGAAGGAAGTGCTCCCCTCCGGCGAAGAGCTGCACCGCTTGATCCGTGGTGCGCTTGTGTGTGGCCTGGAATGCCCCGCGGAGGGATGCCAGGCGCTCCCCCAGCACCGCGGGCATGGATGCCATGTGAGGGGCAAGCCACCGCACATAACCGGCCATGGCGGCGGCGAGCTGCCCCGCCTTTGCCTGGGCTTGCAGATTTGTCACCCTTTCCCACTTGATCGAATTCGGTTCAGTCTCCAGGATCAGCACGCGGGCGCGGATTGAATGCCCCGCGGGCAAGTCTTCACCCGATGAAACCACCAAGCCCCGCGGCGTGCGCGAAGGGCGGAGGGTTGCCGAATCGTTGCACCGATCCCGGCTCGATCCGTTCCCCACGCTTCGGAAGATATGGGCCATGGTGCCTTGCAGGCGGGCTTGATCCTGTTTCGAGCCATCGGGGGCGAAGTCATCAATGCAGAGCACCGCATCCTTGGCGGCGAAGGTGAGCACCTCAAGAGCTGTCTTCGTGCTCTGCCAGTTCCCCGGTATGGATTGATGATCGAATGCGGCGCCCCAATGGGCTTGGGCGAGGCTTTGAAGCACGCTCTTGCCGTTGCCTGTGCGGCCTGCCAAGTGAAGGCCAAAGGGCGAAGGGCCAAGCGGTGCACGGTAGCAACTGAGGAAGAGGGGCACCGTCACCGCATCCGGGGCCAGAGCGAGCAAGCCCATAGATGCCCGGATGGCTTCCCGCAGTGCCTCACCTTCCGGCGGATCGGGCAGGGTGAAGGCTTGCAGCTTCCCCCCTGGATCAACCTCGATCCCAGTCACCACCCCTTCAGCGCCGATGGCTCCGCCGGTGTGCAGGTAAAGCCAGCGATCCTCGATCTGCCTCCATCCTACATGGGCGAAAACCACCCGGCGGGCAGGCGTTCCACTCAATACCTGGAGGGCGGCGCGAAGATGATCCTTGGTGCCATTCCCGGCATTCACCACGGCACGGGCGCCCCAATGGGCAATGATCCAGTTCAGGCCCCCGAATTGCGCCGATGGCACGTCAATTCGCTCCAGGGCACCCCCGGAGGCGAGCCGCCCTTCAAGGCTGAAATAGGTTTGCTTTTCGGCCCCATCATCCTTCACCAGCTCCCCAACGATGGACGCGGCAAAATTGCAAAGCGGGATGAACACAGGCCCGGAGTCAGTCTGTTTCCGCTGGCAGATCCGGCCTCCGTTCTCCATATAGGGCGAGGGCATGAAAGCGGGGGCCTCATCTTCCGGCACATTCACCCGCGGCTTGGGGCGTGGATTGGTGAAACTTCCCTCTGGAGGTGCGGAGGATTCACCGCCCGGCACAGGCGGGGCGTGGCGTTTCTGGCGGCGGCTCATGGGCGCCCCCAAACCAGCTCGATCAAGTCTTGAAGGCCCAGGTGTGCATGGTGCGAGTGCGAGCAATGGAAGGAAGGCCACTGCCCCGGCGTCTGAATAATCACGGCGCTATCGTCGTCCATCCCGCCTGAATGCTCCTGAGCCAGGGGGCAGGAACATCGCCAGCGTGTGCCGCTCTTGAAGGCCCGCGGCGCACCGGCCCGAATGCCCTTCGCCGTGAGCAGGGAAACCAGATCCAGGGCGCGGAAATCCACCGGGCGGCCTCCCACGCGATAGGGCTTCCACCATCCGTCCCCGGCGTCTTTACGGGCCTTCCGTTCGGCCTGAATGTCAGCTTGCCACGGGGCCACGGGCAGAGGCGGCACTGCTGCGGGCGTGATTCGGGCCAGCGGGATTGCGAGGTGCTCCCCTTGGGTTTCACCTCTGCGAATTGTTCCGGGATCAGGGGCACCGGGCAGGAAGTTTAAACGGGCAGTATCCCGAAGCACCGGCATATCCACCCCGCGGCGAATGACCCCAAAGCCCAGGCGATTGATGGCCCATTCCGAGGCGGCCTCCCACAGCTCCGCGGGCACGGGATGGGCGAGGGGCACAAGCACCCGGAATTTGGGCCACGCGGGGCGGTTGCTCCAGGTGCTCCAGGTGTAGGAATCCACCCCCGCATCCCAAAGGGCCTCTTGCACCTCTTCAAATGTCACCGGCTCCGGGATCATCACCTTTCGCAGCTTGGGGCGATTGCTCGCCATGCCGGTGCGTGGATCGGGCCAGAATTCGCCGGTAGGCTCTTCCTCTGAATTGTCGAAATCGAAGAGCAGCAAGCCCAGCTCCAGGGCGTTCTCTCTTCCTCGCTTGGCGCCTGCCTTGAAGCGAGTGCCACTGATAGCCGGAAGGCTCTTCTTGGCCTCATCCCCTTCCGTGCCACGTCGCGGGGTGTTCGCCGCCTCCAGGCGCTCGCGGAGATGGAGCCAGGTTCCCGTGAAGAGGCGCGGCGAATTGTCCCGGGCCCCGTTGAAGAATGAACATTTGAGGCACCCCGCGGCACCGCCCCGCTTTTCGGTATTCATGCGGCACCCTGCCCTTGATAGACCACAGCATCGGCGAGCCAATACCGCAGCTCTTCAGGGTGAAAGAACACGCCGAAGTCACCTCCGTCCGGGGCTTCCGCCCAGTATCTCGGAGCACCGGCACGGCATAGGGCCTCCAGTTCATCCGACTCAAGGGCGAAGTGCTCAAGGGTGGAAGCAAGGCCCATCAACGCACCCGGATCGAAGCCCCTGATTCGGAGCCTCGCCCAATCGACATCATGAACAAGCATGCAACCAAGCCCGCTCATGCCGCGCCCCCAAGACGGGCGAGGAAGGCTTCACATTCCTTCACGGGCACCACGGTTCGGCGGCCGATCTTCACCGCGCCGAGCTGGCCCTCACGGATCAGGCGGAAGGCGAGGGACCTGCCAATGCCGAGGGCCCGGGCGGCGTCCTCCACAGAGTAGGAAACCGCAGCCACTACGGGCGCGGCCTTGGGTTGGGGTGTCGGGGTGCGCATGTATCCTCCATGGGCCTCTTAGGGCTTATTTGGAGGTTCGATCGGCGCTAATGGCCTAAACAGGCCTAGTTTTTCGATCGGTTTGGGCCACCTTCCGAACGGCCTTCCGGCCCTTATCCTTCGAAGGCCTTCCGTCCATCATTTTCATCATCTCTTTGCCGTGTTCCGCCACCATGACGGCCTGCACCATCTTGAGGACTACTGTTTGCGACTCGCATCCATGGGTATTTGCGAATTCATTACAGGCCTGAGCCAGCTGATCTTCCGGCGAACCATGAAGGCGTGAGCCAAAGGACTCCCGCCCTCCTTTACCTGTGGCATTCCCCAGATGATCGGCGTTGGCCGCTGCCAATTCTGCGAGGGCCTCTAGTCTGACTATCCAAGGGCCCCCGAGGCTCCACTCATAGTCGTGCATTCCATCATCGTCGTTAGCACGATCGGGATCGTAAGGGATAACCCAAGGAAGATTGAAAGCTTCTGCATCTTCGAGAAGGCCTGGTGAAGGTGTAAAAGATAAATCAACCAAACTATCTTTAGATTGTTCTCTAAAAAGATCGCCAAATTCTCGCAATTCTTGCCATTCTGCGATATTAACGGTTCCACTTAGCGGAGCACCATTTGCATCCGTGGGGTCTTTGACGCCCGATCTTGCAACGGGGTATCTATTTCTCGAAAGTATTTCTCTTGCCCCTTCCCTTACTTCCAGCAGTGCAATTGCTAGATTGTATGCCTTTTCCATGATGTTTTGTAAATCAGCTCTAGCTTCCTTAGAGCGTTCTATTTTTCGAATACTGCGTTTAGTGTCGTGATATTTGAAACGACAACGCGACAAGAATAAATTAAGCTCATCAAATTCAATCCCTTTAAAACTAGGCAATAGCTCACACGCCGTTTTAGTTAATTGGTTTTTTGCTGCATTTTCCTTAATCTCATATCTCGCATAATCGTCATCTGTTGAGATAACATCAGCCCCCGATGCGATGCCTTCTTTAATACTTTCAACATCCTCTGGACCGCACATAATTAGACCGAGATCGTTTCTTCGTTTCCACCTGAGTTCCAGAGCAATTTTCAGCAAATTTCGGAGCGTTTTAAGATCCTGAGCCATGCGCGCCCCCACGATGCACCCCCGCAAGGTGGCGCGGCATCCAGAGCGGGGGCCTGGAGTTCGGGAGCTACCCGAGCCGTGCCGAAGTCAGTCTAGGGCGTGAGTTTCAGCCTGCCCAGTTCAGTCATATGGCGCATTGCTTCTTCCGGGGTTCAGGTGCGACCCTTCGGTTCTTCGTCACATCCTAATCGGATTCGAGCTGCGAGTAATTCTGTCCTGGGAGACTAGACGCACCCCATGCGCATCTCCTACTTCATCCCTGATGACCCAAAACGGTCCAAGGTGCTGGCACTGGCAGAGGAACGCCGCCTGCCAGCGCGGCAGGACGGCCAGTGGGTTGTATTCGATGCGGTGAATGATGCTGAACCACTTCAAGCGATGCTGAAGGCTGCCGGGGTTCCAGTTTCTGGTCGGACTCATTGAATTTCACTGTGTCAGGTTGGCCTGTCCCCTCCAAATAGAGCCAAGCTAAATGTTAAGGTCCACTCCAAAGGAGTCGGATCCAATGAGGACAAGCAAGTTCACCGAGGAGCAGATCGTGGGGCTTCTCAGAGAGGCGGAGAAGGGGGAGCAGACGGTCGATGCCCTCTGCCGGGCCCGTGGGATCACGGCGCAGACCTTCTATCGATGGCGAAAGAAGTATGGCGGAGTCGAGGTTTCCGATGTCCGGCACATGCGGCAGCTTGAGAAGGAGAACGCCCAGCTCAAGCGCCTTCTGGCAGAACGGGAGCTGGATATCGCAGCCCTGAAAACGGTTCTCCGAAAAAAATGAGTGGCGCGTCGCAGCGAAAGGAGGGGGCGGCATACCTGACGGCCACCGGCTTCTCCCAGCGGCGCGCTGCCCGGGCCATGGGCCTGAGCCGTTCCTATGTCCGGTATTCACGCCGGGTGAAACTGGATGGGCTGGACGAGCGGATCGTCCAGCTTGCCCATGCCAACCCCCGCTATGGCCACCGGCGCGTCTGGGCCCTCCTGAGGCGGCTCCAGCTCCGGGTGAACCTGAAACGGGTCCACCGGGTTTTCAAAGCCCATGGCCTCCAGGTCCGGCGGCGTCCCAAAAAGCACCTCCGGACCGGCCAGCATGTGCCGATGAAATCCGGGTATCCCAACCAGGTCTGGTCCTACGACTTCGTCCACGACAGCTGCCTGAACGGCGAGGTCGTGAAGTGCCTGACGCTCACCGACGAGTTTACGAAGGAGGCGTTGGTCATCGAAGTGGCCTCCTCCTTCAAGGCCGAGGAGGTCATGCAGGTCCTCAAACGCTTGTTCCAGACCCGGGGATGGCCCGCATTCCTGCGCAGTGACAACGGCCCCGAGTTCATCGCCCATGACCTCCAGGTCTGGCTGATGGCCACCGGTGCCCAGACCTTCTACATCCCCCCGGGCTCGCCCTGGGCCAACGGCGTGGCCGAGAGCTTCAACAGCAAGTTCCGGGACGAATGCCTGAACATGGAGGCCTTCTCCAGCCTGGCTGAGGCCAAGGTCATCGTCGAAGCCTGGCGCCGTCGCTACAACGAGGAGCGCCCGCACAGCAGCCTGGGCTACCTCACCCCAACCGAGTTCCGCTGCACCATTGAACTGGCTCAGCTCGGTCTCCCTGCGACGGGGGCTCTGCCCCCGGACCCCCGGGATTTATCGCTTTGGGCACCCCCGGTGGAGGCCAACGCCCTGACAGAAAAGGCCAGGGCGTTTCCCCTGGCCAACACCGTCCGGTGCATCTCCGAAGCGCTCAAGTCGCTTCCCAGCGTTGCTCTACCCTCTCCGGAGATGGAAGCCAAGCTACCATCTCCTGGAAGCTCCTGGCCAACCGGCCATTAGCTCTCTCTTTTTCAACCCGACCTTCACATTTAGCCCGGACCTAAATCTGGGAACCGGCCAAGGTTGAGCTACTCGATAGGTCAATAATTGGTACCTCGGAGGTTGGGTAAAGGGCAATCCGAACCCGTTGACTTTCGCTTTTTGTTCGCCATCCTGGATAGCCCAGGAGGCACCCCATGGACGTTCAAAAACACACCACTGCAGAGAGCCGCCACGCCCTGAGGGAGTACTTTCGCAACCGCCGCATGACCTCCTCCATTCACCTGAGCATGGCCGCCGTGGCCCTGGAGGAACTTGAGGAGGCGCTGCACCTGTTGCGAGGGATCGAGCACCCCAACGCGACATGGGCCGATGAAGTGGAACGATTCTTGGGCATCCGGGGAAGCTCCCGGCCAACAAACCAGGGGCCCTCACTCCCTGGTTTGTTGTGACCCGTGGTGGTCGTGGCGAATGGATAGGCCTAACCTCCCGCAGAAACCCCCCTCCTGCCGCGACGCCCTGGGGGAAGTTCTGTGAGTTAACCAGGGCCTGGATCAAGGTGGACCGCCCCTGGCAAGGCAACCTAACTGAAACCCTTGAACTGGCTCGCGACGGAATGCACTGGGCGAACTACCAGGCGTCAAGGAAGAGGAAGCCCAAGCCTTGGTCAAACGAAGAGGCTTTTCTAGTTGCATGGGCTAGGAGGCGCAGGTGGCTTGTGGACATCGACACCACTCGTGGCCTCGTCACCATTCGAGTGGACCCGGGTAAACAGTCTCCTGTGATCAAGCCAAAGCGCATGGTCGATGAACAGCCCCCGCTCCCAGGGCTTTTTGATTAGGCCGACACCGGCAGAATCAACCCCGGATGGTCGTTCCGCACGTTTCCGACCTCCGGGCCCACCTCATGGGCGGCCATGAGCTGCTGCGGGTAGGGCACCAAGAGTGGCTTAACCTCTCGCGTCTGCGAGGCAGGGTCCAGCCAGAGGTCCCACGCCGAGCGGGGAAGGATCACTGGCATTCGGTTGTGAATCCCGGCCATAAGTTCGTTGGGATCTGTGGTGATAATGCAGGCACTGATCATCACCTCGCCATTGGGACCCTGCCAGTCCTCCATGAGGCCAGCAAACGCAAAGAATGGCTCCTCGGTGGGGTGAATGTAGAACGGGCGCTTGGCCTTTCCTTCGGCCTTCCACTCGTAGAAGCCGCTGGCGGGGATGATGACTCGCTTGCGCTTGAAGGCAGTGCGGAAGCTAGGCTTCTCTTCGATAGTTTCGGCGCGGGCGTTGATCGGCTTGGAGAACTCGTTAGGGTCTTTCACCCAGCCAGGGATCAGGCCCCAGTAAGCCACATCAGCCACGCGTTGCCCGCTCTCAGGGCGCACAAAGATGATGTAGCGTCCTGGGCCGATGTTATGGCCCCCCTTGATGGAGAATCCGGTGGGGACCAACCCAAACGCCTGTTGGAGCGTGGGGGCGTCAATCTCGAAGGTGTACCGGCCGCACATGGGTACGGATCATAACCTCAGTATCAAGTTCCCGTTTTCCCATTTTGCTTCCCAGGGCAACCCCGAAAACGGGAAGCGAAGAGCCGCACCATTCCTAGCTGTTTCCCGTTTTTCCCATGATTCCCACTTTTCTACACAGGGGGGGCCTATACCCTTTTGGGTTCATTCGGAAGCAACGGCAATTTTCAACGGAGTCACCTTCGGATCGTTCCCAAGGCCCAGCTTCGGGGCAAGGGTTCGGATGGCATCGGCAAGGGCGGTTGGGGCGAGGTGCCCATAGTGCTTCTCTGTCATTCGGGTATCGGTGTGCCCTAGCTGGGCGGCAACATAGGCCATGGGAAGCCCTGCATTCACCAAACCGGAAGCATAGGTATGCCGCAACTCATGGAAGGCGGCTTTGGGCACCTCCGCGGCCTTGCAGGCGAGGGACATAAAGCGGGTTTGATCGGAGGCTCCCCAGCCCCCTGCCAGCTCCGGGCGCTTCCTTCGTTCCACCTCATCCCGAAGGAACATGAGTTCATCGGAGGGGCGCCCGGCGGTAATGCTTGTAAAGAATTCCTGGGCCTCTTCGGTCAAGACGATATGGCGAGATTTACCGCTCTTCGATATGGCAATGAATAGGCTCCCATTGGCGGCGTTGAAGTCTCCCACCACCAAGCGGCACAACTCCCCATACCGGGCGCCGGTGTAGAGGGCACCCTTTACGAGGCGCCGGAAGTCAGCGGGGCAGACGTTCACAAGCCGCACTTGCTCTTCGGCACTCAGGAACCGGATTCGGGCGCTTGTGGTGCCCTTGTAGGGTTTCACAGCCTGCCAGGCTTCCCCGTGTTTCACCCGTCCCCGATCCAAGGCGTGATTCAGTGCGGCTTTGAGCGTGGATAGCACCCGGTTCGCCGTATCCTTCCGGGCACGTTTCTCCTCCTCCGTCTGTGGCGGGGCAGGCTTTGGCTTCGGCGGATCGTCTTTGGATGGCTTCTTCTTGTGGCTCTTCACCCCCGCCTTGCCGGTTCGCTTTCGCTTCGGGGCCTCTGTGAGCCGCTTCTGCCAAGCCTCGATCCGGCGACGCGTCAGCTCTGCCACCTCCAGGGCGCCCAGCTCCGGCACGATCCACAGGGCGGAGCGTTGCTTATCCCGATCCAGCCCCTTCACACCACGGCGCTCGGCATCCTCAAAATAGGCCTCCATGGCATCGGCCACCGTCCAGGGGCCCTTCTTGCGGGGCACTCCCTCACGGGCGAGGATCGCTTCATCGGCCCGCGATTCGAACCATTCTTGGGCCTTGGCCTGGGCCTGGGCGAAGGTGAGCACCGCCACTCCATCGGCATCCGAATAATCGTCAGCCGTGCCGATTCGGGCCTGGGCCTCGCTCTTCGTTTCGGGATCATTCCACCGGGCGAGCCAGGACCCAGCGGCTTTGCTCATGGGCCTCCGGTATGCCAGATATTGCCCCGGAGCGAGGGGGGATTGATGCCGAATCCCTGATTCCAGCTTGAGGCGGGCGCTTCTCGTGTCCAATTTCGAACTACGCTTGGTGCGTGCCATACAGCCCCCACATAGGTTTCCGGGTTTTGGCCGTGTCCAAACCATGTCCAAAACCTGTTCCCAAACCAGCATGCATCACTTGGCACTACAATGCATTAAATTCAATATTATCTTAGTTCACTCCAGTTCGCCGGGGTGCACTAAAGTGTCTTTCCAGGCACTCTCACAGCGGGAACAGGGGTTCGATTCCCCTTGGGACTACCAACAAAGGCCCGGCATTTGCCGGGCCTTTTCATATCCCAAGGGGGATCGAAGTCACGGCTGGCGCGCAGGTAGGGGCCAGGCGGAGGCCCGTGCGCAGCCAGCCGTGCGGCCGGAGCGTCACCCCGGAGGCGCAGCCGCAGGGGGTGACGCGGAGGCCCCCCCTGGGACGACCAACATCGAGGCCAGAGAAATCTAGGCTCTGTTTGTATTTCGACGGCATCTCGGCGAACCTGCCCTCGCCAAGTCAAACAGCAGCTGACTGGGTGACCGGAATACGCTCGAGGCTGAGGTTCCATACAGCTGGCCGGGTTGGCGGCCCCTCCCAGATGATCAATAACTACGCCCTTCGCAGGTTCATTCCGATCCGGTAAAGCAGAAACCTCCAGGATCCAACGTGCCAGCGCCATCCATCTCGCCCTTCCGCCTCCTGGCGGATGCCCTTCGGGGCGATCCGCCTGCGGACCTCGGCTTGGCTGCAGTGCGTCGGTCCATCTTGGACACCAGCCTGCTCGCCCTGGGCCTGCTCATGCTGCCCTCGACGGTGGCCTCCATCATGCGGGCGGTGATGCTGGGCCAGGCCCGCTACGCCATCGCGTACTACGTCATCATCCCTTGGCTGCTGGGCTTGTACGCCTCAAGGGACTGGATACCCGATTCCATCCGTTCCCATGGCCTCGTCCTGCTCTACCTGGGCATCTCCGGCTACACCCTCTGGACCGCTGGACTGTCCCTGCCCGCGAGTCAGAGCCTGAGCATCATGGGGGCCCTGATGGCCACCCTGCTCCTGGGTCTCCGTCCAGGGCTCGGCTATGCCGCCCTGGCGGTACTGATGATTGGGCTCTTTTCCCTCCTCGACACCCTGGGGATTCACCACCCGAGCCTGCCCGTCACCTTGCTCATCGGTCGGCCCTTCCTGGCCTACTGGTTGCCGAATCTGCTTGCGCTACCGGTCTACCTCTTCGTGTTCCTGGCAGGCCTTGCGCGGCTCTTCCAGCACCTCAGTGGGGTGGCCTCCAGCCTGTTGGAGGAACAGGCGCAGCGCCATCGCATGGAACTGGAGCGCCAGCAAATCCTGGTTCGCCTGCACCAGACTCAGCGCCTGGAGAGCCTGGGACGCCTGGCGGGGGGCGTGGCTCACGACCTGAACAACGTCCTGGGAGCCATCCTGGCCCACGCCAACGCTGAGCAGTTGCGAACCCCAGAAACCGGTACGGCGGCCAGCGCCATGGCCACCATCGTCCAGGCCTGTCTAGGAGGCCGTGAGGTGGTGGAAAACCTGCTGCGCTTCGCCCGAAAGGAGGTGGCCGCCAACACCCTGGTGGACCTCAACGAACTCGTCATGGAGATCACCCAACTCCTGGCCCACAGCACCCGCCAGCGCGTGCGCATCGATGTGCGGGCGGGTGCGCTCCCCGGGCCGCTGCTGGGGGACCGCGGCGCCCTCAACACAGTCCTGATGAACCTCTGCGTGAATGCCATGGATGCCATGCCAGCGGGTGGCACCTTGACTCTGACCACGGCCGCCACACCGGAGGGCGGTCTCCAATTGGTCGTCGAGGATGAAGGTGAAGGCATGCCCCCGGAGGTTCTCGCCCACGCCATGGAACCCTTCTTCACCACCAAGCCCGCGGGCCGGGGCACTGGTTTGGGGCTCGCCATGGTCTATGGGACGGTCCTGGCTCATGATGGCACCTTTGAGCTGCAGAGCCGACCCGGCGAAGGAACCCAGGCCTACCTGACCTTCCCGGCTTCCAGGATCGGCTCACCTGAGGTGGAGCAGGCGCCGACCCTCCAGACGGCAGTGCAACCCTCCGCTCTGCGGGTGCTTCTGGTCGACGATGATGAACTGGTGAGGGCCGGCATCCTGGGCCTGCTCCAGGTGCTGGGATGCCAAGTCCAGGACGCGGCCTCGGGGCCAAAAGCGCTGGCCCTGCTGGAGGGTGACCTGGAGGTGGATGTCGTCCTGCTCGACTTCAACATGCCCGGCATGGACGGCCTGGAGACCCTAGGCCGCATTCGAAACCGACGTCCGGAATTGCCTGCCTTGCTCATCACCGGCTACGCCGACGACCAGTGCATTCAAGCCCTCGGGGCATTCCCCAAGGCCCAGATCATCCAGAAACCATTCACCCAAAAGGAAATGCGTCAGTCCCTCGAAGCATTGTTGAGGAAGCCCGCCCAGACCTCGCTTTAGAGAGGCACGAAACCTGGCAGAGGCGCTAATGGTTCGCGTGTTAAATGCCGATGCAGGCCTCGGGATTTTTCGCCATGAGCATCGGAGCCACGACTTCCAGCAGTCCTTTCGCGGTCTCGACGGCCTTGAATGCCTATGCCCCATCTCTGGCCTCCTCCAACGGGTTGACAGCCCAAACACTTCCGGGAGCGAGCGACTCTTTCTCGAGCACATGGCAGGACTCGGCCGCCTTTCAAGACCTCTCCTCGACTCTCGCCAGCCTGCCCACCCTTTATGATTCCACGGGGGCCATCAACCCTTCGGCAGCCAGCCAGTTCCTCTCATCCCTCACGAGCAGCCTTGGTTCCCTTGGCTTGGGCAATGGAGGCACGGCCATCACCCCTGGAGCCTTCGGTGCCTTGGCGACTCCCGGGGGGCTCACTCCTGAAGCCGCCAACTTGCTCTTCGGAAACACCGATTCGAGTGGGAGTTCGGAACTTCCTTCGTCGGTGCTCAATATGGATGCCACCCTGGCCCTGGCGACCTACAACTACCAGCAGAGCCTATCCTCTTCCAACACTGGGGCCGCGACCACCCCGGCAGGGAGTTCACCCGGGGCTGCCACCGTTCAGGCTGCGATTGCCTCGGCACAGTCCACTGCCTTTGCGAGCCTGTTCAACCTGATCGGTTAGGCGCTGCGGGCCAGGACGGACGTGCCTTCCCCATGGGTGGGTCCTTCGCACGTGACTTTCCATGCTTTCAGGTGTCACGTTGAAGGCCCGCTCTGGCGCTACCCTAAGGCCATGGACTATCCGCTCAAAGTTGGCGACCGCGTGCGTCTCACCCCACAGGCGGTGGGTTTCTACGGCGGAGCCTGGCCGCACTTTGTGCCCCAAGCGCAGGGCGGCGGTGCGCCGGGAACGCTGCTGTTCGCCGGGGAGCGGCCCCACAAACCCGGAGCTGCGCCGCGTCCCTACTATGTCCGCTGGGACAATGGCACAGAGAACAGCTACCGGGTCGAGGACCTGGAAGCCGCTTCATCTGCTCAGGAAGCAGATCCCGAAGCACCGAACAATGTGGTGCCCTTTCTTCGGCCCAAATGAGGCCGTGGGGCTGAGCCTTCTCCAGCGGGATTCGGCCCAGCCCCAGTCGGCTTCCTAGAACACCACGGGTCGGCAGTCGTTGGGGATGACGATCTCCGCGTCCGTGCGCCCCTTGATCCACTCGGGGGTGTAAGGCTCAAAGTACTCGCGCAGGAAGAAGCGGTCGCCCATCACCTCGAACACACCGAGATCCGTCACCACCAGGTTCACTTCGCGCACGGCTGTCAGCGGCAGCGTGCAGCGGCGCTTCAGGCGGGAGGCGCCTGAGGGCTCGAAGTGCAGCGTGGCGGCGATGACCACGCGCGAGCCCGTGGTGAGATCCATGGCGCCGCCCATGCCCGGCACCATCTTGCCGGGGATCTTGTAGTTCGCGAGGTTGCCCTCCTGATCCACTTCCAGCACGCCCAGCACGGTGTAGTCCACGTGGCCGCCACGGATGATGCCGAAGCTCATGGCGCTGTCGAAGAAGCAGCCGCCCGGCACCACGGACACCGGCGCGCCACCAGCGTTGGTGAGATCGCGGTTCTCCTCGCCCTTGGCGGGCGCGGGCCCCAAGCCGAGCATGCCATTCTCCGACTGCAGGATGAGGGTGACGCCCTCGGGCACGTAGTTGCCCACCAGCGTGGGCAGGCCGATGCCCAGGTTCACCACATTGCCGGATTTGAAGATCCGGGCGATGCGCTTGGCGATGTTGTCTTTGTTCGCAACGTAGTCCATGTCCGCCCTCACCCATCCAGCCGTTCGGCCTGCACCAGGAAGTCGATGAAAATCCCCGGCGTGTGCACCGCGTTGGGATCAATGTCGCCCACCTCGACGATCTCTTCCGCTTCCGCGATGACCAGCGACGCCGCCATGGCCATCATGGGGTTGAAGTTCCGCGCGGTGTCCGCGTAGACGAGGTTGCCGAAGCGGTCCGCCTTCTTGGCCTTGATGAGCGCCACGTCGGCTTTCAGCGGCAGTTCCAGCAGGAAGAGGCGATCGCCCACGGTGATCACCTGCTTGCCCTGCTCCACCTCGGTGCCCAAGCCCGTGGGGGTGAGAATGCCGCCCAGGCCCACGCCGCCCGCGCGAACGCGCTCGGCCAGCGTGCCCTGGGGCACCAGCGATACCTCGGTCTCGCCATCGTTGATCTGGCGCTGGGTCTCCTGGTTGAGCCCGATATGGCTGGCGATGATCTTCTTGAACTGCCGCTTCACCACGAGGTGTCCGACGCCGGTGACCTTGCCCGACTTGAAGTCGTGAATGCCCGTGTCGTTGCAGATGAGGGTCAGGTTCTTCGCGCCCTTTTCCGTCAGTGCCTCGATGACCGTGTGGGGCGAACCGCAGGCCATGAAGCCGCCCACCATCAGGACATCGCCGTCGCGCACCTTGGCCGCGGCATCCGCCGCGGAAATCACTGGTTTTTGGATCATGAAAAGCCTCCTGCTTGGGACGAATGCAACATCAAACAAGCGATAAAAAGGTCATCAATTTAAACCACCCCGGAGCCACCACCGCACGGCTTCCGGGGACAGGCGACTAGGCCAGGTTCTTGCGCTCGATGAGCCGGTCGATGATGAAGGTGGCCACGTGGTCGGCGTAGCTGCCCTTGCCGAAGCCGCCATCGTAGCCCAGCTCCACCGCCAGTTTGTTGCCGATGCGCGTGCCGCCGGCCACGACGATGAAGCGCTCGCGCAGGCCGCGGGCCTGCAGCAGCTCGATGAACTCCGTCATGTTCTGGATGTGCACATCCTTCTGGGTGACGATCTGGCTCACCAGGATGGCGTCCGCGTTCACCTTCACGGCGTAGTCGATGAGCTTGTCGTTGGGCACCTGGGCGCCGAGGTTGTGCGCCTCGATCTCCTGGTAGCGCTCCAGACCGTAGTGGTGGTTGTAGCCCTTCATGTTCATGATGGCGTCGATGCCCACGGTGTGGGCGTCGAAGCCCGTGCACGCGCCCACGATGACGATTTTCCGGCCCAGCTGCTCGCGGATGACCTCGCAGGACTCGGCCATGGTGTAGACCTTCTCGCCCGTGGCCTCCTCGATGTGGATGGCGTCGAAATCCACCGAGGTTTCCGTGCGGCCATAGGCCACATAGAAGGAGAAACCCTCGGCCATGGCGTGCGAGTGCACGATCTCGGCGTGCTTGAAGCCCAGCTTCTCCACGAAGAGCCGCGCCGCCTCGCGGCCCCGGGGGCCCTCAGGCACCGGCAGCGTGAAAGAGAGCTGAACCGCACCGTCATCCAGCGTGTCGCCATAGGGTCGAACGATCATGTCATCACCTCAACAGTCAAAAGCAAGAAAGAGCCACGGATGAACACGGATGAACTCAGATGAAACGGAAGGGCTTTATCCGTGCTGACCTGTGTTCATCCGTGGCTTCATAGTCAGTTTCCCAGACCCAGCTCAGCCTTCAGGTAGGCCTCGAAGGGGTTGAAGTACTCGGGCCCCTTCTTCACCAGGCCATCGAGGCCCTTACCCATGTCGCGGGGGCGTTTGATGTCGGCGAACTCGCCCTGCGCCATGGCATCCATGAGGCCCGCCTGCTCGATCTTCTCGAGGAAGGCCACGGCCTCGTCCAGCACCTGGTGGGCGCGGGTCTTGATGAGGCCGCCCTCCTTGAATTCGATCTCGCCGCCCAGGTCCGCCATGGTGTTCATCACATACTTGGCGTTCTCCAGGGCCAGCGAACGATCCTGCATGTAGGGCGTGTGGATGGCCTCGGTGAGCATGCCCAGCAGGTGGATGCCCTGGCCCGTGGCCTGGCTCACGAAGTTGAACAGCGCGTTCTGCACCACGCCCTTGAAGATGTCGCCGGTCATGAACTTGGTGGGCGGCATGTACTTCAGCGGGGCCTCGGGGAAGATCTCCCGGGCCATCTGGGCCTGGGCCAGCTCCAATAGGAAGCCGTTCTTGAGCGTGGGATCGATCTCGAAGGCGTGGCCCAGACCCATCTGCCAGGGCTTCAGGCCCGCCACCTGGGCGAAGCGCTCGTTGAGGAACTGGCTGGCCAGCACGGTGTAGGCCTTCTCCACCGCGTCCGAGGTGGTGAGGTAGTTGTCCTCGCCGGTGTTGATGATGACGCCTGCGAAGGCGTTGATCATGCGGCTGAATTTCTGATCCACGAAGGTGCGGTACATGTTGATGTCGCGGAAGAGGATGCCGTACATCGAATCGTTGAGCATCATGTCCAGGCGCTCGAGCGCGCCCATGGCCGCGATCTCAGGCATGCACAGGCCCGACGCATAGTTGGTGAGGTAGATGTAGCGGCCGTGCTTGTCCACGGCTTCATCAAGCGCCGCCCGCATGATGCGGAAGTTCTCCTGGGTGGCGTAGGTGCCGCCGAAGCCCTCGGTGGTGGCGCCGTAGGGCACGTAGTCCAGCAGTGACTGAGCCGTGGTGCGGATCACCGCCACCACGTCGGCGCCCTGCTCCGCCGCCGCCTGAGCCTGCTTCACGTCCTCGAAGATGTTCCCCGTGGCCACGATGAGGTAGAGCATGGGCGAGTGGTTGCGGCCTTCATACGTCTTCAGCTTCGCTTCCCGGTGGGCCCGGTTGCCCTTCACACGGGCCGAGAAGGCCTGCACCAACTCGGCGGCCTTGGCTTCCAGCGCAGTGCGGTCGCCCAGGGGCAGCTCGGCGATGTTCAGACCCGCGGCAATCTTCTGGTTGAGGCCCGCCACTGTCTCACCGGTCTTCACCAGGGCGTTCACATAGCTCAGCAGCGCGCCCTGTTCGAGTCGGCCCTTCAGCTGATCCACGATGAGGTTCGGCACGGGCACGCCGTCGGCATCGGCGCCGTCGGCCCCTGCCAGGCGCAGGGTCGCGCGCTCCACGGTGACCGTGGTGTGCGCATCCACGAAGTCGCCCACGGGCGCCACGATGCGGGCGGCCAGCTCCCGGGCCCGGGCGATCTTCTCTTCTGAAAGGGCCAGCTTGGTTTCCATAGCTACTCCTGAATGGCGCGAGGTCCGTGCGCGAAAAAGTCCGTGGCCCGCCGGGTGATGGCATCATCCAGTCCCAGCAGGCCCGCCACCGCGATGGCATCAGAGGCACCGGGACCGCCGCTGTCGGGCACCAGGTGGTATTCCATGCGCTGATCGATGAGGCGGATGCGTGTGGCCAGGGCTTCGCCCGATGCGAGGTTCAGATCCAGCCCTTCCCGGTTCAGGCCCTTCATGCGCAGGTAACACACGCCAGGCAGGCGCTGGATGCCCCGGAAATGCGTGCTGAAGAGGGCCACCACACCGGGACGGGCGGCCACCCACTCCACCACCGCGGACAGGATGGCCTCGGCCTCCTGCGAGTTGGTGGTGCGGGCGAATTCATCGAAGAGCACCAGGCTCGGCGCGTTGAAATCCTGGGCGGCTTCCACAAAGGAGTGGATCTCGAATCCAAAGCCCGAAAGGCCCTGGGCGGCCTGGCTGGTCTGCCCTTCACCGAGATAGTGGAAATGGTGAAAGAGAACCGTGCTGAAGGCCTGAGCCGGCACGTAGAGGCCCATCTGGGTGCAGAGCTGCAGGAAGGCCAGGGTCTTCAACACCACGGTCTTGCCGCCCATGTTGGAACCGAATATGACCGTGGCCCGCTGATCGAACCGCGCATCCAAGGGCACGTACTCCGTGCCCAGGTCGCGGCAGACCTCCTCGCAAGGCAGGAAGCGGCCACCGGCCACCGTGATGGCGCCCTCCGCCAGCGCAGGCCGCACCAAAGCATGCTCCCGCGCCAGGCGGGCCCGGGCGAAGGCCAGGTCGAAGCGGGTGATGGCTTCCTGGTACTGCTCGAAGCGCGGCAACTCCTGACGCAGGGCCTCGGAGAGGCTTTCCAGCACCGCATCTTCGGCGGCGCGCTCCCGGGCGAGCAGCGCCGAACGGCGCTCCTGCCAGAGGAACTCCTCGGCCGTAGCCTGCACCCGGATGGCCACCTTGGTCTCATCGAAGGGCTCGATGCGCAGCAGGTCGCTGGCTTCCTCGGGGCGGCCCAGTGCCTCGCGGGATACCAACAGAAAGGCCTTGCTGCCGAACTCGAAGCCCCAGCGCGCCTGGATCTCCGCCGCCCGCTGCGCCTGCAGGGCCTGGATCGCCGCATCGGCTTCGCGGATCTCGCGGCGGGCTTCGGCAAGGGCTTCAGAGTAGGCATCGGCCACGTAGAAGGATTCGGCGCTCTGGCGTCCCTGATCCAACAACCGCTCCAACCCCTCTGAGGCGTACTCCACGCCGAAGAGGCCTCGGATGGCCGGATCCAGGAGTTCGACCAGACTCTTGTAGTTGTGGAGGAATTTCTTGAACTGGAAGATCTCCACTTCGTCATAGCAGGGCTTGGCGTCCCTGCAGGTGCGGGGCAGGCGCTTGAGGTGGTGCTGGATCTGGCTCAGGCGGACCGCTTGGCCCTCCAGTTCCCGCAGCAGCCCAAGGGCCGCGTCGGTTTCATTCCAAATGCGCTCCAGCGCGGTGACCTCGCTCAGGAAGCCCAGCCCCTCTTTCGCCGCACGGCCGAAAGGCGTTTCGGGCAGGAAGCGATCCCAGATGAGTCCGAACTGGGCGTAGCTGGCCAGGGCACGCATCAGGAAGCCACTTCATAGGGATTGAAGAGGATGGATGGGCTCAGGGCCTCACCCACGGCCTGGAGGAATTCCGGACGCGCCACATCCCGCAGGGTGATGGCGAAACAGAGCAGGCGGAACTCGCGGCGCACGCTGATCTCCGTGTGCTGGCGCAGGCGGGAGAAGGCGGCGGGCTCCAGAAAGACCTTGGTGAAATCCTCCAGCGACAGACGGCTGACACCTTCGGGCAGCACCTCCACCTGGGTGGGGCCGAGGGGACCTTCCATTCGCAGCACCTCAGCCGGTGGTTCCGGCTCTACGGGCAACGAGGCCAGCTGACCCAAATGCTGGACACGAGCTGCGGCCTTGGCCAGATTGCTGCGGTCGATGCGGGCCGTGAAAACGAAGCCCAGATCACCCAGGGCGGCCACCTGGGTCAGGCGGTTGACTGCGCCATCCACTAGCACGGATGCGGCCCATCCATCCCGCCGGACCTGGGCAATGACCTCCGCCAGCTGGCTCAGGTGCTCGCTGCCCACCAGGGTCACGGTCCCACCCCGCTGGGCGCGACCCAGCAGGAGGTGACCGAGGGAACCGCGCCCTGGGAGCGCTTCCAGGATCTCGAAACGGGCATCGGAGCTGCGCGCAAAGGCCTCGGTGGTCATCACCAGGTCGCCCGGCTCCACTCGAATTTCTGGCGAGGAGCCGGTGGTACGGGCTTTCTGGGCGCCATCCACGCCAATGCTGAAGACAGCCACGGGGCCCGCCTGGCGCGCCAGAGGCAAAGCATGATTCAGGAATGTGGTTTTCCCCGACCCCTTTTCGAGGCCGGTAATCGCGGTCACCGTCCCGGCGGCGCCTTCAAACCACGCCATGCTTCGATCCTTCTTGAGAGAGCGTTTGGATGATTGTTTCAAAGCGGAACACAGAGGGCGCAGAGGTCACACAGAGGGCACAGAGAGACCGGCGAACGATGCCTGGGCAGATTTTCCGCTTTTCTCTGTGCGCCTCTGTGGAAATTCTGTGCCCTCGGTGTCTCGCTTTCCCATGTCAGTGCTTCCCGTTCCGCTGCTTGCGGGAGAGGCCCGCCGGCTCGAGGCAGAGCCTTTCGCCGGAAAGCATGGTGGCCACACCATCCTTGGCCTTGTACACCTTGGAGGTGGGTTCGAGCTTGGCATCGGGCATCGTCGTGGTGTGGACGGGTTCCGTATAGGTGGTGATGACGCCCTCGTAGTTGCGGAGCACCACCTTGTTCTCCCCCTGGGTGATGAGGTAGCTGGGCATGACGGGGATCTTGCCGCCACCGCCGGGCGCGTCCACCACAAAGGTAGGCACCGCCAGGCCCGTGGTGTGGCCGCGCAGGCCCTCGATGATCTCGATGCCCTTGCGCACCGTGGTGCGGAAGTGGGAGATGCCCAGGGAGAGATCGCACTGGTAGATGTAGTAGGGCCGCACCCGGATGGTGAGCAGCTTGTGGAGGAGCTGCTTCATCACTTCGGTCTGGTCGTTGATGCCCCGCAGCAGCACGCTCTGGTTGCCCAGCTGGATGCCAGCATCGGCCAGCTTCGCGCAGGCCTCGCGCGCCTCGGCGGTGATCTCCTTGGCGTGGTTGAAGTGGGTGTTCACGAAAATGGGGTGGTACTTCTTGAGCATGCCCACCAGGGAATCCGTCACGCGCTGAGGCATGACCACGGGCGTGCGGGTGCCGATGCGGATGATCTCCACATGCTCGATGGCGCGGATGCGGCTGATGATGGATTCCAGGCGCTCATCGCTGAGCACGAAGGGATCGCCGCCGGAGATCAGCACATCGCGCACGGCCGGGGTGTTGCGGATGTACTCGATGGCCTTGGCCACGTTGTCGTCGGGCATGTCCAGGTCGTTATCGCCCACCAGGCGGCGACGGGTGCAGTGGCGGCAGTTCATGGAGCAGATGTTGGTCACCAGGAGGAGCACGCGATCTGGGTAGCGGTGCGTGAGGCCGGGGACGGGGCTGTCCACATCCTCGTGCAGCGGGTCGGAGAGGTCGGAGGGATCGTCGTGCAGCTCGGCGAGACGCGGCACGGACTGCATCCGCACCGGGCAGTTGGGGTCTTCACGGTCCATGAGGGCCGCATAGTACGGCGTGATCTCCATGGTGAATTTCTTCAGGCATTCGCGAAGGTGCTCGCGCTCCTGTTCCGTGAGGGTGATGACCTTTTCCAGGGTCGCCACGTCATGGATGCCGTTCCGCAACTGCCAGCGCCAGTCGTTCCACTCTTCGGCGGTCACGTCCTTGAAGAGGTCGATGCTGCGCCAGTCCACTTTCTTGAAGTTCATGGGAATCTCGCTTTGAAAAGTCAGGGTCGGGATCAGGCTTGACGGAGTTTGAGCATCTGGCGGACATCGTCGGGGCGCGCCAGCTCGCGGCCGCAGTCCTTGGCGATGCGGGCTGCGCGCGCCACCAATTCGGCGTTGCTCGTCGCCAGGCGGCCCTTGCTGTAGTAGATGTTGTCCTCGAAGCCCACGCGGACATGGCCGCCCAGGGCGATGGTGGCGTAGATGGAATCCACGTTCGCCTTGCCGCCAATGCCGAAGGCCGTGAAGAAGGCGCCCTTGGGCAGCTTGCGGACCAGGAACTCCATGACATCGGGCTCGTACTTGGCAGCGCCGGGGACGTTGAGCACCAGCCCGTAGTGGTAGGGCTCCTGCAGCAGCCCTTCCTTGATGAGAATGTGGCTGGCGTAGACGTGGCCCAGGTCGAAACATTCGAGGGTGGGCCGAACGCCGTGATCCAGCATGGCCTGGGCGAACTGGCGCATGATGGGCAGGGTGTTAACGATGTACTCGTCGCCGAAATTCACGGTGCCGCAGTCGAGGCTGGCCATCTCGGGGTTGAGGGTCACGGGCTGCAGCCGCTCCTCGGGCGTCATCCAAGCCGCGCCGCCGGTGGTGGTCTCGATGACGATGTCGCAATTGGCGCGGATGAGGTCGATGGCCTTCTTGAAGACAGCCACATCCTGGGTCGGCGTGCCGTCATCCTGGCGCACATGCAGGTGCAGGATGGAGGCGCCAGCCTCCCAGGCCTCGAAGGCACCCTGGGCGATCTCCTCCGGCGTGATGGGCAGCGCCGGATTCATCTCTTTGGTGGTCTCGGCGCCGGTGATGGCGCAGGTGATGATCAGCTTGTTGTCCATGGCTTGCCTCCGCGTTCAGACGTAGCGCTCTTCAAAAAGCTTCCGCAGCTTGGGATTCTCACGCAGCTCCCAGAGGGTGATCTCGGCGTGATCCTTCGTGTAGCCATTGCCCACGATCATGGTCACGTCCTTGCCCACGCCTTCGGCGCCCAGCGCGGCCTTGCCGAAGTGGGTGGCCATGCTGAAGAAGTAGACAGTGCCCTCCTGGCGGCAGGGCAGGATGCTCGACATCTCCGTGTTCTGCACGTTCACGCAGTTCACGACGATGTCGTATTCGCGGCCCCCGTTGGCCTGCAGCACGGCGGCGAGGAAATCCACGGGACGGGTCGCATCGGCCACCACCACCTCGTGGCAGACGCCCAGGTCATCGAGCACCTTCTTGTCGTCGGCCAGATAGACGTTGCCCACCACGCGGCCCGTGGGGCCCACCCGCTTCATGGCCTCATAGGCCACCAACATGCCGGACTTGCCACCGGCGCCCAGGATGAGCACACTCTGGCCGGGCTTCACCAACTTGGCCGCCTGGGCAGGCGCGCCCGCCACATCCAGGGCCGCCAAGGCGAGGCTCTCGGTCATGTCCTCGGGCAGCTTGGCGTAGAGGCCACTCTCGAAAAGGATGGCCTGGCCCTGGATCTCCACCCGGTCGATGTCCGCGTGGATCTTGAGGATCTTCTCGATCCTGAGGGGCGTGAGGCTGAGCGAAACCAGCGAGGCGATCTTGTCGCCGGCCTTGAGACCCCGATCCGCCAGTGCCGCGCCCACCTTGGCCACCCGGCCGATGAACATGCCGCCCGAACCCGTAACGGGGTTCTGCATCTTGCCCTTCTCGCCCACGATGGCGAGGATCTTGGCCTCGATCTTGGCCAGGTCGTGCCCGGCCTCTTCCTCGATCTGGGTGAAGCTGGCGCTGTCGATGTTGAGGGCGATCACGTCCACGAGGATCTCGTTGTCGTAGACCGTCGACATGTCATTGCTGATGCGCGCGGCGGGCTGGGGCAATACGCCCCGGGGCTCCAGCACGCGGTGGGATCCGTATTTGCAGCCCGTCGCCATGGCCTACTCCTTCAATCAATGCGATGCCGCGAGATAGATGCCCTCGACATCGTTTTGAAGCTAGCACGCAGCCTTTCTCGAAGATCGTCACAATCCCAGCCTCATCCAATCGGGTCAGACCCGCCCCAGCCGGGGGTTCCGGGGCCTTCGGACCCGGCCCGCAAGACCTCGGTCTGCCCGCCGCAGGGCCTCTGTTTTTCGCAGAGAAACGGGCGCTTCGGAGCCGCGGGATCCCGTTCTTCAGAACTGTCGAGGGGACACCTACCCTGCGGAAAGCAGGAGGGCAATCCAACGACCCGAAAACGAATTTTGTTTCGGCACACTTTACACTTTGTCATTTCCGGCTCCCACCCAAGCGGCCCTTGGGGAGGCTCATGGCCCCGAACGATTCACCGCGGTGGACCGTCACCGCGACCTTGAAACAGGCAGCCACGGACTGGCTCATCGGCGAAACCGACTCCCGGTCTGAGCCCTGCACGAGCCCGGTCACCCCCGCCATTCCGCTCCTGGTCAGGTGACCCCCAGGTGTCAGGCGGCGTGCCATGATTTGCCATCCGCGACTGGACCTCTGAAAGGTGACCTCATGGGTGACATCAACCTGGACCGCTTCACGAGCCTCATCCGCCTCCGCATCGCCGCGCACGATGCCCACTACGCCGGCAACCTGGTGGATGGCGCCAAGATGCTCCAGCTCTTCGGCGACGTGGCCACCGAGCTGCTCATCCGCAGCGATGGCGACGAGGGCCTTTTCGTGGCCTACGACAACGTCCAGTTCCTTGCCCCCGTGAACGCCGGCGATTACATCGAGGCCACGGGCCGCATCGTGTCCATGGGCCGCACCTCCCGCAAAATGGAGTTCGAGGCGCGCAAGGTGATCGTGCCCGCAGGCATCGCCGGGCAGGTTTCCGCCGCCGATGTGCTGGCCGAGCCCATCGTGGTGTGCAAAGCCTCGGGCACCTGCGTGGTTCCCGCCAACTGCCAGCGGTTCAAGCGCTAGGGCGTGTCCAACACGCCTGACGGGCCCCCGTCGTCGAGCCAGGCCCGGAGCCTCCGCCGAGGCACCCTGGCGGCGTTTGCCGCCTATGGGATGTGGGGGATCCTTCCGCTCTACTGGAAACAACTCTCCAACGTGAACGCCGTGGAGGTGCTCTGCCATCGCGTGCTCTGGTCGGGGCTGTTCCTGGTGGCGGTGCTGCTGGGCAAGGGTCGGCTGGGCGAGGTGCTCCACATCTGGCGCAACCGCGCCAGCGCACTGGCGGTACTGGTCTGTTCGCTCCTCATCACCGTGAACTGGGGGATCTACATCTGGGCGGTGCAGGTGGGCCGCGTGACGGAATCGAGCCTCGGCTACTACATCACGCCCCTGCTCTCGGTGGCCCTGGGCGCCTTCTTCTTCCATGAGCGGCTGGACCGTTGGGCAAAGGTGTCGGTGGGCCTGGCGCTGCTGGGCGTCGCCGTGGCGACCTGGCGCCTGGGCAGCCTGCCCTGGGTGGCCGTGGTGCTCTCCACCAGCTTCGCCCTCTACGGCGCCCTGAAGAAGAAGGCCGGCTTGGACGCGCTGTCGGGCCTCGCCGCCGAAACCCTCATCGCCATGCCCTTGGCCCTGGCCTACCTGGGCTGGATTGGCGGTGGCGCCATCTTCCATGCAGGGCCCAAGGCCACCACCCTGTTGGTGCTGGCGGGCCCGGTGACGGCCCTGCCGCTGCTCACCTTCGCCTACGCTGCCCTGCGGATCCCCCTTCAGCGCCTGGGCTTCATCCAGTATTTCAGCCCCACCTTGCAGTTGGGCATCGGCCTCTTCCTGATGGGTGAACACCTGAGCCCACCGATGGCGCTGGCCTTCGGCGCGGTGGTAGTGGCCGTGCTGCTCTATGCAGCCTCGCGCCCGCGCAACGCCAACATCAGGTAACCCGTTAGCGCCCCATGCTCCGGCCCAGCCATTCCCAGCAGAAGCCCTGAGTGTTGTGCAGGCCTTCCTGTTGGGGCACCAGGTGCCAGAGCTCCCACCGGGGCACCCGTCCGCGGCGGTCACTGGCCACCGGCACCGCCTCAAGCCCGGTCCGCCGCGCCAGGGCCATGGCCCTCGGCAGGTGCCAGGCAGAGCTGAGCAGCCCCACGCGCTGCCAGCCTTCCCTTGCTTTGAGGCGGGTGTAGGCCTGCACCTCGTCGCGGGTGATGACGCAGGGTTCTTCGATCACCCGGATGGCGCTTTCGGGAATGCCCAGGTCCTTCCACAGGGTTCGGGTTTCCTCCCCCAGGTTCCGGCTTCCCGGGCCCGTCCCCTGGGACGCGCCGCTGGCCACCAGCCACCGCACCCGCCCCGCATGCCAGAGGCGGGCGGCTTCCACGATGCGGTCTCCAGAATCCCCAAGCGCTGGCCGCCCCTGCTCATCCACCGCGGAACCACCGCCCAGGACGAAGAGGGCCTCCAGGGGAGCATCTTTGGAAGAGAAGGGCTGAACCTCCGCTTCCAAGCGACCCATGAGGCGGTGTCCCAACTGGACGTTGCCGACGAGCGCGAGACCCACAGCCAGCCCCATCAGGGCAAACCCCAGACCCCTCACCCGGCGCCGGAAGGCCCAATAGGCGCTGCCCCACAGGCCCAGCCAGATCAGGCCCAGAGGCATGAGCAGCATTCCAACGAGCTTGGTGAAGGCGAGCATGGCTCCATTGTGTCGGAAGCGAGGGGCCTGGTGCAGATTCGCATCCAGGGCCCGGCTGTGTTTGGATGGATCATGCGCATGCGATGGCTCTGGACCCTTCCCCTGGCCTTGGCCGCGACCATCGTCTGGCTGAGCGCCCAGTCCCACCTGCCTGCGGGCATCGAGCTGCCCTCGCCCCTGGACAAATTCGCCCACGCCTCGGCCTACGCCGCGCTGGCCTGGACCCTGGATCTGGCCCTGCGCGTCAACCGCCGCGACCTGCCCCTGTACCGCCGCCACCTGTTCATCATCGCCCTGGTGGCCTTCTTCGGCGCCACGGACGAGTGGCACCAGAGCTTCGTTCCAGGTCGCAGCTGCGACGTTCTGGACTGGGTCGCGGATGTCATCGGGGGCGGTCTCGGGCTGTTTGCGGCCTCGGTCCACCTCGTGTTCAGCCGACGTCTCGAGGCCCTGTCCTGGAGACGCGGCGCTGGCCATCGCCTTGATTCGGCTCGCGACCTCATCCTGGTGGCCGATCCCCACTGGGGCGCGGAACTCACGGGGCTGGAGGAAGCCACGGCGAGGTTCCCCAAGGCGGACTGGCTCTTCCTCGGGGATGTCTTCGACGTGTGGGTGGGCCTGCCCGGCATGGAAACCGAAGCCCAGCGCGCCTTCCTCGCCTGGGTGCGGGAGCGCCGCCAGGCCGGGCGCTGGGTGGGCCTCTGGATGGGCAACCGGGAGTATTTTCTCGATCGCCATGCGTCCGCCTTCGATCTCATGGGCGAGGGCATCGGCGGCAGCCTGGAAGGCGAGCGCCTCGTCTGGGAGCACGGCGACCTCATCAACGGGGCGGACCACCAGTACCGTCTTTGGAACCTGCTCTCCCGTTCAGGCCTGCTCTGGCTGCCCTTCTGCCTCATGCCCGGAAGCACGGCCCGCAAAATATCCGCCTGGATGGAACGGAAGCTCCATACCACCAACGCCGCCTACAAACTGGCCTTCCCCCGCGAAGCCTTCCGCGCCGCGGCCCAGGCCCACTCCGAAGCGACCTTCCTCACCGGTCACTTCCACACCCACGAAGTGGAAGCCAACGGCATCGCCCTGCCCTGGGCCCACGAAGGGCGGTTCATGGTGTGGCGGGGCGGAAAGGTGGAGCCCCTCTAGAGGTCCAGCAGGTCGGCCACTTCGCGGCGCAGTTCGGCGATGCCAGTGCCTTTCCCCGCACTCACCCAGGCGATGTCATTGGGCATCAGGTTCAGCTCGGCGGCCACGTCCTTGCGCTGTTTGAGGGCCTTGCTGGGCTTCACCTGGTCGGCCTTGGTGGCGACGATGCGGTGGGGCAGGCCTTCGACGCGCAGCCATTCGATCATCTGGTGGTCCAGCTTGGTGGGACCCACCTCCGCATCCACCAGCACGAACACCATGCGCAGGGTGCTTCGGCCCGTGAGGTAGCCCTCCACCATGGCCTGCCAAGTGGCCCGCTCAGAAGCAGGTCCGGTGGCGAAGCCGTAGCCCGGCAGATCCACAATCCAGCGGTCCGGCCCCGTGAGGAAAACATTGATGAGCCGCGTGCGACCCGGCGTTTTCGAGACGCGGGCCAGCTGCTTCTGGTTGGCCAGGGCGTTCAGCAGCGAGGACTTGCCCACGTTGCTGCGGCCCACGAAGGCCACTTCGGCATGGCAGACGCCAAGTTTGCGCGCATCGGCGGCGGAGGTGACGAACCGGGCATCGGTGAGGGGCTGGGCCATGGGAATCCAATCGACAGCTTCCAGCCTACCGCCTTTAGACGGTGACGAGGCTCGTGGGGGCGGGCTGGTCGAAGGCCACGCGGCCGTGATCGAGGCCGATGACCCGCTTCTTCATGCGCTGGATGAGGCTGCGGTCGTGGGTGGCGACGATGACCGTGGTGCCCTGGCCGTTGATGCGCTCGAACAGGGTCATGATCTCCTGGGCCAGGTCGGGATCCAGATTGCCCGTGGGCTCGTCCGCCAACAGCACCAGGGGATCGTTCACCAGGGCCCGGGCGATGGCCACGCGCTGCTGCTCTCCGCCCGAGAGCTGCAGGGGGTAGCTGCTGAGCTTGTGCTGGAGCCCAACCAGCTTGAGCGCCCGGAAGGTGCGCTGCTTCTGCTCGGCGGCACTCACGCCCAGCACCTTGAGCACAAAGGCCACGTTTTCGAAGATGGTGCGGCTGCGGATGAGCTTGAAATCCTGGAACACCACGCCGAGCTTGCGGCGCAGCTGCGGTATTTCCTTCTCCTGCATGGCCGCCAGGCGGTGCCCCGCCAGCTGGATCTCCCCGCTGCTGGGCACCTGCTCCCGGAAGAGCAGCTTCAGCAGCGTGGACTTGCCCGCGCCGCTGGGCCCCGTGAGGAAGACGAACTCGCCCGCGTCGATGGCGAAGCTCACATCCGCCAGCGCGGTGTGGATGCGGTCGTACTGCTTGCCGACGTGAGTGAGGGTGATCATGCAGGGTTCCGGTGCGCCACTGGGGCTGGACTTCCCCTGATTCTGGAGTGATAACCCCGGAACGACCAGTCCCGGATCGTCTTTCAAAGGTCTTGCGGCCGGGTCACTGGTGAGATGAAATCAGCTATGTTCAATCCCACCGCAATCTTCCTCATCTCCTGCCCGGATCAAAAGGGGATCGTGGCGCGCCTATCCAACTTCGTGTTTCATCACGGTGGAAACATTGTGGATTCGGATCACCACTCCGACCTGCAGGCCGGGCGTTTCCTGGGCCGCATTGAACTGGAGCTGAATGGCCTCGATCTCGACCGGGAGGGCCTCCGGCAGGGATTCGCCGCGATCGCCGCTCCCATGGGCGGTCACTGGGAATTGTATTTCTCGGATGAGATCCCCCGGATCGCCTTATGGTGCAGTCGGCAGGAGCATTGCCTGCTCGACCTCATCTGGCGTCACCAGGCGGGAGAACTGGGAGCCGACATTGCCTTCGTGATGAGCAATCACGACACCCTTCGCCGCCACGTCGAACCGCTGGGTCTCCCCTTCCATGTGGTGCCGATCACCCCCGAAACCAAGAGCATGGCCGAAAGGAAAGCCCTGGCCCTGCTGCGGGCCGAGCGAGTCGATCTCGTAATCCTCGCGAAGTACATGCAGGTGCTGAGCCCGGAGTTCCTGGCGGAATTTCCCGCAGTCATCAACATCCACCACAGTTTCCTGCCCGCCTTCGCCGGGGCCCAGCCCTACCACCAGGCCCATGCGCGTGGCGTCAAGCTCATTGGGGCCACCGCGCATTACGTCACCCCGGATCTCGATTCGGGGCCGATCATCGAGCAGGATGTGGTGCGCGTCAGCCACCGCGACACCACAGATGATCTCGTCCGCAAGGGAAAGGACATGGAGCGCCTGGCCCTTTCCAGGGCCGTGCGCCTTCATCTTCAGCACCGCGTGCTGACCTATGGAAACAAAACGGTCGTGTTTGAGTAGCGGCTTACACCCGTTCCACCAGCATGGCCACGCCCTGACCGCCTCCGATGCAAAGGGCGGCGATGCCCAGCTTCTTGTTCTGGTCCTGCAGCAGGTGCAGGAGGGTCACGAGGATGCGGGTGCCGCTGGCGCCGATGGGGTGGCCGATGGCGATGGCGCCGCCACGCAGGTTCACCTTGGCGGGGTCGATCTCCGGCAGCTCGGCCAGCACGCCCAGGCTCTGGGCGGCGAAGGCTTCGTTGAGCTCGAAGAGGTCGATGTCCGACAGCTTGACGCCGGTCTTCTTGAGCAGCTTCTGAATGGCGGGCACGGGACCCAGGCCCATGGTGGCGGGATCCACGCCAGCCTGGGCGAAGCCCAGGATGCGGGCGATGGGCTTGTGGGCCTTGGCGGCGGCCTCCGAGGCCAGCACCAGGGCCGCGGCGCCATCGTTGATGCCGCTGGCGTTGCCGGCGGTGACCGTGCCGTCCTTCTTGAAGGCGGGCTTGAGCTTGGCCAGGCCCTCGGCGGTGGCATCGGCCTTGATGTACTCATCGCGGTTGAACTGGACGTCGCCCTTCTTGCCGGACAGGGTCACGGTGAAGATTTCCCGGTCGAAGGCGCCCGCGGCCTGGGCGGCCGCGGCCCGCTGCTGGCTGACAAGGGAGGAGGCGTCCTGCGCTTCCCGGGTGATGCCGTGTTTGGCGGCCACATTCTCGGCGGTGATGCCCATGTGGGTATCGCCGTGACCACACCAGAGGCCATCCTGGATCATGCTGTCGATGAGCGGGGCATTGCCCATGCGGGCGCCCCAGCGGGCCGCGGGCAGCAGGTAGGGCGCGTTGGACATGCTCTCGGTGCCCCCGGCCACCACGAAGGCGGCATCGTCCATGAGGATGCTCTGGGCGCCCAGGGCCACCGCCTTGAGGCCGGAGCCGCAGACCTGGTTGGGGGTGTGGGCGGGGGTGCTGTGGAGCAGGCCCGCCTTCAGCGCCGACAACCGGGCCACGTTCTGGCCGCTGCCGGCCTGCAGCACATTGCCCATCACCACATCGCCGACCTCGGAACTTTCCACCCCGCTCCGCACCAGCGCTTCGCGAATGGCCAGTGCCCCCAGATCCACCGCGTTCATGGGCTTGAGGGCTCCCCCGAAGGAGGCGACGGCGGTGCGGGTGGCGGACAGAATGTAAGCAGACATGCGGGCTCCAGAAAGGACCTTCCAGGGTATCGTGACTAAACGCCTCCGGGTCCGGACCGTGAACTCCATCACCAGGCTAGCCCTGTATCTTTCTCCCACGGGAGTTGCCATGACCGTTTCCAGCCGATGGATCCCCATGTTGCTTGTCGGGACAGCGCTGCTGACCGGAGGTGGGTTGCTGGCCCAGGCGCCGCCGCCCCCGCCACCCCCCCCGGCCCCTCCCGCCCCGCCTGCGCCCATGATCGGTGTGGATGTGCCTTCCGGTTCCCGCGTGGAGCAGCGCACGGAGAAGCTGGCCCAGGGTTCCAAACTGTGGGTGAAGAACCGGAACGGCGGCATCCGCGTCACCGGATGGGAGAAGGATGAAGTGGCCCTCACGGCCCAGATCCGCGACAGCGAGAAGCGCCGCGTCGAATTGGTGCTGCAGCGCAAGGGCCAGGATCTCGACATCGAGGCGGTCTTCCAGCAGCCCTCCTGGAGCTTCGGCGTCTACATCAGCCCCCGCTGCGAGATGACCCTGCAGGTGCCCCGCAAAATCATGGGCCACTTCCGCACCACCAATGGAACGGTTTCCGCCGAAAACCTGGAAGGCTATGCCCGCTGCGAAGCCACCAATGGCAGCATCCTCGTCAGCCGCATCCGCGGCGAAGTGCACGTGGATACCACCAACGGTCCCATCGAGGCGCGCAATCTCGCGGCCCGCATCAAGGGCAGCACCACCAATGGCCGCATCGTCCTCGAGGATGTGGAAGGCGGCGTGAACCTGGAGACCACCAACGGTTCGGTGCGCGCCCACAACCTGGACGGCTGGGGCGAGGGCATCCACCTCGAATCCACCAACGGCAGCATCGAGTGCGAACTGGGCAAGGCCACGGGCGAGTTGGTGGCGGAGAACAGCAACGGTTCCCTTGACATCAAAATCACGGGCGCCCAGGTCATTGAAATGAGCAAGCACAACGCCCGGGTGAAAGTGCCTGGACGGAGCCAGACCATCCGCCTGGAAACCACCAACGGCAGCATCCGGGTGAAGTGAGGTAGTACTCTGGGAAGCATGCGTCTGCTGGTTCCCATTCTCGTTGCCGCCCTCGGCCTTCAGGCCCAGGCCCCCCGTCCCTCGGAAGTGCAGGAGCGGCGACTGGCCAATGGCGCCCGCCTGCTCCTGGTGGAGCGCCGGGGCCTGACTGCCTTTCACGCGGCCCTGGTGTTCTCCGGCGGCCGGGCAGAGGAGCCCGCCGCCACCGCGGGTGCGACCGACCTGCTGGCCCGGGCCCTTTACGGCATCACACGGACCGAAGATTTGGAGCAGGGCAAGGGACTGGCGGCCCTTGAGTCACTGCTGAAGCAGGAGGAAGGCCTGCTCGAAGCCATCCGACTGGAGCGCCTTCTGCTGCGGCGGGATGCCGCCGCGGCCTCCCAGCTTCCGGCCTTGGAGGCCAACCTCGAATCCGTACAGTCGCAGCTCCGCGCCCTCACCGCCACGACTCCGCTGGGGGATCTCTACCTCTCCCGGGGCGGACGCCAGTGGGCCGAAGCCAGCACCGATGCCCTCAGCGCCCACACCGAACTGCCTCAGGAAGCCTTCGAGTTCTGGTGCCGCACCGAAGCCCAGCGCCTGCGGAGCCTGACGCTCAGCCGGTTCGCCCAGGCCCGGGCCAGCCTCGCCGCCGAACTTCGCACCAAGGGTGACAAGGGCCCGGCCCTGCTCTACGGTGCTGCGCTTCCGGGGCATCCCTACGGCCGGGACCTCACGGACCACCTGCCCGCATTGGAGGCCCTCCGCTGGTCAGAGCTCCGCTCCTACGCCCACCGTGCCCTGCGACCCGACCGGCTCACCATCATCCTTGTGGGCGGCCTCAGCTTGGAGGCCGCGCTGCCCCTGGTGGAGCGTCATCTGGGGTCGCTTCCCGTGCCTCCGGCCAGCGAAACGAACGTGCTGCCGGAGATCCCGGCAGACCTCGGCGACCGGCGGGTTCAGGCCGCCGCAGGCGAATCCGCGCGCCTTCTCATGGGCTGGCGCATTCCCGCCCGCTCCCATCCGGACCACCTGGCCTTGCGCTTGGCGACTCAGCTGTTGGGTGGCGGCCAGAGCAGCCGCTTGCCATCCCGGCTTCAGCGTCAGAAAGGCCTTGTGACACAGGTGTCCCTGGGCCTGGACCTCCCCGGCGGCCGCCTGCCTGGGCTGTTGGTGGCAGACATGGAGCCCGCGCCTGGCCACAGCCTTGCAGAGGTGGAGGGCGCCCTGCAGGGCGAGATTCTCCGTTTGCAGCAGGATCCCATCCCCCAGGAGGAGTGGCAGCGGGCCCTCGCGCAGCTGGAATCGGACCACCTCCGAAACCAGGATGATCCCGAAGCCTTGGCAAAAACCCTGGGCCAAGCCTGGGCAGAAGGCGGGGATTGGCGGCTGGCGGAGCTGGACCTCCAGCGGCTTCGGGGTTTGGCACCAGAGGCTGTACAGGCCGCGGCGCGCGCCTGGCTGAAACCCACCCACCGCACCACCGTGCTCCTGGAGCCCACCCCCGGAGCCAACCTGGATCCCCTTGATGCGGAACTGTCCCAGGTGCTGCAGGCCCTGGCAACGACCCGCATCCAGGATCCAGCTCAACGGGAACACCTGGTGGCTGAAGGGCTCCGGCAGCTGCGCATGCTGAATTCCGAGGAGCGCCGCCGCACCCTCAAATTGCTGGTGGCCCAGCTGCCCCCGGAGAAGCGATGAGGGCCCTGCTGCTGACGTGCCTGGCCACGGCACTTTCGCTGCAGGCCCAGGCGAAAGTCCAGGCCTTCATCCTGCCGAATGGGCTGCGGGTGCTGCTGCTGGAGGATCATGAGCATCCATTGGTGCGGGTAAAGCTGCACCTGAAGGTCACAGTCCAGGATGTGCCGAGCGGCCGCCAGGGCCTCCCGCAGCTGGCGCTGCGCATGGTCTCCCACTCCGACGCCGGGGGCTTCAAGGCCGATGAGCTGGAGCGGTTCCAGGAAGACGCAGGCATCCAGTTGAAAGCCATGGCAGCCCCCGATGGCCTCGACTGGCAGCTGTCGGTCCGCAGCCGCGACCAGGACCGGGCCCTGGGCCTTCTCGCCGATCGCATCCTCCGCTCTCTCTTCGATCCCGGCATGCTGGAAGAGCAGCGCGAAGCCTGCTGGCACGAGGAAGAAGGGCGCGGAGTTGATCCTCTGCTCCGGCTGCGGCAGAGCCTGAGTCAGGCCCCGGAGAGGAGGCCCACGCTCACCAGCCTGGGCACCATCACCTGGGAGGATCTGCTCACCTTCCGCGCCCGTGTGTTCCGACCCGATCATGCGCTGCTGGTGCTGCACGGGGACCTGGGCCTGGAGCAGGCCAAGCGGCTGGTCCTGCTGAGCCTCGGCAGCTGGACACCGCAGGAGACCCGCTCCGCCCCCCCCTCACCCGACCCTTCAGCGTCAGAGGGTGTGCAGCAAGCCAGCTCCGGCAAACCATGGCCCCTGTGGATCCGCGTTCCGGGAGTCGGAAGCCGCGCCCAGGCCGTGGCGCCCCAACCGACGGAAACCCTTCCAGAATCCGCGGCTTTGCTGAACCTGCTGGTGCCCGGTGAGCCTTCGCTCCTGCCCGCCTGGGCTGCCGCTGAGGCTGGCTGCCTCGTGGCCACGGATGATGCCGAGGTGGATGCCAGCCTCGCCCTGCCCCGCTTGCTGGCGCGGTTGGAGGCGCTGCGGCTGCGGGGCTTCACTCAGGCTGACCTCGACCGCGCCCGCACCGCGTGGAACGCCGGACCCAGCCTGGAGACCCTCCACCCCGAAGCCCAGATGAACCGAGCGCTTCAGGAAGCCCTGGGCCGCGGCGCCGATCCGGACCACATGAAAGCCCTCAGCCTCGAACAGCTGAATGCAGACCTCCGTCGTTGGTTCGATCCAAAGAACCTGCGCACAGGGGGCCTGAAGAAGGCCGACCCCGCAAAGGGCCTGGTGGCCCCTTGATTCAGAGCTTCACACCGAAGCGCGAAGCCAAGTCCAGGTAGCGGGCCCGCACGCCTTCGATGATCTCGGCCGGAAGGTGCGGCGCGGGCGGCTGTTTGTTCCAGCTGGAGAGGGTCTCCAGGTAGTCGCGGAGAAACTGTTTGTCGAGGCTGGGCGGGTTCTTCCCCGGCTGATAGCTGTCGGCCAGCCAGTAACGGCTGCTGTCAGGCGTGAGGGCCTCGTCAATGAGGATGAGCTCGCCTTCGTCGCTGAGGCCGAACTCGAACTTGGTGTCGGCGAGCAGGATGCCGCGCTCAGCCGCCAATTCGGCGCCCCGCCGGTAGAGGGCCAGGCTCAGGTCGCGCAGGCGCAGAGCCAGATCGTGCCCCACGATCTCAGCCATGCGCTCGAAGGAAATGTTCTCGTCATGCCCTTCCTCCTCCTTGGTGGCGGGCGTGAAGATGGGCTCGGGCAGCCGATCTGCGAGGCGCAGCCCCGCGGGCAGGGAGACGCCGCAGATCCTGCCGGTGGCCTGGTATTCCTTCCAGCCGCTGCCGGCGATGTAGCCGCGGACGACGCACTCCACGGGCATGGGGCGGGTTTTCTCCACCACCACCGCCCGGCCTTCCAGCGCGGAGCGGTAGGGTTCGAGGGCCGCGGGCCAGCCCGCGTTGCCCCGGAAATGGTTGGGCACCAGATCTTCCGTGGCGGCGAACCAGAAGTTGGCCACGGCCGTGAGGATGCGCCCCTTGTCGGGAATGCCTTCGGGCATCACACAATCGAAGGCGCTGATGCGATCCGAGGCGACGATCAGCAGCTGCTTGCCGAGATCGTAGACATCCCGCACTTTGCCCCGGCGGAAGACCGGAAAGGGGAGGTCGGTGCTCAGCAGAATGGACATGGAACGCTCCAGGTTCAAACAGCCATCATCGCAGAGAGCCGCGCCGGGACCCAGCCCTGAAGCCTTCAGCTGAGCTCGGGCAAGTGCCGGGGCGTGGGGGCTGACCAGTGCAGACCGCCAGGCAGCAGGGCATAGCGGTTCATGACGCCCACCCAGCGGGCCAGCTCGGCTTCGCGCACCGTGCCATCGGGACCCGCCACAGGAAGGCCCAGGTAGTGGAGGTAGTCCTGCACCTCGGCACCGGAGACCCCCAGCAGGGCGGGCAAATCGTCCAGGTGGTGGTTCCGGTCCCCGGGCGGAGGGGCCAGCAGGTGGTAGTCGAAGGATTCCCGCAGCACGGAGGCGGTGGCGGCCGGATCCAGCTCCTGGGCCGCATCCAGATGAGGGAAGGGGTTGCCCCCGAGCAGGCCCAGAGCCTGGGCCATGCCCAGATGGGCCAGGAGGTGCACCGGGTGCACCTTCAGCACGGCCTCGAAGGCGGCCCGGGCCTCCTGGGCGCGCCCCAGGCGCACCAGGGCCTCCCCGTACCGCAGCTGGGCCTCGAGGCGATCCGGTTCGACCTTGATCCACCGTTCCGCCACGGCAGCCATCTCCTCGGCCATGCCCTGGGCCCGGAAGAAGCCCGCGAGATAGGCCAGGGTGGTCACATCCTTGGGCGCCAGGAGGAGCAGCCGATCCAGGATTTCCGCGGCCCGGAGGGACTGGCCCTCCTGATCCAGGCGGTGAGCCCAATCCCGCAGCACCTCCACCTGGCGGGGCACCGCATGGTTAGGGGTGGACCGGGCGGGGTCTGCCGGGTGCAGCAGCTGGGTGCGCACCCAAAGGTAGCGCAGGGCGTTGCGCCCGTCGGGACCGGCCAGCTCCTCCTCGATGGCGTGGATGATGGTCTTGAGGCCGTGCTCCCAAAGGGGCGGCAGCGGCATTTGCACGTGGGTGCGCAGTTCCCGGCTGAGGGGATCCAGGGGATTCCCAGCGCGCCCCAGGTGCAGCCTCAGGCGCAGCAGCTCCAGGCCGGGTTCGGGCCCGGGCTGGAAAGCCACACGCAGGGCCAGCTCCCCGGTGTCGGGATCGAAATCGTCAAGAATCAGGAAACGCAGGTGGGCCCGCATATGGCTGAGGTTAGCAAGGAATTAGATCCAAAGGAGGTTGACCGGCCTCCATTCAGGCCTGATCATGCACTATTCGTCGGTTTTGGAGGTTCGCAATGCGCAGGTCCGTTCTGTTGATGACGCTGCTATCCGTGTTGCCTGCCACCGCCGGGGAAGTCGGCATTCTGCTCGACAAGCAGGTGGGCAAGGCCCAGGCCCTCGGCACCCAGAAGTTCGATGCCGTGAGCCCCACCGGCCTGGGCATTCGCGCCGGTTTTGATGTGCTCGACTTGAAGGTCGCCGCCCTGCAGCTGAATGCCACCTGGCACAACAAGACCACCGGGGATCTGACCTACGGCGGAACCAAGGTGGGCGAACTGGACAACCAGTACATCGCCGCGGGCGCCATGGTGAACTGGAAACTCCTGGTCAACGTGGGCGCGGGCGTGGAATACCGCTCCGAGAAACTCAGCTTCCGCCCCACTTCCGGCGCTGCCACTGACAGCACCCTGGGACGCCCCTGGGCCCGTGTGAATGTGGGCTTCAGCATCCCCACCCCCGTGGTCAGCCCCTTCTTCCTCTTCGAGGTGGCCGCGCCCCTCTCCAAGAAGGAGAACCCCGGCAGTGCCAAGGATCTCACCGATGCCCTGGCCCCCCAGGTGCAGGTGGGCATCTACGGCGGCATCCGCTTCTGATTTCTGCACATCCAATGGAAAGGGGCGCCCAAGGCGCCCCTTTTCCGTATGATGAAGGCACATTCACCGAGGAGAGATGGAACTCCGGATCCTGGGCTGCAGCGGCGGAGAAGCTGACGGGGAGCGCCTGACAGGCCTGCTCGTCAACGGCTGTGTGGCCATCGATGCCGGTTCCATCACCGCCGCCCTCACGGTGGAGGAGCAGGTGAAGATCCAACATGTCTTCATCAGCCACTCCCACCTGGACCACATCTGCACCCTGCCCTTCTTCACCAAGAACATTTTTGGCCATACCCACGAAGCCGTGGAGATCCACGCCCTTCCGGAAACCCTGGATGTGCTGCGCCGCCACCTCTTCAACGATGAGCTGTGGCCTGACTTCAGTGTGATTCCCAGCCCCAACGATCCCACCATCCGCTACACGGAAGTGGAACCCGAGCAGACCTACGAAGTCTGCGGCCTGCGCATCACCCCCATCCGCGTGAACCATCTGGTGCCCTGCGTGGGTTACAAGGTGGATGACGGCAAGGATGCCTTCATCTTCACCAGCGACACGGCGGAAACCGACCGCATCTGGGAGGTGGCCAACGCCACGCCCAACCTGCGCTTGGTCATCGCGGAGGCCAGCTTCCCCAATGACCAGGCCTGGCTGGCGGAGGCCTCCAAGCACCTCACGCCCGCCAAGCTGGGCGCCGAGCTGAAGAAACTCCAGGGCCAGGTGCCCGTGCGGATCTACCACCTCACGCCTGGAGACAAGGCCATCATGCTGCCCCAGCTGCAGGCCCTGGGGGATCCTCGCCTCAGCCTGCTGGCCCAGGACGAGCGCCTGACCTGGTGATCCACCGCGGTCGTCCCCAGAGAGACCCGCGAAGGGTTCCTAACGCTCCGGGAAAGCTTCGCGGAAAGCCGCCAGGCCTTCATCAAAGGCGGCGGGAAGCGCCGCAATGAGGGCGGGGGATTCCACCAAGTGACCAGCCCGGGCCTCGGCCTCCACCCGGGCGGCCATATGTGCGAAGCGCACCAGCCCCAGGTTGCTGAGGGCGCCCTTCATCTGATGGGCTTCCATGAGCATCCGGGGCAGGTCCCCAGCGGCCAAGCCCTCGCGGAGCGCCACCATGCGCGGCGGCACATCCTCCTGGTAGAGCCCGATGAGCTCCTGCACCAGGCCTTCCTCGGCCCCGAGTTCCAGCAGGTCCCGCAAGGGTTCCGCATCGAGGATGGGCAATTCGCTCACAAAGGCTCCACCAAGGGACATCCACCCTTCCATCGGCAGACCCATCCCTGATCTGAAAGCCTAATCAATCGCAGGAAGGTTCGGATCAGAATCCGTGACCAGCCGGATGCCCGGCCGCCTGCAGACGGATGAGGCTGGCATCGAGCTTGGCCTGGGCCGTGGCCAGATCTGTCTCGGTCTTGGCTTCCTTCAGCAGCTGCAGCGCGCGCTGGCGGGAGGCCTCAGCCCGCTCCAGATCAATCATGTCCACGGTCTCACTCTCGCGGGCCAGGATGGTGACGCGATCAGCGGACACCTCAGCGAAGCCACCGAAGACCGTGAGCCAGTGCTTCTGGCCCTCCTGGATGTAATAGAGCAGGCCGTCGCCCACCTCGGTCATCAGGGGCGTGTGGCCCGGCAGGATGCCGTAGTAGCCGCGGGAAGCCGTGGGGAACTGCACCTCGGCCACTTCGGCTGAGAACACCGGCCGCTCCGGGGTCACCACTTCCAGTTTGATCGATTGAGACATGGCGGGCTCGTTTCAAAGCTCGGAATCCGCTTGCGCGGATTCCGAGTTGGAGAAAGGCGAAACTAAACGGCGGCGAGTTTCTCGGCCTTCTCGACGGCTTCCTCGATGGTGCCGACGAGGTAGAAGGCCTGCTCGGGCAGGTGGTCCCACTTGCCGTCGCAAATCTCGCTGAAGCCCTTGATGCTGTCTTCGAGCTTCACGTACTTGCCGGACATGCCCGTGAACTGCTCGGCCACGAAGAAGGGCTGGCTGAGGAAGCGCTGGATCTTGCGGGCGCGGGCCACGACCAGCTTGTCGTCGTCGCTCAGTTCGTCCATGCCGAGGATGGCGATGATGTCCTGCAGCTCCTTGTACTTCTGCAGAATCGCCTTCACGCGCATGGCGGTGTTGTAGTGCAGATCGCCCAGGATGCGGGGATCCAGCAGGCGGCTGGTGGAGGCCAGGGGATCCACGGCGGGGTAGATGCCCAGCGCCGCGATCTCACGGGAGAGGTTCGTGGTGGCATCCAGGTGGGCGAAAGTCGTGGCGGGCGCGGGATCGGTGTAGTCGTCCGCGGGCACGTACACAGCCTGCACCGAGGTGATGGAGCCCTTCTTGGTGGAGGTGATGCGCTCCTGCAGCTCGCCCATTTCCGTGGCGAGCGTGGGCTGGTAGCCCACGGCGGAAGGCATGCGGCCCAGCAGCGCGGACACTTCGGCGCCGGCCTGGGTGAAGCGGAAGATGTTGTCCACGAAGAGCAGCACGTCCTTGCCTTCCACATCGCGGAAGTACTCGGCGACGGTGAGGCCCGTCAGGGCCACGCGGGCGCGGGCTCCGGGGGGTTCGGTCATCTGGCCGTAAATGAGCGCCACCTTGCTCTTGGAGAGGTCGTCCTTGTTGATGACGCCCGAATCCATCATTTCGTGCCAGAGGTCGTTGCCCTCGCGGGTGCGTTCGCCGACGCCAGCGAACACAGAGTAGCCGCCGTGGCCCTTGGCGATGTTGTTGATGAGCTCCATGATGAGCACGGTCTTGCCCACACCGGCACCGCCGAAGAGACCCGTCTTGCCGCCCTTCGCGTAGGGTTCCAGCAGGTCGATGACCTTGATGCCGGTCTCGAACATCTCGGAGGTGGTGTTCAGCTCTTCGTACTTGGGAGCTTCACGGTGGATGGGCAGGGTCATCTTGTGGCCGATGGGACCGCGCTCGTCCACGGGATCGCCCACCACGTTGATGATGCGGCCCAGGGTTTCGGGGCCCACGGGCACGTTGATCGCCTTGCCGGTGTCGGTCACGAGCTGGCCGCGCACCATGCCCTCGGTGGGCTGCATGGCCACGCAGCGCACGCGGTTCTCGCCCAGGTGCTGCTGCACCTCCAGCGTCACCTGCGCACCACCAATGTCCGTGTGCAGCGCGTTCATGATCTCGGGCAGGTGGTCGCCGAATTCGACGTCCACGGCGGGACCGACAATGGCGATCACGCGGCCTTGAAGGTTGTTTGACATAGGGAACCTCGACGAATGGGAATGGGCGAGTGGATTAGGCGTTGGCGCCGCTGACGATCTCGATGATCTGATTGGTGATGCTGGCCTGGCGGATCTTGTTCATGGTGAGGGTCAGCTTGGCGATCATCTCGCCGGCATTGCTGCTGGCCTTGTCCATGGCGGCCATGCGGGCGCCGTGCTCGGAGGCGCTGCTCTCCAGGAGGTTGCGGAGCAGCTCCGTCTCCACGAAACGGGGCAGCAGGGTCTCCAGCACCGCATTGGGATCGGGTTCGAGCAGGTGCGACACTTCGACGGCATCCCGGCCTTCGGCGCGACGATCCAGATCCATGGGGAAGACCCGGAACACCGTGGGGGTCTGGGCCACGGCACTCTCGAAGTAGTTGTAGATCACGTAGAGCGCGTCAATCTCACCCGCGTGGTACTGCGCGGCGGCGCCATTCGAGATCTCGGTGACCACGCGCTGGAAACCGGCGAGGGGGATGTTGAGATACTCCCCGGCAGGCGTGATCTTCTGCTTTTTCGCCCACTCCGCGGCCCGCTTGCCCACCACGTCCAGGTGGACGATCTCGGAGGAGCACTCGGCCACAAAGGCGTTGGCCGCCTTGAGCACGTTGGCGTTGAAGCCACCGCAGAGGCCCTTGTCGGAGGCCACGAGGACCACGCGGATGCGCTTCTCCTCGCGGGGCGTCAGGAAGGCCTGGGCGGCGGGACCCGGCTGGATCTCGGAATCACCCTTGATGCGACCCACCACGCGCCGGACGACTTCCATCATCTTGCTGGCGTAGGGGCGCAGGGCCACCAGGCGTTCCTGAGACTTCCGCAGCTTGACAGCGGAGATCATCTTCATGGCCTTGGTGACCTGCTGGGTGTTCTTGACGGATCGAATACGACGTCGAATGTCTTGGAGACCGGCCATGGCTAGTTACTCCAACGAATGCGGCGGCGGCGAATGTCTTCTCCGAATGCCCTCTGGGCCTTCGGAGAAAGGTTCGGCACCACCCAGCCGCCCGGTGTGGCGTTATGGAGACCGGCCATGGGACTAGGCTCCCGCGGTCTGGTTCAGGGAGGCCACGAAGGTCTCCTTGAAGGCCGCCACCTGGGTCTTGAGCTGGGCCTTGGCGTCGTCGCTGAGCACCTTGGAGTCGCGGATGCCGCGCAGAATCTCAGGGGCGTTCACATCGAGGAAGGCCATGAATTCGGATTCAAAGCGGCGGACCTGGGGCACCGGCAGATCATCCACATAACCGTTGGTGGCGGCCCAGATGCTGACCACCTGCTTTTCCACGGGCATGGGGCTGTACTGGCCCTGCTTGAGGATTTCCACCAGGCGCTGGCCGCGGTTCAGCTGCGCCAGGGTGGCCTTGTCCAGGTCGGAGCCGAACTGGGCGAAGGCCGCCAGCTCGCGGTACTGGGCCAGGTCGAGCTTGATCGTGCCGGCCACGGACTTCATGGCCTTCACCTGGGCAGAACCACCCACGCGGCTCACAGAGATGCCCACGTTCACGGCCGGACGGACGCCGGCGTTGAACAGATCGGATTCCAGGAAGATCTGACCGTCGGTGATGGAGATGACGTTGGTGGGAATGTAGGCGGACACGTCACCGGCCTGCGTCTCGATGACCGGCAGGGCCGTGAGCGACCCCGCGCCGCGCTCGTCGCTGAGCTTGCACGCGCGTTCCAGCAGGCGGGAGTGGAGGTAGAACACGTCGCCAGGGTAGGCCTCACGTCCGGGAGGACGGCGCACCAGCAGCGAGATTTCGCGGTAGGCCGCAGCCTGCTTGGAGAGATCGTCGTAGATGCAGAGGACGTGGCCGCCGGGGTTCTCCTTGCCCGCAGGGTTTCCATCCTTGCCGTGCCACATGAAGTATTCACCGAGGGCGGCGCCGGTCATGGGGGCCAGGAAGAGCAGCGGGGCGGCTTCGGAGGCGGACGCAGCCACCACGATGGTGTGCTTCATGGCGTCGTATTCTTCCAGCGTCTTCACCACTTGGGCGATGGTGGAGCGCTTCTGGCCGATGGCGACGTAGATGCAGATCACACCGGTGTCGCGCTGGTTGATGATGGTGTCGACGGCCACGGCGGTCTTGCCAGTCTGGCGGTCGCCGATGATCAGCTCACGCTGGCCGCGGCCGATGGGGATCAGGCTGTCGATGGCCTTGAGGCCCGTCTGCATGGGCTCGTGCACGCTCTTGCGATCCACGATGCCGGGGGCGATCTGCTCGATGGGGTTGAACTTGGTGGCCTGGATGGGGCCCTTGCCGTCGATGGGGTTGCCCAGGGCGTCGATGACGCGGCCCACGAAGGCGGGGCCCACGGGCACGGACATGATCTTGCCGGTGCGCTTGACGGTGTCGCCTTCCTTGATGGCGGCGGCATCGCCCAGCAGGATGATGCCGACGTTGTCCTCTTCCAGGTTGAAGGCGAGGCCCATGACGCCGTGGGGCAGTTCCAGCAGCTCGCCGGACATGGCCTTCTCAAGGCCGTAGGCGCGGGCGATGCCGTCACCGACGCTGATGACTGTGCCCACTTCGGCCACGTCCACCTGGGCGTCGAAGCCCTCGATCTGGCTGCGGATGATGCGGGAAATCTCTTCCGCGCGAATGTCCATGAAATCCTCCAAACCTGCGAGTTGAAAGCGAAAGGGAAGAGATTTAGGCCGACAGAAGCTGTGTCTTGAGCTGGCGCAGCTGGCCCTGGAGCGAGGCATCCAGCACAGTGGAGCCCACCTGCACCTTCACGCCCCCAAGAAGGCTTGCGTCCTGGTGCCAGCTGAGGCGGATGGTCTTGCCAGTGCGCACGGCCAGCGAGGCGACGAGGGCCTTCTCCTGGGCTTCCGTGAGGGACTGCGCGCTGCTGACCTTGGCTTCGACGATGCCCGCGCGCTCATCCACCAGATCGGCGAAGGTGCGGCGCAGCTCCGGCAGCAGGTTCAGGCGACCCGCCTCGGCCACCACGCGGAAGAAGTGGCGCAGGGTTTCGCTCACTTTGGCGGCGACCAGGATGGTCTCGAAGACTTCGGCCTTCTTGGTGGGCAGCACCAGAGGCGAAGCAACCAAACGGGAGAGGTCGGCATTGGCGGCCACGGCAGCAGCCACGGATTCCAGTTCCTGCTGCAGCTGGGGCACGTTGCCCTGCTTGTCGCCGATCTGGAGGAGGGCCTTGGCGTAGCGCCGGGCGGTCAGGCGGCTGCTCACTGGGCGCCTCCAATCTGCTGAATGGCACGGTCGATGGCTTTAGCCGAATCAGGTCCCTGCAGCTTGGCCTCCAGACGTTTCGCGGCGCCTTCGACGGCCAGCTCGGCCACCAGGGCCCGCAGTTCCTGCTCGGCCTGGCGCTTCTGGAAGCCGATCTCGGCCTGGGCCTGGGCCAGGATCTGGGTGGCTTCGGCCTTGGCGGCCTCGAGCACACGCTGCTTCTCGGCCTCGGCATCGGTCTCGGCCTTGGCCAGGATGCCCGCCAGCTCGGTTTCGAGCCCGGCCATCTTGGCTTCCATCTCCTTCATCTGGGCCTCGCCCTCGGCCTTGTCCTTCTCGGCCTGGGCCAACAGGGTGACTAGCTCTTCCTTGCGGGCCTTGAACATGGCGGACAGGGCACCCTTCAACAGGAAGAAGAGGCCCGCTCCATAGATGGCGAAATTGAGCAGCTGAACGACGAAGGCGCCCAGGTTGCCATATTCCTTTCCGAAGAGCTTCATGGCGGGGCCGTGATGGGCACCACCATGAGCCTCATGGCCAGCAGCCTCATGCGCGGTGCCTTCGTGGGCGGTCTCGCCGTGAGCATCATGGGCCGCTTCGGCGCTGTGGGCTTCGTGAGTCGCTTCACCGGCCGGAGCCAATTGGCCCGCGGCGGGAGCTTCGTGCTTGTCGGCGGCCGGGGCCGGTTCGTGGGACTGCGCCACCAGCGCCAGGGGGCTGAAGGACAACAGGGCTGCGAGGGAAAGTCGGGTCAGCTGGATCATGCTCAGGCCTGCTTCAGAAGGGTCTGGGCCATGGATTCGGCCAGGGCGTCCACCTGGGACAGGAGGCTCTGCTTGGCCGTGGCCTGCTGGGCCTGGAGGGATTCCACCGCCGCCTGGCGCTCGGCCTGGGCCTGAGCCCGGGCCTCGTCCAGCAGGCGCTGCTTTTCCTTGCCCGCCGCGTCGGCCAATTTCTTCCGGGCCTCGAAGGCCTGGGCGCGGAGTTCCTTCAGGCGGGACTGGTAGTCCTTCTGCCGGGCCTCCAGCAGCGCCGCGGCCTGGGCCTTGGCGTCACCGCCGGCATTCAGGTCGCGGTCCCGATCTTCCATCACTTGGGTGATGGGCTTGAAGAACACCACCCGGAGGTAGAGGTAGAGCACCACGAGCAGCACGATCACGAACAGGATGGCCGGCAGGTCCGGGCGCATGGGATCCGGCATCTGGGCCAGGATTCGCGCAACAGGGCCGTCCCCTTCCGGTGACCGGAGCGTCAGATTTGCCAGTTCCAGCAGCGCCACAGGCCACCCTCCAGAAACATCCCAAGGCCAAGGCCGACAGATCAGCCAGGGTCATACCGACACCAGTGATGGTCCGCGGGAACCTCTGGGACGGAAGTCTTTAAACCTTACCAGACTGGTCTGGTTCCCTCAACGCGGAGCTTTGGACTTGACCCAAGCCCCATCCTGTGTGACGATCAGGGTTCGGCGATTCGGGCGATTAGCTCAGTCGGTAGAGCAGCTGCCTTACACGCAGCATGTCGGCGGTTCGAGCCCGTCATCGCCCACCAGTCACCTGGTGAAGTGCAGTAAAACCTCGGGGTTGTAGCTCAGTCGGTTAGAGTGCCAGCCTGTCACGCTGGAAGTCGCGGGTTCGAGCCCCGTCAGCCCCGCCAAAAAACGCGCCCGCCTGGGCGCGTTTTTTTTGCGGGGCTGACGGGGCTCGAATCCGCGAGTGGACTGGTCACTCCGTCGTGGAGGCCCTCCAGTGGAGGGCCGGAACAGGGGTGGCCTGACCGGCGGATCCGAGCCCGAAGGGCGACGGAGACGCGTTCGAGCCCCCGCTTGAGTGGGACGGTTCAATAGGCGGAGAACGGCCAGTCTCCTGCCTGCGCAGCAAAACCGCAACCCAGGGGTAGCACAATTCCAAAACCGCTCTAACATGCAACCAAGAGGTTGCACATGAAACCATCCATCACCGACCGTATCGAAAAGCAGATCCTGCTCCGCGCCCCGCAATCCCGGGTCTGGCGGGCCCTCACGGATGCCGACGAGTTCGGCACCTGGTTCCGAGTGAAGCTGCATGGCCCATTTGCGCTGGGTCACCGGATCAAGGGCCCGCTCACCTATCCCGGCTTCGAGCACATCGTCATGGAAGTCGAGGTCGAGCAGATGGAGGCCGAGCACCTCTTCTCCTTCCGCTGGCATCCCTACGCCGTCGATCCCGGGGTGGATTACTCGAAGGAGCCCCGCACCCTCGTCGAGTTCCGCCTTGAAACCGTGGGCGAGGGCACCCTGCTCCGCCTGGTGGAATCCGGTTTCGACCGGCTGCCGCCCAGCCGCCGTGAAGAAGCCTTCCGCATGAACGACGGCGGCTGGACCATGCAGATGCAGAACATCGAACACCATGTCGCGCGCTGAGGCCCTCTCCCCCGCCCGCCTGAGGGATGCGGCGCCGCTCTTTGCGGCCCTGGGTGATGCCACCCGACTGGGCCTGCTGGTCTCGCTCTGTTCCAGCGGCCCGCTTTCCGTCACACGCCTGAGCGCCAAATTCGAGGTGTCGCGGCAGGCTCTCACCAAGCACCTCGATGTGCTGGCCGAAGCAGGCCTGGTGCGCAGCAGCCGTGAAGGCCGCGAACGCATCTGGGAGCTGGAGCCCAAGCGCCTCGATGATGCCCATGCCTACCTCGAGCGCCTGTCCCGCCAGTGGGATGACGCACTTGATCGCCTCAAGGCCTTTGTCGAGCGCTGAGCGTCCATCACCTTCCATGGAGGATCCATGAGCACCGATGCCCTGCCCAAGCCAGATTTCCGCGCGCCCAACACCTCGAAGCGCCCGCCTCGGGCCGTGGCCGACGGCCCCGGGGGAATGATCCTCGCGGTGGCGGAAGTGGCCGGTTCACCGGAGGAAGTCTTCCGCGCCCTCACCACGGACGAGATCGAGCGTTGGTGGCGCTGGCCGGGCCTCTACCACCAGAAGGACTGGAAGGCCGAGCTGCGCGTGCAAGGCCCCTGGAGCGTCACTGTCGAACTCGCAGACGGCGGCCAAGTCCGGGCCTGGGGCGAATTCTGCGAAGTCGATGCCCCGAGGAAGCTCGTCATGACCCGCCGCTTCGATGCCCACCCTTTCCTCGGGGATCGCGAAACCACCATCACCTACCACTTCGAGCCAACTCCGACCGGCACCCGCATCACCGTGCGGGATGAAGGATTCATCGGGCGAGCCGAGGCCGCCAACGGCAATGCGGAAATTTGGGAGAAAGTGTTGGGCTGGCTGGATGCCCATCTGGCTTCAGCCCAGACGGCCTGACCTTAGTCGTTCAGCGACCACATCCGCAGGATCTTCCCGGCTTTCACCTGGTAGATCACCACGGCTTCCAGGGGCGGTTTCCCCATCCGCCCCTTGATCCGCTCCTTCTGGATCACGAAGTCGCCCGCGACCATCTGCGCCTCGGCAGAGGCGTGCAGATCCGGATTGGCCTTGAACCGCTCAGCATAGAGATCCCTCAGCTTCGCCTTGCCGAAGGGCGCCGTGGGCCCGGCAGGCACCTCCCCCACCTCCAGTTCTTCAGCGAAGAGGGCTAGGAAGCCCTCCAGATAGTGGGCATTGAACAGCTCGATCTGACGTCCCACCACGCCCGTGGGGCTCAGCACCTTGGGTGTGGGGGCCGCCAGGGCCAGGGCCGGGACCAGCAGCAGGGAAGAAACACGACGCATGGGGGCTCCCGGGGATGAGAGCATCACTCTAGCGGCCCAGCGGAAATCCGTCCGTGCCCTTTCGTCCTATGCCCGATAGACTGAAAGGCTTGGAACTCATATGAAACTGCCTCTCGTCGCCCTCTGCGGACGCCCCAACGTGGGGAAGTCCACCCTCTTCAACCGGCTCACCCGCACCCGGGCGGCGCTGGTCCACGACCTGCCGGGCATGACCCGCGATCGCAGCTACGGGCGCGTCACCTGCCTGGGCGAAGAAGGCGAGGCCGAGGAGGTCTTCGAGCTGGTGGACACCGGCGGCCTGGATTTCGAGGGCGATGATGTCATCACCCAGGGCATCACCCGCATGGCCGAAGCAGCTCTCGCGGAAGCCCACGTGGCCATTCTCTTGGTCGACGGCCATGACGGCCTCACGGCCGGCGATGAGGAGATCGCCTCGCGCCTGCGGCGCCAGGGCAAGCCCATCCTCCTCGTGATCAACAAGCTCGACGGCATGAAGGGCGGTGCCCCGGATGCCGGCTTCTACAGCCTGGGCTTCGACGAGGTGCTGTCCATCTCCGCCGCGCATGGGGCCGGAGTCCCCGAGCTCATGACCGCGCTGCGGGCCCGCCTGCCCTTCCACCGCACGCCTGACGAGGCCGAGACCCACGAGCTGGGCGACGAGCGCCGCTTCGCCCTCATCGGCCGCCCCAACGTCGGCAAGTCCTCGCTGGCCAACCGCCTGCTGGGCTACGAGCGCAGCCTCGTGAGCGATGTCGCCGGCACCACCCGCGACACCGTGGACACCATCCTCCATGTGAAGGACAAGGTCTATCGCCTCATCGACACCGCCGGCATCCGCAAGAAGGGCAAAACCCACGAAGGCGCCGAGAAGCTCAGCATCCTGAAGGCCAAACAGGCCATGGCCCGGGCTGACGTCAGCCTGCTCCTGCTGGATGCCGTCGAAGGCGCCACCCACCAGGATGCCGTCATCGCGGGATATGCCCAGGAGGCAGGCGCCGCCGTGATCCTCGTGGTGAACAAGTGGGATCTGGTGGAGAAGGACACCTACACCATCTACAACGCCGAAGAGGATCTGCGCCGCAGCCTGGGCTTCCTGCACCACGCACCCATGATCTTCCTGTCGGCCCTCACCGGACAGCGCGTGTCCAAGCTGTTCGGCATGATCGACGAGCTCGCGGATGCCCATGCCAAACGCATCCCCACGGGTGAAATGAACCGCTTCCTGCGGGAATCCGTCGGCGCCATGAGCCCCCATGTGGTGGACGGCAAGCTGCCCAAGCTCTACTTCATGACCCAGGTGGGCGTGCGCCCCCCCAGCTTCGTCATCAAGGCCAACACCGATCGTGGCCTCCACTTCAGCTACGTGCGCTACCTGGAAAACCGCCTGCGCGAGCAGTTCGGCCTGGCCGGCGTGCCCTTACGCATCAGCGTGCAGAAGAAGCAGAAGGGCGAGGGCGAAGAGGCCGAAGTGGCCCCCGTGCGCCGCATCCTCGATCCCGGCGAAGGTCTCAAGCCCTCCCGCAGCAATGAGGCCCTAAAGGCCCAGCGGGTGGACAAGGTCAAGCCGCGTCCCCGGCCCAAGAAAAAAGAAGGTCCACGCCCAGCCGACAAGCAGGCTCCGCGCAAAGGGCCCGGTGGACCACCCAAACGGGTGCGCCAGAAGTCCACCAAACGTCCCTGATTCCGCCCGGGAACCAGATCTGTCGCGAAAGCCCAGCTTAAGGACGTGTTTTCATCCATAAAAGGATCTAGATGCGCCAAGACGGGACTTGGGAAACATGCATCAGATGGCGATATTCACATCACACGAGGCAGTTATTCGCCTTGAAATCGCCTCACAAATAAACAATAAACAGCCTCATGGTTGTTTATTAAGATATTTATTTATAGTTTTTATACACAATAAAATCACATAGAAACGATTCTCAAAAAAATTAACAAGCATTAACTTGAGGGAACCCATCTCAGGGCAGAACCTGACTGCCTCACCCCCGTTCTTTTCCTATACCACCCAGGTTGCCGCGGAACCTCCGCAAGGCTCTGGAGCCGGCCAGGCAGGAAGAACCTGGGCGGCGGCAAACCATCTTCCCCCTCCTTAGGAGTTGCCCATGGCGACTTTCAAGGGCCGTATGGCCCTCTCTTTGGTCACCGCGACGCTGGTCGCCGGTTCCCTGCTGGCCAACGCCCCCCAGGAATCCCTGCGGGTCCAGGCTTCCACCAACCAGCTCCTCGCCCAGCGTGCCGTGCTTGGCCTGGACGCCGACCATGACTTCAAGCTCCGCAGCTCACACTCCGACCACCTCGGCCAGACCCATGCCCACTTCGCCCAACATTACAAAGGTGTCCGGGTTTTCGGTGGCGACGCCATCACCCACACCGGCCCCAGCGGCCAGGAACTCCCCCTGACCAACGCCCTGCACAAGGGCATCAACTTGAATGTGGCCCCCTCGATCGCCGGAGCGGAGGCCCTCGCCATCGTCCACCAGCACCTGAATCCCCGGGGTTCCTACACCTACGAACCCACCGCCGAACTGGTCGTCTTCCCCGTCACCGCCACGCGCATCCTGCGTCCCCAGGGCCGCCCCACGTCGGAACTCGACGCCACCATGGTCCACGAGGATGTGGTGGGCTACCACCTGGCCTATCACGTGCAGACCGTGCTGCTGAGCAAGGCTGATGGCTTCTCCAAGTACGATTTCATTGTGGATGCCCACACCGGCGCCATCCTCAAGCAATGGGACAGCCTGGAGACTGCGGCCTCCAGCGGCACGGGCAATTCCCAGTACAACGGCACCGTCACCATCCAGACCAACAGCACGGGCACGACCTACGAGCTGCGGGACATGACCCGCGGCACCGGCGGCCAGTTCGGCGCCAACGCCGTGACCAACATGAACCACACCGGCGACCAGAACACCGGCTCACCCACCCTCATTGGCACCCTCTATACCGATGCCGACAACACCTGGGGTGACGGCGCGAACTACGTCTCCGGGGGCAGCACCACCAACGCGAATGGCGAGACGGCTGCCGTGGACGCCGCCTACGGTGTGGCCCAGACCTGGGACATGTACAAGAACGTCCTTGGCCGCAACGGCATCGACGGCACCGGCAAGGCCACCTTCAGCCGCGTGCACTTCTCCACCAGCTTCGACAACGCCTTCTGGCTGGACCAGTGTTTCTGCATGTCCTACGGCGATGGCAGCTCCTTCAAGGTGCTCACGGCCCTCGATGTGGCCGGCCACGAGCTCAGCCACGGCGTCTGCGCCACCACCGCGAACCTCACCTACTCCGGCGAGTCGGGCGGCCTGAACGAATCCAACTCGGACATCTTCGGAACCATGGTGGAGTTCTATACCCGCAGCGGAGGCGGCACCACCATCGGCAACACCGGAGGCAACTGGACCATCGGCGAGCAGCTGGCCAGCACCCCGCTGCGCTACATGTACAAGCCCAGCCTGGACGGCACCAGCCCCGACGCTTGGTCCTCCAGCATCGGCAACCTCAACGTGCACTACAGCAGCGGCCCCAACAACCGCATGTTCTACTTCCTGAGCCAGGGCGCCACCACCACGGGCAACACCAGCACGACGTACCTGCCCAACGGCATGGCCGGCATCGGCAACGACCACGCTGCCCGCATCTGGTTCCGGGCCCTCACCACGTACATGACCTCCAGCACCAACTACGCGGGCGCCCGCGCCGCCGCCATCAGCGCCGCCAAGGATCTCTACGGCGCGGGCAGCGCCGAAGAACAGGCCGTGTGGAACGCCTTCCACGGCATCAATGTGGGCGCGGCCTGGAGCGGATCCACTGACACCACGCCCCCCACCGCCACGGCCTCCGAATCCGGCACCACGGGCACCATCACCCTGTCCGCCACCGCCTCTGACAACGTCAGCGTCACCAAGGTCGAGTTCTACATCGACGGGGCCCTGGTGGGCACGAGCACCACCTCGCCCTACAGCGTCACCTACAACTCCGCCAACCTGGCCAACGGCACCCACAGCCTGGTGGCCAAGGCCTACGACGCCGCGGGCAATGTCGGCTCCTCCAGCGCCGTCAGCTTCTCCGTCAGCAACACCACCGGCGGCACCACCTACAACGAAGTGGAGAGCAACAACACCCGCGCCACCGCCAATGTCGTCGCCGACAACGTCACCAAGATCGTCGGCTTCATGAGCAGCACCAGCGACATCGACTACTTCAAGCTGAACGTTCAGCCCGGCAAGACCATCACCATCAACATGACCGGCCCCTCGGGCGTGGACTACGACCTCTACTTCCTCAACAGCAGCGGCACCACGCTGAAGAGCAGCCTGGGTTCCACCGCCACCGAGACCATCACCTACACCAACACCTCGGCCACGGCCACGGTGTTCTACATCAAGGTGATCGCCTACGCCGGCTCCAGCACCACCACACCCTACAACCTCGCCCTCACTCGCTGAGGCTTCCTGCTTTGAGAAACGGGGCCGCGCTTGCGGCCCCGTTTCTGATTCAACCTTCCAACAGTACCTTGGCGTGTTCCAAGGCCTCGGCCCGATCAGGATGGCCCGACAGCAGCCGCGCCAATTCGCGAGTGCGGGACTCCCCCGCCACCCAGCTGAGGGCGCTGCGGGTGCGCCCCCCTTCGGTCTCTTTGCTCAGGCGCCCGTGGCGATCCGCCCGGGCCGCCACTTGGGCCAGGTGGGTCACGGCCAGCACCTGATGGGCCTTGCCCAGTTCGGCCACGGCCTTGCCCACGGCCAGGGCCGTCTCACCACCCAGGCCTGAGTCCACCTCGTCCAGCACCAGGGTGAGGCCATCGCGCCGGTCCGCAGCTGGGGAACCCAGCGACAGCCCTGCCCCCACCAGGGCCAGCATGAGGCGGCTCAGCTCACCGCCCGACGCGATCTTGGCCAGGGGCCGGAACCCCTCACCCGGGTTGGGCTCGATCCAGATGGCCAGGGCCGAGAAACCCGTGGCCGTCACGCGAACGGAGCGCCCGCTTTGCTGGACAGGACTGCCCGATTCCTCGGACAGGGACAAACGCAACTGGATGCGCGCCCCCTTCATGCCCAGGCGGCCCAAGCGCTTCTGCACCTCCGCTTCCAGCTTGGGGATGGCATCCGCGCGTCGTCCGTGCAGGGCTTCGGCCTTCGCCCGGTAGGTTTCCGCCACCTTCGCCAGCGCCCGTTCCAAATCCTTGAGGGAGGCCTCGCCCGAAAGCAGCGAGCGCTGTTCCTCGCGCAGAACAACCATGCGACCGGGCAGTTCCTCAGGCTCGCAGCGCTGGCGCCGCGCCAGGCGCTCATAGAGGGCCAGGCGCGCCTCCATGGCCTCAATGCGATCAGCCCCGGCCCCCGCCCAGCGCTGGGCCTGATCTTGGGCCAGGGCCAGCAGATCCTCCAGCTCCAGCACAGCGGAGCGGAGGCGATCCTGCTCGACGGCGGCGTCGGGCCAGTGGGCCACGGCGCGCATGAGGGCCTTGTGGGCCAGTTCCACCTGGGGGACGCCCTCGTGCAAGGCTTCTGCCGCTTCCCGGAAGGCCTGCTCCAGATACACCGCGTGGCGCAGGGGTTCGCGATCTTCCTTGAGCTGGGCCCATTCGCCGGGTTTGGGAGCCAGCTTGTCGAGATCTGCCAGGGCTTCGGCCAGTTGCTCCAGGCGCTGCTCGCGTTCAGCTTCGCTGCGGCGCCGGGCCTTGAGGGCCGCCTCCGCCTCGCGTACGGCGGTGGCTTCACCTTCCAGGGCAGGCTCCAGGCCCAACACCTCATCGATGAGCGCCAGGTGCCGGTCCTCGCCCAGCAGGGACTGATGATCGTGCTGGCTGGTGAGCCGCATCCAGAGCCGACCCGCATCGCGCAGGTCCGCAAGCGAGCAACTCGCACCGTTGATCCAGGCCCGGCTCCGGCCCGAACCCACCTCGCGGCGCAGCACCACGGGCTGCTCTTCGGGCAGGCCCCGGTCGGCCAGGAAGGCCTGCCAGGCCTCGAAGCGGCCCTCCACCACGGCCTCCACCGTGGCCCGGTCCGAACCATGCCGCACCAGTTCCGCATCCCCCCGGGCGCCCACCAGCAGCGAGAGGGCATCCACCAGCAGCGATTTGCCCGCGCCTGTTTCGCCCGTGAGCACCGTGAAGCCCGGCCCCCACTCCAGGGACAGGTCTTCCACCAAGGCCAGATTCTGGATGCGGAGCGAGGCGAGCATCCGACCAGTCTAGCGGGGCCGACAACTGGCATCTCGACAGAGAACGTCCTAGTTGCTGCCGTTCCCGCTCTGCGTGTTGTCGCTGATGGTCACCGTCGAATCCGCCACGATCTGCCAGATGCCAGGACCGACGTTGCCGGTCACCGTGTTCCCGGTGATGGTGGACCCCCCGCAGTCGGAAATGAGGATGCCGATGCCCGTCCAGTATTCCGATCCCGGCACCCGCAGGGTTCCCTTCACCGTATTGCCCTTCACCAGCGTGTGGGTGGCGTGATCGGTCAGGCGAATCGCTTCGCCGGTGTTGTTCAGAACCTGGTTGTTGGTGACCTGAACCCCATCGAAATCCGTGATGTTAATGGCCATTTTGTACCCGCCATCGGCGGGATTGAGCCCGTTTCCGCTCACCAGGTTCTGGTCAAAGATGAGGTTCGTTCCAAAGGCTGATCCCACGAAGGGGGTACCGCACTGAAACGCACCCCCTGCATTGTTCGTGAGGGTGCAGCCGGTGATCGTGACGTTGTTCGCGGTTTCGCCGTCGTTTGGCTCCACATTGATGCCCTTCTCCGGAGGGGTCCCCGTGGTGTTCTTGAAGGTCGATTGCCTCACCACCATGCCATCCACGCTGGTGATCGATATCCCCTGGCGACGGTTGTGATCTGCGGTCACATTGCACAAGGTCACGCGGGTGCTCTTGAGGCCCACATAGAAGCCATCCCCCCAGCAGTCCTGAATGGTGAGTCCGTCCACCACCACCTGGTCGGAACCATTGATGGCAAGACCCATTCCCCACTCGCCGCTTGAACCCTGGTGGGCGCTCCGGTCTCCGAGCAGGGTTCCCCCCACGATGGTCACGCGGTTGGCGTTCCTGACGCTGAGGATTTCATAATTGGCAGAGGCGTTGGGAATGGCCTTGAGGATGGCGCCCGATCCAAGGCGCAAGGTGAGGTTGCTCCCCACCAGGATCCCGGAACTCCCCCGCGCCACCGCGTTGACCATGTAGGTGCCATCCGGGATCAGCACCTGACGTGCCCCCGAGAAATAGGTCCAGCGAGAATGAGACTGCCCCTGTCCAAAGGAGGACAAGTTGCAGGCCAAACAATTTTCAGAGGAACAGATCATCCGAGCATTGAAACGGCATGAGGCTGGAGAGAAGGTTCCGGATTTATGCCGTGATTTGGGGATTTCCAAACAAACATTCCACCGATGGAAGGCGAAGTTTGGGGGGATGGAGGTCTCTGACGCTCGTCGGCTGAAGCAACTGGAGCAGGAGAATGCGCAGCTGCTGCGGCTCTTGGGAAAGCGGGAGTTGGAGATTGAGGGGATGAAGCACCTTCTATCAAAAAAATGGTGAGGTCCGGCGCACGAAAGCAGGCCGTTCGAGAGCTGGTGCAAGGCCAGTTCGTGAGCGAGCGCCGGGCCTGCATCCTGCTCGGGGTGACGAGATCGGCTTACCGCCGACCGAGCACCCGCGTGGATTGGACGGAGCTACGCAAGCGGTTGATAGAGCTGGCTGGGGAACGGAAGCGGTTCGGCTATCGGCGGCTGCATATGCTGCTTCGCCGGGAGGCCTTCCCCGTGAATGTGAAGCGGATCTACCGGCTCTACAAGGAGGAGGGCCTGTCGGTTCGGAAACGAATTCGAAAGCGGCTAAAGGGGGGAATGCGGAGAGAACTGCGAGTTCCGACCCGGCCGAATGAGCAATGGGCCATGGACTTCACCTCGGATGCCCTGGCCGATGGCCGTTCGATCCGGACACTGAACGTTGTGGATACCTTCACGCGGGAATGCCTGGCCATTGAAGTGGACACAAGTCTTCCCAGCCTTCGGGTGGCTCGAGTGCTGGAACGGATCATTGATGAGCGGGGCCGCCCAGAGATCCTTGTAACGGACAATGGTCCCGAGTTCACCAGTCGAATCTTCGATCAGTGGCGCCACCAACAAGGCATCGAGCACCATCTCATCCAACCCGGAAAGCCGATGCAAAACGGGACCTGCGAGAGTTTTAACGGACGGTTCAGAGACGAATGCCTCAATGAGCATTGGTTCGCCAGCCTGCGAGAAGTTCGAATCATCACGGAAGACTGGCGTCATGATTACAATCACTACAGGCCCCATGGCCCTCTGGGCGGAATAACTCCCATCGAAGCAGCGCGTCGTTGGGATTCACTCCAGTCGCCTACGGCTCCTTCCGCGAATCCCAACGAGATCCTTTTCAACCCAGTAGGCTCATCCTGATTGGACCTAATCTCGGGGGCACGTCACACCGTTCCCCCCGAACCCGCCATGGCATTCACCGCCGCCTGGATGGCCGCGGTGTCATCCGTCGATCCATCCCCTTTTGCGCCATAGGGGGCATTCCGTACGTTCACCACCTGGGCGGAAGTGGGCGCAGGAGCACATCCCGTCTGCACGGAGATGGCCGAAACCCCGGATTTCGTGGCATCGGCGCTGCTGGTGGCGGTCACCACATCGCTGCCGATGCTGCCGGGCGCCGTGTAGAGTCCCTTGGTGTCGATGTTTCCACGCTGGGCGGACCACGTGACGCCCGGACTAAAGGCCCCGGTGCCCGTAACCGTGGCCGTGAACGTTTTCTGTTCGCTGGCACCAAGGATCCAGGACGCGGGACTGACCGTCACGCCCGTGATGGTGGGTTTTCCCGGATCAGGCGGCGTGACGGTCACCGCCGCGATGCCCGTCTTGGTGTTGTCTTGCACGCTGGTGGCGGTCACCAGGTCACTGCCACTGGTGCTGGGCGCCGTGTAGACACCCGCGCTGGTGATGCGGCCCCGCAGCGCTGACCAGGTCACCGCGGTGCTGTACGAACCCGTTCCCGAAACAGTGGGCGTGAACTGGCCCTGGGCTCCAGCGGTCAGGCTCAAAGTCCCGGGGCTCACAGACACCCCAGTGACGCTGCTTGAGGTGCCGGTCACCGTGACACTGGCCGTGGCGTTTCTGGAAGGATCCGCGGCACTGGTGGCCTTGATGGTGTGACCGCCAGGGGCCGTCGGTGCCGTGTAGGTGACCGTAGCACCGGTGCCCGCAAGGGTTCCCGCTGAGGCATTGCCTCCAGTGACACCATCCACGCTCCAAGTCACGGCGGCATTGGTGGTGCCACTCACCGTGACGGTAAAGGCCTGGGTGGCTCCAGAAGCAAGGGTGGCCGTCACCGGATTCAAGGACACCTGAACCAGAGAGGCCGTGACGGTCACATCCACTGAAGCGCTTTTGCTGGGGTCCGCCGCGCTCGTGGCCTTGATGGTGTGGGCGCCTGCCGTCGCCGGTGCGGTGTACGTCGCGGTGACGCCCGCTCCGACCAGCGTCCCCACAGTGGTGTTGCCACCGACCACATTGTCCACCGTCCAGGTCACGGCGGTGTTGGCCGAACCGCTCACGGTGGCCGTGAAGGAAACCGAGCCCCCCTGGGTGATCGGGGTCTTCGGATTCGCATCCAGAGTGACACTCACCGAGGCCGCTGAACCTTTGGCCGGAACGCTTTCCCCGCCGCAGCCCAGCCCAAGCACCACAGCAGCCACCAGTCCCCAAATCGGCGTATGGACATTCCTGATGCGCACGGGAGACCTCTTCTGCGGCGGGTAGATCTCTTAGAAAAATAAGTGAAAACATGGATTCATAGAATCTTAATCCAAATTCAACGAATCACCAGTCCAAAGGCCGCTTCCATCGGCCCAGCCTCCCGGCGCACCGCCGGTCATACTGGGTTCTTGGAGGAAGACATGCATTACCGGAAGCCCTGCGGCAGCGTCCTGGAGGCCATCGGCAACACGCCCCTGGTCCGGCTGCGTCGCGTCGTCGAGAACCTGCCGGTGGAGGTCTTCGCCAAACTCGAGTTCATGAACCCCATGGGCAGCAGCAAGGACCGCATCTCCAAGTACATGATCGAGGCCGCCGAACGCGACGGCCGCCTGAAACCCGGCGACATGATCATCGAAAATTCCTCGGGCAACACCGCCATGGGCCTGGCCCTCATGGCCATCCAGAAGGGCTACAAGCTCAAGGTGGTGGTGCGTGACACCATTTCGCAGGAAAAGCTGAACCAGCTGCTGGCCCTCGGCGTGCTGGTGCACAAGGTGGACACCAGCCTGCCGCCCGAGCACCCGGACAGCTACAACAACATCACGCCGCGCCTGGCCCGGGAAACGCCGAACTGCTACTTCCCCGACCAGCACGAGAACCGGGAGAACAACGCCGCCCACTACCACGGCACCGGCCCGGAAATCTGGGAGCAGATGGAGGGCCGCATCGACTACTTCGTGGCGGGCGCGGGCACCGGCGGCACCATTGGCGGCGTGGGACGCTACCTGAAAGAGAAGGATCCGAACATCAAGGTGGTGGCCGTGGACCCCATGGGTTCGGTCTTCTCGCCCCACTTCCGCGGCGAACCGAATCCGAAAGCCGCGCCCTACAAGCTGGAAGGGCTGGGCGACGAATTCCTCATCCACACCATGGACTTCAGCGTGATCGACGCCATGCACCAGGTGACGGACCGGGAGGCCTTCCAGCAGGCGCGGCGCCTGGTGCGGGAAGAGGGCATCCTCGGCGGCGGTTCCAGCGGCGCGGCCCTCTGGGCGGTGCTGCAGGTGGCCAAGACCCTCCCACCGCGCGAGCGGCCCGCCCGCATCGTCACCGTATTCCCCGATGGCACAGGCCGCTACCTCAGCAGCGTCTTCAACGACGAGTGGCTGGCGGAACGCGACCTGCTGGAGGAGAAATGAAGGGCTTTACCACGAAGACACAGAGGGCACTGGGGACCCCGGCCCCGCTGGCCCATGCACGGCGCCTCCGTAACACCGCCGTGGGTTCCGTGCCTCCGTGGTGTGTCTTGCGCCTGAAAGGGCGATCCGCGTGAGCGCCTTCTCTGGCACCTACGTCGAGGCCATCCGCCAAGCCCTCTTCGACGCCATGGAGGCCGATGGGAGGGTGTGCTGCCTCGGCGAAGATATTGGTGTCTACGGCGGCGCCTTCCGCGCCACGGAAGGGCTGCTGGAGCGCTTTGGCCGGGACCGCGTCCTGGACACGCCCATCTCGGAGCAGGCCATCGCAGGCGCCGCCATTGGCGCGGCCCTCATGGGCCAGCGGCCCGTGGCGGAATTCCAGTTCATGGATTTTGCGCTGCTGGGCTCGGATCTCATGGTGAACTTCGCCGCCAAGGCCCATTGGCGTTGGGGTGCCAGCGTGCCGGTGGTGTTCCGCGGCCCCTCGGGCGCAGGCAACGGCGGCGGCCCCTTCCACAGCCAGAACCCCGAGGGGCATTTCCTGGGCAGCCCCGGCCTGAAGGTGGTGGCGCCGGGCACCGTGCGCGATGCCTACGCCCTGTTGCGCGCCGCCATCGACGACCCAGATCCCGTGCTCTTCTTCGAGCACAAGCACCTCTACCGGCGCCTGAAGGATCAGTGGGAGGAAGCGCCCACCGCCCGCCTGGGCGAAGCCGCCCTGCGCAAGGATGGCGCCGCCGCTTGCATCGTCACTTACGGCGCTGCGCAGCACGTGGCCCTGGAGGCTGTGGCCGATCTCGACGTGGCCGTGCTGGACCTGCGCACCCTCTGGCCCCTGGACGACGCGGCCATCGAGGATCTGGCCCGGCGCACCCACCGCGTGGTGGTGCTCACGGAGGCCTCGCGCACCTACGGCCCCGGTGCCGAGCTGGCCGCCCGCATCGGCGAAACCTGCTTCCCCTGGCTGGATGCCCCCGTGCTGCGCCTGGGCGCGGCGGACATCCCCACGCCCGCCAGCCCGCCGCTGGAAGCTGCCTACCTGCCCAGCGCCACTTCAGTGCGCGCCGAGGTGATCCGACTGCTGGCCTGGTAGCCCCTGCTCCCTGGCGGCAGCGGCCGCGGCGAGCCACAGCCAAGCCTTGATTTTGCCAGCGGCGCCTTGACGGCGACCGCCTGCTTCATTCATCCTTGTGGCTTGATCTTTGGCAGTCCAAGAGCGTTATCCAGAAAGGTGGAGGGAAAGGCCCTGTGAAACCTTGGCAACCTGCTTACGCAAGGTGCCAATTCCTGCCCCCGGCATGTCCGGGGGGAAGATACCGAATGTTACAGACTGACCTTAGCCAACCTGGATGCCGATCAACGGACTGCCCTGCATAGGCGCATCCATGACCCATCCCACTTTCAGGCAGGCCCTTGAAGCTGGCGAGTGTTTCCTCTTCGACGGAAGCACGGCCACGGCCCTGCACGACCGCGGCATCACCCTGCAGCGCAGCTTCGAGGAGTGCAACCTCAAGTCGCCGGATCTGCTGCTGGCCATCCATGGCGAATTCCTCGCCGCGGGCGCCACGGTGCTCACCACCAACACCTGGGGCGCGGGCCGCCTGAAGCTGGCCGCCCGGGGCCTGGAGGGCGATCTCGACGCCATCAACCGCGCCGGCGTGGAGCTGGCCAAGCGCGCCATCGCGCAGCAGAACTCCCAGGCCTGGGTGGCGGGCTGCATCGGCCCGCTGGGTGTGCGCATCGAACCCTGGGGGCCCACCTCGTACGACGAGGCCCGCGCCACCTTCCGCGAACAGGCCCTGCCCCTCATCGAAGCGGGCGCGGACCTTCTGGTGCTGGAGGGCTTCGAGGATCTCAACGAGATCCATCAGGCCATCCTCGCCGTGCAGGAACTCAGCGATCTTCCCATCGCTGCACTCATGACCACCAACGAGGATGGCCAGGCTCTCTTCGGTGCCGAACCCGACTGGTTCATCAAGCAGCTTGACGGCTGGGGCGCCGACATGGTCGGCCTCATCGGCGGCAACGGCCCCGCGCCGCACCTGCGCCTGCTGGAACGTCTCAAGGCCGTCACCGCCAAACCCATCGCCCTCATGCCCAACCCGGGCCTGCCTCACATGGTCGACGGCCGCCTCATCTACGGCGCCAGCCCTGAGTATCTCGGCGGCTTCGCGGGACGCGCTCTCGCTGCGGGCGCCCGGGCCGTCGGCGGCTGCAGCGGCACCACGGCGGCGCACATCCGCGCCATGCGCAGCGCCTTCCGCCAGGAGCGCGCCTTCGTGCAGGGCGGTGGCGGCTTCGAGATCAAACCCCACGAACAGCCGCAGCCCGAGGTGCCCTTCCCCTTCCGCAGCCGCTTCAGCCTCAAGCTGGCCCAGAACGAGTTCATCCACACCGTGGAGCTGGTGCCCCCCAAGGGCATGGAGTACGACAAGCTGCTGGCCAAAACGCGCCAGTGCCGCGCCCTGGGTGTGGATGCCATCAACGTGCCGGATGGCCCCCGCGCCATGGCGCGCATGAGTGCGCTGGCCACGGCCCTCATCATCGAGCAGCAGGTGGGGCTGGAGACGATCCTTCATTACGCATGCCGCGACCGGAACCTGCTGGGCATGCAGAGCGATCTGCTGGGCGCTGCGGGCCTGGGTTTGCGCAATCTCCTGGCGGTTACAGGCGATCCACCGAAGCTGGGGCCGTACCCTCAGGCCACGGCTGTCTTCGATGTGGATGCCATCGGCCTGGTGAACATGCTCAAGCGCCTGAACACGGGCCTGGATCTGGGCGGCGCCAGCATCGGCAAGCCCACCTCGTTCAGCGTCGGCGTCGGCGCCAATCCCGTGGCCGCCGACATGGAGCGCGAGAAGGCCCGCTTCCGCTACAAGGTGGAGGCTGGCGCCCAGTGGGCCATCACCCAGCCCGTCTTCGATGCAGAGACCCTCTTCCGCTTCCTCGACTTCACGGAGTCCCTGGACAGCAAGGGCGGCCTGCCCATCATCGCCGGCATCTGGCCCCTCAAGAGCCTGCGCAATGCCGAGTTCATGGCCAACGAGGTGCCCGGCGCCTACGTGCCCAAGTCGGTGCTGGCCCGCATGGCCAAGTGGCCCAGCGGCGAGGATCAGCTGAAAGAAGGTCTCGACATCGCCCGCGAAGTCATCGAGCTCATCCGGCCCCGCGTCCGCGGGCTGCAGCTTTCCGCGCCCTTCGGCCAGGTCGAGCTGGTGGCGCCCCTGCTGCCCAAACTGGAGGCCCCATGGTGAAGGTCCATTTCCTCCTTGAGGACATGCTGGTGGAGGCCCCTGCGGGCACCTCCCTGCAGGCCATCGCCGACGCGGCGGGGGCCGACATCACTTTCGGCTGCCGCACCGGTTCCTGCGGAACCTGCCGTGTGCGGGTCAGCGAGGGGCTTTCCCACTGCAGCGAGGCGGGCCCCGAGGAACGCGATTTCCTGAAAGGCCTGGACGCCCCCGCTGACCAGCGCCTGGCCTGCCAGGTGGCCGTCCACGGCGACATCGCCATCGACTACCTGGGCCTTTAGCCACGGATGAACACAGATGAACACGGATGAACACGGATCGAATAGCGATCAGGCAGACACCCCCACCGACACGAGTGCAGTGCCTTTCATCTGTGTCCATCCGTGTTCATCTGTGGCGAACGAGAGGTTTTTCCATGACCAGCATTGAGACCCTGCTCCGCGACAAAGTACTGCTGCTGGATGGCGGCATGGGCACGCAGATCTTCGCCCGCAAGCCCACCGCCGACGACTACGGCAGCGCCGCCCTGGAAGGCTGCGTGGACCTGCTGGTGGAGCGGCGCCCCCAGTGGATCCGCGAGATCCACGAGAGCTACTTCCGCGCCGGAGCCGACGCGGTGGAGACCAACACCTTCGGCGCGAATCCCCTGGTGCTCAGCGAATTCGGCCTCGCCGACAAGGCCTACGCACTGAACGTGCAGGCCGCGAGCCTCGCCAAGGAAGTCGCCCGCAGCTTCGACCGCCCCCGCTTCGTGGTGGGCTCCGTGGGCCCCGGCACCAAGCTCATCACCCTGGGCCACGTGAGCTACGCCGAGCTGCTGGCTTCGTACCGTGTGCAGATGGACGGCCTGCTGGACGGCGGCGCCGACGCCATCCTCATCGAGACCTGCCAGGACCTGGGCCAGATCAAGGTGGCCGTGCGCGCCGCCAAGGAGGCCATGGCCGCAAAGAAACGCCGCATCCCCCTCTGGGTGCAGGCCACGGTGGAAACCACGGGCACCCTGCTGGTGGGCTCCGACATCTCCGCGGTGCTCACCAGCCTGGAGCCCCTGGGCATCGATGTGCTGGGCCTCAACTGCGCCACGGGCCCCGACGAGATGCACCAGCACCTGCAGACGCTCTGTGAGGCCAGCCCCTTCCGCATCAGCTGCCTGCCCAACGCCGGCCTGCCAGAGAACCGCGGCGGCCAGGTGGTCTACCCTCTCGATCCCGAAGGCTTCGCTCCCAAGGTGCTGCACGCAGCCAAGGAGTTCGGCATCGCCATCCTGGGCGGCTGCTGCGGCACCACGCCGGACCACATCCGCGCCCTGGCGCCGGGCGTGGAAAAGCTCAATGCGCCGAAGCGCACCCCGAAGCTGGAGCGGAGCGCCGCCAGCCTCTACCAGAGCGTGGCCCTCAAGCAGGAACCCGCGCCCCTCATCGTGGGCGAGCGGACCAATGCGAACGGCTCGAAAAAATTCCGCGATCTGCTGGCCGCCGAGGACTGGAATGGCATGATCACCTTGGCCAAAGAGCAGCAGCGTGAAGGCGCGCACCTGCTGGACCTCTGCGTGGCCTACGTGGGCCGCGACGAGGTGCGCGACGCCGACGAGCTGCTGAGCCGTCTCATTTCCCAGATCACCCTGCCGCTCATGATCGACAGTACGGAATTTCCCGTCATCGAGAAGGCCCTGCAGCGCTCACCCGGCAAGTGCGTCATCAACTCCATCAACTTTGAGGATGGCGAAACCAAGGCCAGGGCCATTCTCGATCTGTGCAAGACCTACGGCGCCGCCGTGGTGGCCCTCACCATCGACGAGCGCGGCATGGCCAAGAGCCGCGAACAGAAACTGGAAGTGGCCAAGCGCCTCTACGCCCTCGTCGTGGGCGAGTACGGCCTCGATCCCGGCGATCTCATCATCGACCCGCTGACCTTCACCCTGGGCAGCGGCGATGAAGAGTTCCGGGGCTCCGCCATCGAAACGCTGGAGGCCCTGAAGCTCATCAAGGCCGAGTTGCCCGGCGTCATGACCATCCTCGGCGTGAGCAATGTGAGCTTCGGTCTGAACCCCGCCACCCGCCACATCCTCAACGCGCTGATGCTCTATCACGGCGTGAAGCACGGCCTGGACATGGCCATCTTCAACGCCTCGAAGGTCATCCCCGTGGCCAAGATCGATCCCGACGACCGGAAGATCGTGGAAGACCTGATCTTCGACCGCCGCGCCGAGGGCTACGATCCCCTGAAGGCGCTCATGGCCCGCTTCAGTGACCGCAAGGCCGCCGTGGTGGACGACCACCGCGCCGACCTGCCCGTGCTGGAGCGCCTGCACCGCGGCATCCTGGACGGCGAGAAGCAGGCCATCCTGGCCGACGTGGACGAGGCCCTCAAGGACCACGATCCCCTGAAGCTCATCAACGAAACCCTGCTGGCCGCCATGAAGGTGGTGGGTGAACGGTTCGGCGCCGGCGAGATGCAGCTCCCCTTCGTGCTGGAGAGCGCGGAGGCCATGAAGGCCGCCATCAAGCGCATCGAGCCGCACCTGCCCCGCGAATCCAACTACCAGAAGGGCCGCATCCTGCTGGCCACGGTGAAAGGCGATGTGCATGACATCGGCAAGAACCTGGTGGACATCATCCTCAGCAACAATGGTTTCGAGGTGAAGAACCTGGGCATCAAGCAGCCCATCGAGGCCATCCTGAAGGAGTACGAAACCTGGCCCGCCGATGCCATCGGCCTTTCGGGCCTGCTGGTGAAATCCACCGTGATCATGAAGGAGAACCTCCACTTCATGGAGTCGCTGGATCTCAAGGTGCCGGTCATCCTCGGCGGCGCCGCCCTCACCCGCGACTACGTGGAAGGGGACTGCCGCCGCAGCTACCGGGGCTCCGTCTACTACGCCGAGGATGCCTTCGAGGGCCTGCGCCACATGCAGGCGTTGGCCGCGGGTGACACCGCCGTGCCCGCACCGGTGTCGCCCACCCAGTCAGGCGATGCCATCACGGTCATCCGCCGAGGCAGCGCCTCCGTGCCCCTGACCGAAGCTGGCCAGAGCAGCTGGGTGAGGCATGACGCACACACACCCCATCCCCCCTTCTGGGGAATCCGCGAGTTAGCGGATTCCCCCGTGGACCTCTTCGAGCACCTGGACGACTTCGCCCTCATCCGCAACCGCTGGGGCTTCAGCCAGGGCGCCCAGAGCGACGAGGCCTTCGCCGCCGTGCTGAAGGACAAGGCCGAGCCCCAGCTGGCCTACTGGCGGGATCGCCTGGCCAAGGACCGCCTCTTCCAGCCCCGCGCCCGCTATGGCTACTTCCCCGTGCGCGCCGAGGGCGACGATCTGTGCGTGTTCGATCCGGCCGATCCATCCCGCACCCTCACGCGGCTCCGCTTCCCGCGGCAGGCCGCCGGACGTCGCCTCTGCATCAGCGACTTCTTCCGAGCCGACGCCACCGATGTGCTCGCCGTGCAGCTGGTCACCCTGGGCCAGGCGGCGGCGGATCACGCGGCCAAGCTCTACAAGGAAGACGGCTACGCGGACTACTTCGCCTTCCACGGCTTGGCCACCGAACTCACCGAAGCCTACGCGGAGCGCCTCCACGCCCGCATCCGCGCCGAGCTGGGCATCGCCGCCAAGGACCTGCCGGGCCGCGCCCTCTTCGCCCAGGGCTACCAGGGCTCCCGCTACTCCTACGGCTACCCCGCCTGCCCTGATCTGGAAGGCAACGGTCCCATCCTGGACCTGCTGCGCGGTGCCGAGATCGGCGTGACCCTCAGCGAGAGCCACCAGATGGATCCCGAGTACAGCACCAGCGCCCTGGTGGCCTGGCACCCGCAGGCGAGGTACTTCTCCATCTGAGCCTCCGCCCTCAGATCGCGGCGCAGGCCTCCAGCCGGGCCCCCAGGGAGGCCTGTTCCGCAGGGTTGCGGGTCAGGCTCAGGGCCCGGCTCAGGTGCTCCCGGGCCACGTCCAAGCGCCCCCGCCGCCGCTCCAGCTCCCCCAGGGCGGCGGCATAGAACGGGTACCTGGCCAGCCGCTCCCGCCCTTCCAGCCGATGAAGCGCCTCCAGGCCCGCCTCGGCGCCATCACGCTGCGCAAGGGCGATGGCCCGCTGCAGACCCACCACGGGCGAGGGGCGCAGACTCAGCAGGAGGTCGTAGAGCGCCACGATGGCCGCCCAATCCGTGGCCTCGGGCCCCGGGGCCGAGGCGTGCTGGGCTGCGATGGCCCCCTCCAGGTGGTAGACGCTGAGCTCCGCCCCCTGGGCCGAAAGCCCGAGATGCGTCAGACCCTCCTCCACCTGTGCCGCATGCCAGCGTCCCCGGTCCTGCTGGTCCAGCGCCTGCAGCCGACCGTCCCCACCGAGGCGGCCGGGCTGGCGGGCACTGTTCAGCAACTGAAGGGCCAGCAGCGCGTGGGTGGCTGGGGTGGCCGAGAAGGGATGGTCCAGCAGGCGCCGGGTGAGGCGGATGGCTTCCTGGCAGAGCTCCTCCCGGACCGCGTGCTCGGGGTTCGCTCCGTGGAACCCCTCGTTGAAGAGCAGGTAGAGGGCCCGGTGCACGGCAGGCAGCCGGGCGGCCAGCTGGGCGGGACGCCCCAGGTCGAAGAGCCGCTTTGACGCGGCCAACACCTTCTTGGCCCGGCCCAGCCGCTTCTCCATGGCGGCCGGAGTGGTGAGGAAAGCCTGGGCCAGTTCCGCCACGCTGAAGCCACAGAGGAGGTGGAGCACGAGGGCGACTTGGACCTGCTCCGCCAGGCGC